>JAICIG010000206.1 GCA_025924495.1 Pirellulales bacterium | reverse complement strand
TAGCTGTTGTCCCCGTCCAAGAGCCGGCCGATGCCGCCTAGGAGCGAGCCTTCTTCTTTACTGCCGCCGCTTTGCGGGGCATTCGCTAGCACACGGCCCGCCAGCCGAGAGAAGGGCAACGACTGGCACCACACCTCGCCCGGCCCGGTCAGGGTCGCAAAGAACAGTCCCTCGCCGCCAAACAACGTGTTCTTGATGCCGCCCACAAATTGCACATCGTAAGAAATGCTCGGGGTCATGGCTACCAAACAGCCGGTGTCCAGTTTGAGCATCTCGCCGGGCCGGAGCGTGCGTCGCATCATGGTGCCGCCCGCATGCACTAGCGCGATGCCGTCGCCGGTGAGCCGCTGCATAATAAAACCCTCGCCGCCGAATAACCCGGCCCCGAACTTCTTTTGAAAGGCAATGCCGATCTGAATGCCTCGCGCCGCGCAGACGAAAGCGTCCTTCTGGCAGATTAACTCTCCGCCGAGTTGGTCAAGGTGCATCGGCAGAATCTTGCCCGGATAAGGCGCCGCGAAGGCGACCGTTTCGCGAGCCGCGGATGGATTCGTAAATGTCGTGACGAACAGCGATTCGCCGGTGATCGCCCGCTTGCCGGCCGCGGCGACTTTGCTCCAGAACCCGCCCGACTTTGCCGAGGGATCGCCAAACACTGTCTGCATCTGAATGCCGGCCGTCATGTACATCATCATGCCGGGCTCGGCGATCACCATCTCGCCCTGGTCGAGCGTGACCTCAACATACTGCATCTCCTCGCCAAAGATTTCATAATCGATTTCGTCAGCCATCGGTCATCCTGTGAAAAAGACTAATACAATGCGCTGGAGAGTTTTCTTCGATAAGTCGATGTCAGCTCATGGTCGGAGCCGAGGGCGCGGAACAATTGGACCATGAGTTCGCGAGCTTGTTCGCCGTACCCTTTGCGGTCGGATTGTACGAGTTGCAAGGCTTGCTCCAAAGCTGCTTCGAACTGCCGTTGGCCGGCCAGCGCCCGCGCCAACCGCCACTTGGCTTCGCGATCGTTCGGCGCCGCTTCCAGCGCCGCTCGAGCATTTTCCACGTCGCCCGCCTCGTCCGCCAGCCGCCGCAAAAACAATTGCGATTGCAGGACTTCGGCCTCCGGCTCCAGAAATCCTCGCGCGGCAAGTTCGTTGACGAGTTGTTCGCTGTCGGCGACGCGATCTTGCGCCAATAGAACCCGCGCCAGGGCGATTTTAATCGCATCATCGCGTGGCGCCAGAGTTAACGCCTTGCGCAATTTCGCCTCGGCAGCTTTCGGATCGGACGCTTCCAGACTTGCCGCTTCGGACAACAGCCGCTCGGCGGGGCTGGGCTGCAATCTGTTCAGCCACTCGCGCAATTGCGGCTCGGGCAGCACCCCGACGAATTGGTCGATCACTCGGCCATCGCGAAGTCCGAACACCGCCGGGATCGAAGAGACATTGAGCGCAGCCGCGGCCTGCTGCGCTCGATCCACATCGGCCTTGACCAGCAGGAATTGGCCGTCCGCCTCGATTGCCAATTGTTCCAACACAGGCCCCAGCATGCGGCACGGACCGCACCACTCGGCCCAGAAGTCGAGCACGATAGGCCGCTCGCGCGAGCGTTCGATCGCGTCGCGCTGAAAATCGGCATCGCTGGTCTCAACGATCCACGGAGAAGAAGCTGCCATGAAGTCTCCAGGTATTTGCTTCGTCGCAACCGCATTCCGGCCCGCTACGACTTAACAGGCACGTGGCCATAGTAATCGGGCTCGTTGCCCGGCTTCCATTTGATATTGCAGCCAATGCTCGGCTTCTGATCTGCGGCGGGCTGCCGGCCCGCCAATACCGCATCGAGCGCGGCTCGCAAATCGTGGCCAGTCACTGGAATGCCGCTGTCGGGCCGGCTCGCATCGAGCTGGCCGCGGTAGACCAGCCTGCGTTCACGGTCGAACAGGAAAAAGTCCGGCGTGCAAGCGGCATGATAGAATTTGGCGACGCTCTGGGTCTCGTCGAACAGATACGGGAACGTATAGCCGCGAGCTTTGGCCTCGGCGGCCATTTTCTCAGGAGCATCATCGGGATGGGCCTGGGTGTCGTTGGAGTTAATGCCGACGACGGCGACGCCGCGTTTCTGATACTCCGAGGCCAGTGCTGCCAATCCGCTCGCGATGTGTTTGACGAACGGACAGTGATTGCACATAAAAACGACGAGCAATGCCGGAGCGCCGCCGAAATCGGCCAATGAGACCAATTTGCCGTCCACCGCATTCGCCAAGCGAAAATCGGGCGCGGGCGTGCCCAGGGGCAACATCGTGCTGGGGGTTCGTGCCATAATGATCGGTCTCCTTCAAGCAGGGATAAGCGAGCGTGGCCAGCGCCGAATACGCCCGTTCATGCGGTTCTCAATAGAATCGCCGATTGGACGCCGCTGCAGCGACGTCCGATCACAACGCACTCCGTGACCGCCCAGCTCGGAGCGCGCAAGATCGCACATCGCACCGCACGCAGCATCGTATCAAACCGGCGCGGCTTCTGTCAGACCCCTGACTTTCCGGGGCTTACGTCGTTGGCGCAGGCTTTGCTGACGAAGGACCAGGCGCCGAACGGAAGATCCGGCCGCATCGGTAAAAACCGGCACTCAAGCGGGGAACTTTCGCCACCCTCTCAACGTCAAAAGCTACAATTCTACGACCTTCTTTCGGGGCCTTGGCACGCAGCAACCGCTCAGGAGCTTTCGATCCATGTATGATGTCATCACTCGGCGTAGACACTTCGTGCTGTGGTTCGTATTGGCATGCGGGCTGTGGGCTACGTCGGGGGTTGCACTTATCCAAGCCGAGGAACCCTCCGTGAGTCGCTTGCCGCTGAAAAAAGTCGTGATGTTCAATTCCGGCGTCGGCTTTTTCCAGCACGACGGCGAAGTGACAGGCGACACTCAGGTCGAAATGAAATTCAACGTAGACGACGTTAACGACTTGCTGAAGAGCATGGTCGTGCAGGATCTGAACGGCGGACGAATCTCGACAGTCACCTACGCCTCGCGCGATCCGATCACCAAGACGCTGAAGACCTTTGCCGTCGATCTGACCGACAATCCTACCCTGGCCGACCTGCTAGATCAGGTTCGAGGCGAAAGAATTGAGGCGGAGGCCCCGAACAAGATCGTGGGCACAATCCTCGGCGTGGAAAAACGCAAGCAGAAGGTCGGCGAAAATGAAACGGTCGAAAACGAATTTCTGAACCTGCTCACTGATGAAGGCCTGCGCAGCTTGCCGCTGGCCAGCATCGCCCGGATTAAGCTGCTCAATGAATCGCTCGACCGCGAGTTAAGGCAGGCGCTGACGATCTTGGCGCTGGGGCACAGCGCCGACAAGAAGAGCGTGACGCTCAATTTTCTGGGCGAAGGCCAACGCCAGGTGCGCGTCGGCTACATTCAAGAAGCGCCGATCTGGAAGACGAGCTATCGTCTGGTGCTCAACGACGAAGGCCAGCCCCTCTTGCAAGGCTGGGCCTTGGTCGAGAACACGACGGAGGAAGACTGGAAAGACGTCTCCTTGACGCTCGTCAGCGGCCGGCCGATTTCGTTCATTATGAACTTGTACGAGCCGCTCTACGTGCCGCGGCCCGTGGTCGAACCCGAGTTGTTCGCCTCGCTTCGTCCGCAGACATATGGGCAGGACCTGGGACGCGCCGAGGAAGAGTTCGCCGAAAAGGCCGCGGCGCCCAAGCGTCGCATGCTGGCGGGCGCCGCTCCGATGGCGCCGGCCCCGATGGCTGCGTCTGCGGCCGGGGGCCTCGGCGGTTTTGGCGCCCGCGGCATGGCTCGAGCAGAGGATAAAGCCGGCGCCGCGTTCTTTGCCGGCGAACCTGGCGGCGTTGCCTCCGCTGCCGAGGCTGGCAATGTGGGCGAGTTGTTCCAATACGCGATCGATACTCCGGTGGCGCTGCCTCGGCAGCAGTCAGCCATGCTGCCGATCGTGAACGATAAGGTCGAGGGCGAGAAGTTGTCGATCTACAACCCCAACGTTCAGGTCAAGCATCCTCTTAATGGGCTGCGGCTAAAGAACACGACCGATTTACACCTGATGCAAGGGCCAATCACTGTCTTTGACGGCGGTAGTTACGCGGGGGATGCGCGCATTGAAGATCTGCAACCGGGCAGTGAACGATTGGTCAGCTATGCCCTCGACCTTGATACCGAAGTGGCTACCGAGAGCAAGGGTCATCCCGACCAACTGGTCTCGGTGCGGCTGGCGAAAGGTATTTTGCACATCTCACGAAAATTCCAGCGGGAGCAAACCTATACGGCGAAAAACTCTTCGCGCAAGGCTAAGCAATTGCTGATCGAGTATCCCTACGACGCCAGTTGGAAGCTTGTCGCTCCGGAAAAGCCGGCGGAAAAGACCCGAGACCTATACCGTTTCGCCTTGACCGCCGAACCCGGCAAACCGGCCAAGCTCACCGTGGAAGAAGAGCAAGTCGTAAGCCAGGAGATCGCCGCCAACAATCTCGACCAGAACGCAATCCAGGTCTACCTTCGCTCTCCCAAGGTCAGCGACGAGATCAAGCAAGCACTACAAGAGATCATCAAGCGTAAGAGCGAAATCGAGCAGCTCACGCAACGTCGCCAGCAGGCCGAGCAGCAGATCGCCGCGATTACCCAAGAGCAAACTCGCATTCGCGAGAACATGGCCCAGCTCGACCGCAATTCGGATCTTTATTTGCGATATGTGAAGAAGTTCAGCTCTCAAGAAGACGAGGTCGAAAAGCTGCGAATGGAGATGGCCAAGTTACAAGAGCAGGCCAATGAGAAACGACAGGAACTTGACGCGTTCGTGCTGGGACTGGATTTGAAATAGCTCGCCACCGCACTGCGGCGGCAGGAAGCCGCGCTCGCTATGCGCGCTTTGAACTTCTGGCCACGGTCGGGTAAGGTGGCCGGATGCCGTCCGAACGAAACGCCTTTCAGGCCCGTGTCGTATTTCCAATCACGGCGCCGCCGCTCGTCGGCGGCGTCGTCGTCATCGAGCAAGACCGAATCGTCGCCGTCGGGCGCCATAGCGCCGCCGAGTGCGACATCATTGATCTGGGCAATGTCGCGATTATTCCCGGCCTGGTCAACTCGCACACCCATCTCGAATTGAGCGACATCTTGCGGCCGCTCGGAACGCCGGGCATGGCGTTTTGCGATTGGATTCGTCACGTCATCGAATTTCGCCGCGGGCGGAGCGTTCCGGCCATTTCTCCAGT
Source organism: Pirellulales bacterium (assembly GCA_025924495.1). Next base: position 8,236 of record JAICIG010000206.1, on the reverse strand, counting down.
GAAGCAGGGGCTGGATGAAGTCATCCGTTCTGGGACGACGGCCATTGGCGAGATCATCCAACCCGACTGGTCCGAGGATACGTTTCGCGCCGCGCCGCTGGACGCCACTTTGTTTCTGGAGGCAATTGGGCTTTCGCGCCAGCGCGCTGGGGCGAAGCTGACGGAGGCCCGGCGGCATTTGGCTGCGAGGCCCGACCGTTGGCGAGTCGGGCTCAGCCCTCACGCGCCTTATACGGTGCATCCGGAGCTATTCGACGAGCTCGCCTCTCTGGCTTCCGGGTGTCGCGCCCCTGTCGCATTCCACTTGGCGGAATCGACCGAAGAACTGCGGCTGCTGAACTCGGGCGACGGACCGTTTCGAGATCTGCTCGAGGAGCTAGGCGCCTGGGACCCGACGGCAATTCCGCAGGGGACGCGTCCGCTCGATTACCTTCGTCGCCTCACCGAAGCCAATACGCGCTCGCTCATCATTCACGGAAACTACCTGACCGACGAAGAGATCGCACTCATTGCACGAAATCGCGACCGGATCAGCGTCGTGTATTGCCCTCGCACTCACGCCTATTTCGGACACGCTCGGCATCCATTGCCTAAGTTGCTGGCCGCCGGCGCCAACGTCGCCTTAGGAACCGACAGCCGAGCCTCGAATCCCGATCTGAATCTCTTAGAAGAAATGCGATTCGTTCGCAGAGCGTATCCAGAAATCTCCGCCAGCACGATTCTGGAGCTCGGCACGCTGCGCGGCGCCGAAGCGCTCGGTCAAGACGCAGAGTATGGCAGCATCGAACCCGGCAAACTCGCGAACCTGGCGATCATTCCCCTGCCCGATCGCGACGTCCCCGATCCGCACGACCTGGTCTTCGACGCGCCGCCGGGAGAACCGCGAACAGTCTATCGAGGGCGGTGGCTAGAGCCGGACGCCTAGCGCTCGGCTGTTGAGCGAGCATGTCGCCGCTCATCGCGAATCGCCTGGTCATAGGCGGCAGTTCGTGATCTGCGTCTCCAAGATTGCGCTGGCGCCCAGCGCTTCGAGCCGTTCCATAATATCGATGATCTGGCTCCGCTTGACCATGACTCGGATGGCGCACCAATCGGGATCTTCCAGCGAGCTGATCGTCGGCGAATTGAATCCGGGAGTAATCTGCTCCGCCTGCGGAAGCTTTGCCCGCGGCACATTGTATTCCAGCAGCGAATAACTGCGAGCGATCACCACTCCTTCCAATCGCCGCACGACCCGATCGGCCAGCTCGGTCTGCTTACATTGCGGGTTTTGAATGAGCACGGTCTGATAACGGCCGATTTCATCGAGAATGCGCAGGTGATTGGCCGCCAACGTGCTGCCCGTCTCAACCAAATCGACAATGGCCTCCGCGACTCCCAAGGCGATCATCACTTCGACCGAGCCCGAGAGGGTCACCAGGTGCGCCGTGGCTCCGTGCTTTGCCAGATAGGTCTGCGTGTTGTGCGGAAAGCTGGTGGCGACGCGGCAACCGTGCAGCTCGCCCGGCTCGCGAATCTCGCTCTCCTCGGGCACGCAAACGGCCAGCCGACACTGCCCGACGCCCAGATCGAGGCGTTCCAATACTTCGGCGCCGCTTTCGGCGACCAGATCGCTGCCGGTGATGCCCATGTCGATGGCGCCTTCGGCGCACAGCACCGGAATATCTTCTGTCCGCAGGAACGTAACGTCGATCGGAATATCGCGGCAGCGGGCGAACAGGCTCCGCTCGGAACGTCGAAAACTCAAGCCGGCCTCTTTTAACAATTCGCCTGCCAGTTCGGAGAGCCGGCCCTTGCTGGGCACGCCAATGCGAAAATTCATCATCGAAAACTAATTGAGCCCAAGAGTGTGAAACTGGATGGCAAGTAAGGCGTCGGCCGTACTCGAATTGCCGCTTTAGGAAAACAAATGCTCAGGCATCGGCATTCTTCTGCCGCGAGGCCTTCTCTGCCAGGCCTGAGACTCCGAATCGCCGGGCCAGCTCCGCCTCCACGTCGCCCAGGCCGATTTCGCGGCAAGCCAGCAGCACAAACAAGTGATAAAGGAGATCGGCGGATTCATTAATCAGTTTTTCGCGGCCCGCCGGCTCTGAGTTGCCGGCGGCTTCAAAGACTTCGGCCGCTTCCTCGACGATCTTCTTGCGGATTTTAGCCGCGCCGCCGGCGAGCAGTTGGCTCGTGTACGATTTCTCCGAAGGCTGGGCTCTGCGCGCTTCAATGGTCCCCATCAACTGGGAGAATACTGTTTCTTGATCGCTCAACGCAGCCAGCCTTTCCAAACGCACCGTGCCAGATCAAAATCAGTAAGTCGTCGGTTTCTCGGGGCAGACAATCGCGCCCAAATGCGATTACAAGAAACCTAAAATGTAGGTCCAACGGCGGTTAGGAGCAATTGGGCGCCGGCAGGTTCGCGAATTCAACTCGTCCTGTTCCATTACTTCTCGCCTGCCGGGCGACGTCAAGTCAGAATTCTGTATGGTCTCTCCGACACCGTTGGCCGATTGCTGGTACCTTTCCGGCCCGACTGCAAGCGGCAAAACCGCTATAGGACTAGAGTTAGCGCGGCGGCTTGATGCCGAAATCGTGTCGCTCGATTCCATGGCGGTCTACCGAGGGCTGGACATCGGCACAGCCAAACCGACGCCAGCGGAACAGCGGGCAGTTCCTCATCATCTGATCGATTTGATTGAGCCTGACCAGGAATTCAGTCTGGCCCAGTATCTGACTGCCGCGGAGAGGACCGCAGCGGAGATCGCGAACCGAGGCCGGCAAACGCTCTTTGTGGGCGGAACGCCGCTGTACTTAAAAGCTTTGCTGCGAGGCATTTTTGAAGGGCCGCCCGCCGATTGGGCATTGCGGAAACGTTGGCAGACCGAGGCGGAAAGCCGCGGCGGCGAGTGGCTGCATCAGCAGTTGCTAGGCGTCGATCCCATTGCCGCCTCGCGGTTGCATGCCAATGACACCCGGCGGCTGATCCGGGCCTTGGAAGTCTACGAAAAAACGGGCCGCCCGATCAGCGAGTGGCAACAGCAATTCGATGCCGCTCGGCCAGCCGAGGCCTGTCGCGTGTTCGTGCTCGATTGGCCGCGCGAGCAGCTTTGCGCCCGCATCGACAGGCGCGTCGAAGCAATGTTTGCCGCGGGATTGGTGGCCGAGGTGCAAGCCCTGCTTGCCGCAGGGAAGCATCTGAGCCTGACCGCGCGGCAGGCCCTGGGCTATCGGGAAGTGCTCGAGCATCTCGCCGGCCAGCGCGATCTGGCCGAGACGATCGCTTTGGTAAAAACCCGCACGCGACAATTCGCCAAGCGGCAGTTGACATGGTTTCGCAGCCTGAGCGAATGCCGCTGGATTGAAATGGCCGAACCGATTGCCCCGGCCGCGACAGCCCGGCAAATCGCAGAGATTGGCTCGCGAACCTAGGCACCCCGGGTGACGGTCTTTACAATACGAAATTCGCGAATTTCATAAGCCCTCACGGGCAAACCGGACTGAACGGGAGTCGGCATTGATTCGGACTCATACTTGCGGCGAATTGCGGGCCGAACACATCGGCCAGGAAGTCACGCTTTGCGGCTGGGTTGATTCGTACCGCGACCACGGCGGCGGATTGTTCATCGACCTGCGAGATCGCTACGGCAAGACGCAGATTGTCTTTGCTCCCGAGGCCGGCCCTGCCATTCAAGAGGCGGCCAAGACGCTGCGCAGCGAGTTTGTGATCGCCGTCACCGGCAAGATCGCTCGCCGCCCGGAAGGCACGGTCAATCCGAAGCTCGATACCGGCGAAATCGAGCTTCGCGCCAGCCGGCTCGAGGTGCTCAACAAGTGCCAGACGCCCCCCTTCCAACCAGGCGCGAAGGATCTTCCGGGCGAGGACCTGCGGCTGAAGTACCGCTATCTCGATCTGCGGCGCCCCGAGATGCAGCGCACTTTGACATTGCGCCACCGCATGATCAAAGGTATGCGAGATTACTTCGATCAGCACAACTTCTTGGAAGTCGAAACGCCGATGCTCGGCCGCAGCACGCCGGAAGGCGCGAGAGACTATCTCGTGCCCAGCCGCGTACACCCCGGCATGTTCTATGCGCTGCCGCAGTCGCCGCAACTCTACAAGCAAATTCTGATGGTCGCCGGCTACGACCGTTATGTGCAAGTGGCGCGCTGCTTCCGCGACGAAGACTTGCGCGCCGACCGCCAGCCTGAGTTCACCCAGCTCGACGTGGAAATGTCGTTCGTCAACAGCGAAGACATCATCGGCATTATCGACGGGCTAGTCGCCAAACTGGCGAAAGACATCCTCGGCATCGACGTCAAACTGCCCTTGCCGCGCATGACCTACGACGAGGCGATGGAACGTTACGGCCACGATGCTCCCGACTTGCGGTTCGGCATGGAATTGGTCGACGTCACTGACTTGGCGCGCGAGGCGGAGTTCCGCGTCTTCCGCGAAGCGGCGGAGTCGGGTCAGCGCGTCCGCGGCCTGAATGCCAAAGGCGCGGCGGCCAACTACTCCCGCAAGGGCATCGATGAGCTGACCGAGTATGTCAAGCAAAGCTTCGGCGCTAAAGGCCTGGTCTGGTTCAAGGTCGAAGAAGGGGGCGCACTGGCTTCGCCGACGGCCAAGAATTTCGCCCCCGAGTTACTGACCAAAATCGCCCAGCGGATGCAGGCTGAGCCGGGCGACTTTCTGCTGTTTGTTGCTGATTCGTTCGAAGTCACTTGCAAGGCGCTTTATGCTTTGCGCAAACGGTTCGGCGAAGAGCTGCGATTGTACGAACCGGGCACAATGCACTGCTCGTGGGTCGTCGAGTTCCCGATGTTCGCCTACGACGCCGAAGAAGGGGGCTGGGCGGCCATGCACCATCCGTTCACTGCGCCGCGACCGCAAGACCTGGCCATGCTAGCCACCGATCCGGGCAAATGCCGAGCGCAGGCCTACGACCTGGTCATCAATGGTTCTGAAGCCGGAGGCGGCACGATCCGAATTCATGACAACGAGGTGCAGCAACAGGTATTCTCGTTGCTGGGGATCGATCCGCAAAAAGCGCGCGAACGGTTCGGTTTCTTGCTGGACGCCTTGCAGTTTGGCGCGCCGCCGCACGGCGGAATCGCGCTGGGCATCGACCGCTGGGTCATGCTGTTCGGCGGGCTGGATAACATCCGCGATTGCATCGCCTTCCCCAAAACCCAGAAGGCCGCCGACCTGATGACCGAGGCGCCCGGCGCCGTCGATGCACGGCAACTCAAAGAGCTGCGCATCAAGATCGACCGCGAAAGTTAAGCTTTCAGCGGAGTGCGATTAAAACTGGAAATAAATGAAGGGCCGATGTCCCGTCGGCAGCAGCGCCAGACAGATGGCAAACGAGGCGCCGTAAAGAGCCGCGAAGGCGGGCTGCGGCAGTTTTGCTGCGAGCTCGTATAGATCAACCCGACGGGCGACACAGTGCAAGGCTGCCAGACACGCTACATGCAACCACAACAACGCGGGCAAGCTTGTCGCGCCGTGCGAGATGAGGCCGCCATACGACTGCCAAATCAGCCAGGCAGTCTTTACATCCGGCGCACGAAATAGCGCCCAAGCGCCGCCGACAAAGTAGAGCGTCAGTAAAAGTCCGATTACTCTCCGTGGGCCCGCAGGCGTCTTCCAGCCATCGGCTCTTCGCGACCACTCGCGGTGGATGATTAGCGCCAGCCCGTGGAGAGCGCCCCAAAAAACGAACGTCCAGGCGGCGCCATGCCAGAGGCCGCCCAGGAGCATCGTGGCGAGTAAATTGCTTCGCGTCCGCCAGGCTCCGCCCCGATTACCTCCCAAAGGGACGTACAAATAATCTCGCAGCCAGGTCGACAGGCTGATGTGCCAGCGGCGCCAGAATTCGGCCACGTTCGGCGCCAAATAAGGCTGCTGAAAGTTCTCGCACAGGCGATAACCGAATAACGCGGCGCAGGCAATGCCCATCTCGGAATAGCCGGAAAAATCGCAATAGATTTGTATCGCGTAGAGTGCAATTGCCAACCAGGCGCTCGCGGCGTCGAAATCACGCGGCGAGGCGAAGTAGAGGTCTACATAAGGCGACAGATTATCTGAGATACAGGCCTTCTTCACAAAGCCCGATAGGAACATCAGCAAGACGGGCTGAAAACGAATCGTGGCAAAACCGCGCGCGGCGTCCAACTGCGGCAGAAAGTCGGCGGCCCGCACGATCGGCCCTGCGACCAATTGTGGAAAAAAGGCGACATACAGCGCAAAATCGAGCAGGCTATCGGCGCTGCAAATCTGCCTGCGATAGATGTCGACGCAGTAGCTGAGCGACTGAAACGTATAAAAGCTGATCCCCACCGGCAACACGATTCCTAGCGTCGCGGCATCGGCTTGAAACCCGAAGAACCGAAACATCTCGGCCGCCGAGACGGCGAAAAAGTTGAAGTACTTGAATAACCCCAGCACGCCGAGATTCGCCGCCACGCTCAGGCCGAGCAGCCGCCGGCGCCAGAGCTGAGACTCAGTACGATCCAACTGCCGCCCAATCGCGTAATCGAGCACCGTCGAAAACCCGATCAGGCCCAAGAAACGCCAGTCCCAGGCGCCGTAAAAGAGATAACTCGCCGCAAGCAACCAGGCCTTACGCAGCTCATTGCGGCGCAGCAGCCAATAGACGCCATACACGAGGCCGGCAAAGAAGAAGAATCGTAGCTCGACAAACAGCACTGCGGGTGCTCCGCCTGGGTCGCTAAAACTGCTTTCTTCCGCTTTGCATCCGCGGCTGCAGAGACGTGCTCGTTTCTCTGGGTATTAAGCGGGGCGACCCCTTGCCGGTCCTCTGTACCGCAAATCCAGCTCCATTCGTCGTTTTGCTTAGCGCAGGCGCCAGATCGCGGGCAACCTGCCGAGAGAACTCCTGCGCGCCGAGAGCATTGAGATGATCAAAGTCGTGCCAACGTTCGATGCAATAAACCTGATCATCGGTATGGCCGCGCAGATAGTCCAGCAGCAGGACGTCGTCAAAGTGCTCAGCATGGCTGGCTAGCACTGCCGCCGTGTGCGAATCGCGCTTGAGCCGCGGGCCGAGTACAAATACCGGCTCGGCGCCTGCCTGGCGAATGCAAGCGACCAGATGCTTGAGGCAACCCAGCTCCGCATCGCTCAGCTCGGCGCCGCGCCAGTCGGGCGGATTCGGCAACGCTAGAAACCTTTGAAACCGCTCGCGCCATGCAGACTCCAGATCATTCTTGACGGGCAACGGATCGAAGCCTGCGCTTTCGCCCCTGTCGAACGAAGACGATGTCTGAGACCTCGGGCGGCAAGGCGGAAAGACGGCCGGCGCGGCCAATCCGAGATTGACGATGCGACAAGCGAAGCTCAGCACATGGGGCGAAGCATAATGCAAACGATCGAGCCACCCGCTGCCCCGGCGACTCTCCGCCCCAAGCGTATTAGCCACCGCCAGACGTGTCCCGACCCAGTCGTGCGTCGCCAGGTCGCGATCGGAGGTCCAATTGTCAAGATCGAAGATGAATAACGTCGGCTCCAAGACGATGAGCTTGAGCCGGCCCGGCCCACGACTGGCCAATCGCTCCGCGAGCTCCCGCGCTTCAAGAATACTCATCCGCGGCAAGCCCAGGTTAAAGGACCGCACACGCAGGCCGTGCTCGTAGAGGGCCTTGTCGAAAGCTGCGGGGTCGAGATTGCGATAGATGCGACTTGTGCCAAGAAACAGCACGTCGCAATCTTCAGCTTGCCGTTTGTACTGATGCCACTTTCGTTCGAGCGTCTCATTTCGCGGCCCGCCGCCGAGTGCATTCAGCCCCCCGCCGATCGCCCACACCGACAGCACAAAGGTCGCCGCACAAATGCCTAGCGAAAGCGGCGTTCTATGCTGTGAAGCCGTAGCAGTTTCAGCGGGGTGAAAGAGTCGATCGAGCTGCATCCTTGCTTCGCCTGAGGTGGGCAACGAAACGCAGGAAGCCTAGGCGAGGCCGTCGCTTAGGTCAAGACAAGCTGCGCAATCGAGCTGGTCGCCGCCATGCGTCGCATTTTGCTTTCTCTGTCCTGCCAAGGCTGCCAGACGGTTTCCCGTCAACTGTCGCTATGGCTTGAGCTCTTTAAGCAGCCGCTCGGCGCCATAGACCTTGCGAATGGCCTCGATGATGGCGCTCGAATGCACGGAGACTGCCCGTGCTTGCTCATCGCTATAAACAAAATCGAGCACCAGCGATTGGATGTTGCCGTCGAAAATGATGC
>JAICIG010000205.1 GCA_025924495.1 Pirellulales bacterium | reverse complement strand
ATCGTCGGCCGCGTGATTCAGACGGGCGAACCGCATCGCGTCGATCTGGCGGACGATCGCGGTCAGATCAATCGCCAAGTCGACGAACAGTTGCATTATCGCACACGCACGCTGCTGTGCGTTCCGCTGCGCGGACGCCGGGGCGAACTGTTCGGGGCCTTCGAAACCATCAATAAGCGGCAAGGAAATTTCACGGACGAAGACCAGGCCACGCTCGTCGAGTTGGCGGCCCAGGCCGCGATTGCACTGGAAAACGCCCAGGAACGCGAGAACCTGCTGCAGACGCGGCGGTTGATTACCGAGCAAGCGTCGCAAGGCGTGCGTTTGATCGGGCAGAGCCGGGCCATGGAAACGCTGCGTCAGACCATCGCCCGCGTCGCCCGCACCGACCTGGCCGTGCTGATCTTGGGCGAGAACGGTACGGGCAAAGAGGTCGTCAGCCAATCTATCCACTATCAAAGTCCGCGCCGCGATCAGCCATTCATCGCCGTCAACTGCGCGGCGATTAGCGAAACCCTGCTGGAAAGCGAACTGTTCGGTCACGAGAAAGGCGCCTTCACCGACGCCCGCGAGTCGCGGCCCGGCAAGTTCGAACTCGCCTCGGGCGGCACGCTGTTCCTGGATGAAATCGGCGATCTCAGCCTGGGCGGTCAATCGAAGCTGTTGCGCGTGCTGGAAGAGAAGATCGTCGTTCGCGTCGGCGGGTCGAAATCCATTCATACAGACGCCCGCGTAATCGCGGCCACAAATCAGGACCTGGCCGAAATGGTGACCAAAAAGATCTTTCGTCAGGATCTTTATTTCCGCTTGAATGTCGTCTCGCTGCAAATTCCACCCTTGCGCGAGCGGCCCGAAGACGTGCTGGTGCTGGCCGAACATTTCTTGCAGGACTTTTGCCACAAGGCCCGCCGCAAGCCACTGGAACTTTCCGCCGGCGCGCGGCGGCGTTTGCAGCAACATTCGTGGCCCGGCAATGTTCGCGAGCTGCGCAATCTCATGGAACGCCTGGCGTATCTCGCCCCGGACGACACGATTGAAGCCGATGATCCCGCCTTTATCCTCAGCCCTGCCAGCGGTACGCCCCATATCCGCCACGATTTGCCGCTCAGCGAGGCGACCGCACAATTCCAGATTGAACACATTGAACGAGCGATCCAGCGTGCGGGCGGGAACATGAACGAAGCAGCCCATCTGCTCGGGCTGCATCGCTCGAACCTTTATCGTAAGATGCGACTCTTGGGTATGAAGCTCGACGAATAAATCGCTCAGCAGCGTCAGGCAGGGAGCGGGCGCCGGGGCGCCGAGACTTTCCCGGCTGGTATGTCCTCGGAACTGGGGATGTGCTATACTTCTAGTGGTCGGTTTGACGACGCGACACGTGCCTTGTGTTCTTGCGAACTTGCTCGCTGCTCTCTCGCCTTTCCCTCCTGGCGGGCCACCACTTTGGCCCCTTTCGCTTCGGCCCGGAAAGTATCAACGGGTCGGTTGTGCCGTCTTCGAGGAGTTGAACGGTGAGTAAGAAGCTTTATGTCGGTAACCTGAGCTACAGCGTGACGAGCTCGAGTTTGGAAGAAATGTTCAGCCAGTTCGGCGAAGTCCGCAGCGCCCAGGTAATTCAGGACCGCGACACCGGACGCAGCAAAGGTTTCGGCTTCGTCGAAATGTCGAACGATAACGCTGCCTTGGAAGCGATTCAAGCGCTGAACGAAAAGGAGCACGATGGTCGTTCGTTGACCGTCAACGAAGCCCGCCCGCGCGAGGAGCGTAGCGGCGGCGGGGGCTACGGCGGTGGCGGACGCGGCGGTTACAGTCGCCGTTAAGACGCCGCAATCAGCAGCTTGCAGTTAAACATGAACGCCGGAGCGATGCAGAACGTGTCGCTCCGGCGTTTTGCTTCCTGGCACAGAAGAGCCCGACTGGTCTAGTGAGATATTGGGCGGCGCGCGAGGGGGGCCTCAAACCGAAGAGGATCATAGCATGACTCCAGACGTTCCGCCGCATGATCGGATCCGCTCACTCACGGATGCCGAGCGCAAAGCCGAGCAAAAAGCGGCCAAGAAGGCCGACAAAAAAGCGGCTCGAGACAAAGCCAACCGCGAGCGTCAGATGGGCGCACGTCGGCGCAAATGAGCGGCGCGATTCGGCTCTTGAGACGTCTGCTGATTGGTTGAACTGATGACGCCTATCCATTGCCGTGCCTGTTGGCAACCAATGTCGGCGCTGGCCAGACGTTGCCCTCGTTGTGGCGACGTCGACAAATACCGCGTTCGCCGCGCCATCGTCAAATTGGCGATCTTTCTCGCCGTGACGGCGATAATTCTGGGCGTAACGATGTGGGGGAGATGAACCGCAGGGCAAGCCGCCTGGCGACTCATGCGATGCGGGGCAAGATCGCCGGCAGCGGCTTGTTTCGCAGGCGTCCTGCGCGAAAAGCCTCGCCGATTGCCATGGGAATGAGCGCCTCGGCGAGCACCACGTTGGACCGACTTTCGGCCACCCGGGCCAGCATTTGCTGTTTGGTTGCCATGGCCTGCGCCAGCCGCACCTCGGCTTTTGCCTGAGCCATGCGCGTATCAGCTTCGGCCTGCTCCAATTGCAGCCGCGCGCCGATATTCTGCCCAACTTCGATATCGGCGATGTCGATGGAAACGATTTCGAATGCGGTCTGTGAATCGAGGCCCCGAAGCAGGACCGCCTTCGAAATGCGATCGGGATTGGCCATTACCGCCATATGGCTCTCGGACGAGCCGATCGAGGTGATAATTCCTTCGCCCACTCGGGCAATCACCGTCTCTTCGGTGGCGCCGCCGATCAATTGCGCGAGATTGGTCCGCACGGTGACGCGCGCTCGAACTCGCAGTTCGACGCCATTCTTGGCGACCGCGCTGAGGGTCGTATTTTTCGTGTGAGTCGGATCGGGGCAATCGATGACCTTGGGATAAACGCTCGTCTGGACGGCGCCCAGCACATCGCGCCCGGCGAGATCGATGGCGGCCGCGCGGTCGAACTCCAGGTCGATGTCGGCGCGATGCGCCGCGATGATCGCTTTAATCACTCCCGCCACATTGCCGCCCGCCAGATAGTGCGCCTCCAGCCGTCGCGTCGTGATGCCGGTCGTCGGGTCGTTGCCAATCCCGGCCTGCATCGCCATGATCTTGGCCTGCACAATCAGCCGCGCATCCACGTTGCGCAAGCTCATCCCGACGAGTTCGAGCAGCCGGATGCGAGCGCCCGACATGAAGGCTTGGAACCATAATCCGCCATAGATGGCGGCCAAGATGAACATCGTCACTGCAATCGCCAAACACAGTAACAGGCCGGCGATCTGCAGCACGACGACCGTGCCGTCTTGGGTCAGCGAAATCTCAGCCACGGCGGATTGCTCTCCAGGCGGCAAAAGGGACACGGCCTCATCGCTCGGCGAACATAGGAGCGGCGACGAATCGTTTTGCTGCAGCCAGGCAGGTGAAGCGTCGTTTGGATTGAACCTGCGCGTTCGACCTGGCTCACCCGTTCAAGTCGTTACTCGTGTGCTGGCGCGTTGCTGTTTCGCCGGACCACGGGAACTGGGCCAAGTTCGAATTCGGTCGAATCCGACAAATCCTCCGGCACGATCGGCTGAGTTGCGGTTTGCTTACTGGGTTCTTCGGCCCGTGGGACAGCTTCGGCCGCGGCGGGCGTCGCAGTGGCGCTTTCTTCGCCGGATGCTGCGGCATCGCTTTCAGCTGCGGCCTGTTCGGCGGCGGTTTCAGCAATCGCCGGCTTCGGCAGCGGCGGCAAGGTTTTGTAATCGTGCTTAACCGGCGAGCGGATCTTCATCTGATCGATCACGCGCCGTACGCCTTCGACCTTCTGGATCGTCTGGAGTGCCGACGCCTTTTGGTGGGCGTAAATCACAAAGCCAGTCAGCGTGACTTCGCCTTTGCGTGTTTGCACCCGAACCTGACATGGAGCACGCAATCCACACGAAGCCAATTGACGAGACACGTTCTTGGAAATCGCGGAATCCGGCGGTTGATTCTTAGGAGGCATCGTCCGCTCCAAAGGAGAAAAGCGTCCAAGCGAGAATGGGAGATGCTTGGCGGGACGATTCGACCGCGACTCTGAAAGATCGGTCAGCGAGGAGGTTGATGAACCATTCCAGATCTGATCATAAGGCGCAGAGTCTGAAAAGGCGAGGCAAAAAGCGAAAAAAACGCGCGACGCCCTCGTTTGTTCGCTCAACTTTCGCCATACTAAAGCGGACTGCTGTCCTGCACTCCCGATGGCGAGTGGCGGCAGGCCCAACCGCAGCTGCAGGCCGAACTGCTATCCCGAGGGACTTCTCATGACGCATGCCGAACAAGATATCCTGGCAATCTTTCGTCGTTTCCGGGTCGGCCCCAACAAAATGCTCTGCCTGAACAACTTCGTAAACGACGACTTCCTGGCAGCCATGGAAAGGCTCATCAAACACAAGCTTGTCGTCAAGGATCGGCCCAAGCACGCTTACTATCTCACGCGCGCAGGTTACGACGCCTCACTGGCGGATTGACTTCGCTGCCATCACTCATCAGCGCGGCTGCATTCCACAGCTGCGCAGGCACTTGAGCAGCAGAGCGTTGCTTGCTCAATCGATCGCCTTCTCATTTCCAGTTGCGCTCGCCACGCATTGCTTTCAACGCTTGTAAAAAACTAGCGGCGTTTTTCAGCGACACGCGTTAAGTGCTTCGCTCGATGTGATTTATCGACTGGCAGCACCTGCGTCTTGTCGTTCTAGGTTGAGTCGGGCCGCGAACGCAAGTTAATAAGATGTGCTAAAGCAAGCCGGTGAATTCTTTTTGCGCCTGATCCGCGACGGCTAGCCGGCAAGCATCTCTCTTGAAGGAGAACAATTGCCATGAAAACCGGGACCATTACTCTCGTTTTGCTCGCGCTGGGATTGTGCAGTGCGCCGTCACGGGCCGATGAGGATGAAGCGAAGGAACACGCCAACGCCAAGATTGCCCTGGGCAAGGCCAAATTGACGATGGAGCAGGCAGTCGCTGCGGCGCTCAAGCGCTTGCCCGATGGCAAGGCGGTCGAGGCTGAGTTGGAATTGGAAGGGGACGATGTCGTGTTTGAGGTCGAAGTCGTCACCGGCGGCAAACACATGGAAGTCAAACTCGACGCGATCAGCGGCAAGATCAAAGCGGTCGAGGAGGAAGGCAAAGCGGATGACAAGGACGAAAACGACGGGGAGGATGAAGGAGATGAAGACGAACAGGCGGAGACCGACATCGCCGCCAAGGCAAAGATCACGCTCAGTCAGGCCATCGCAACCGCGCTCAAGCAAGTGCCGGGCGGCAAAGCCTTTGAGGCCGAATCCGACCGCGACGATGATAAGCTCATTTTCGAGATCGAGCTGCTCGCCGGCGATAAAGTGATGGAAGTCGAGATCGACGCCATGACGGGCAAAGTTCTGGAGGTCGAAGAAGAACAGGAATAACCGGCCGATCCTCGCTGCGCCGTGCGCCGTCTGCAGACGGCCACGGCGGTTGCTTAAAACGATCGCATGCCGGAATTGCGCCCTTCCGCACGGTTGCGGCGCGATATGCGATCGCTCCTCAGCGGCGGATGAGCAACCCGACGACAGCGGATCCCAGAACAAGGATCGGCTCGGGCAATTTCTTGAATCGCCAGACGAGAACGACCGTCAAAGCGAACAGGGCGATTTTAGTCCATTCGGGCGTCCATTGGTCGACGAACAATGTGCGGCGACCGAGCACAACCACCGCCCCCGCGATGGCGCCGACAGCGGCCGCGGTGACGCCATTGACGAACGAGACGATGCCCGGCCGTTTGCCATACTTTTTGAAATAAGGGGCCGGGACGATCGTGAACAAATAACAAGGCAGAAAGGTGGCGACCGCCGCGATCGTCGCCCCTATGAATCCGCCCACCAGAAAACCGATGAAACCGACGGTGATGACTACCGGTCCCGGAGTAATCATTGCGACAGCGACGGCATCTAGAAATTGCTGCTCGTTAAGCCAACCGTACTCGCGCACGACGCCGCCATAGAGAAAAGGCACAATGGCCAGTCCGCTGCCAAACACAAAGGCGCCGGCCTTGGTGAAAAACAGCGCGATGCGGACCAGCGTTTCGGCATCGGCATGTGGCACGCCCGGCAGCGACATGCCCAACGGCAAACAAGCAGCCGCCGCGGCGGTTCCTCGTTGTCCGCCCGGCTGCGACGGAGTGCGCATCAGCCAGCAGATGATTCCGGCGCCGAGGAACAGCCCGATCCATTCGGTTTCACTGACAATGGTGACGATTGCGCTGCCGATATAGATGGCCCACAGCAGCCAGTCGCGCGCAACAGTTTTGGCGGTCAACTTCCAGGCGCTGTGTGCGATGATGCCGATAACGCACGACCCGACGCCGTAGAACACGGCCTGCATCCAGCTTAAACCTTCGTTGAGTTTGTAGGCCCAGCCTAGAGCGAGCACGATCAAGAACGAAGGCAACACGAACGCCACGCCCACCGCGGTGGCTCCGGCAACGCGGTAATGGACGAAGCCGAGATAGATCGCCAACTGCGCCGCCAGCGGACCGGGCATCAATTGCGCCAGCGTCAGGCCTTCCTTGTAATCCGCCTCCGAGATCCACTTCCGTCGTTCGACCAGATCTCGATGCATGTAGCCGACTAGGGCGACCGGACCGCCAAACCCCAGCGCCCCCAGCCTCAAAGCGTAAGCCGTCAATTGCCACAACGAATAGGTCGCGCTCGCCGGCTCCGCATCGCTGCCATGCACGGCAAGCGTCGTGGCTGAGGATGAGCGATCGCCTTCTCCACGCGGTGGAACGGCCATGGCAGGCACAAATCTTCCGCATCTTCCGCGGAAGTTATTGCAAGCGATTTTCGATCGCCTGCCGCCAGCGAAAACGCAGCCAGCGACGGCGCGACTGGAAACTATAAACGGAACGGCAACCGCAGCCGATGTGAAGCTGCGGCGAGGCTCCGCACGGCCGTAGCTGACTGCCGTGAGCAAACCGGCGGCCATCGGGCGCGCCGGTCAGGTCGACGCCATGCGTTGGGTCGGGAAGTACAAATGCGTTGGACTTATCGACGGAAACCGCCGCGGCCGCCGCCGCCACCACCGCCGCCACGTCCGCCGTAACCGCCACGCCCGCCGCCGCCACGATCTTCGCGAGGCTTTGCTTCGTTGACCGTCAGGGGCCGTCCTTCGTATTCCTTGTCGTGCAGTGCAGCGATTGCGTCGCGTGCGGCATTGTCGTTGTCCATTTCAACAAAGGCAAAGCCCTTGCTTCGGCCGGTATCCCGGTCTTCGATCACCTGGGCGCTGCGCACCTGGCCGAACTGGGAAAACAGTTCTTCCAGATTAGCGCTCGTGACGGTGTAGCTCAGATTGCCGACATAAAGTTTCTTACCCACGTTCAGGCTCCTGGAGAAACGGTGCGGCCGACCCAATGATGCTTTCAGGGCCGGATGAAAGGGACCAGTATGGTGGTCCGCCAGGCGGCAATGTCGATAAGCAAGCAGCGTACAGTTCCCGCGTATCGGGGAGCCCTTCTGATCGCGTCGTCCAACCGTCCGGAAGGTTTATACCATGTCCGGGTTCTAAATGCATCGTTATTTCGGCCAGCGGCCGGCTCAGGACGTTCCACTGCCCTCGGCGCCAGGCGCCAAGCCGTGTCGGCCCCCGACCGCCGTTCCTGGCCGTGCTCAGGTGCTCGCCGTACATTCCGCCTTACGATGTGGCCGGCTAGAGAGGCGCCTGCCGCCTTGCCGGGATTGGCGACCGCTGTTCATCGACAGCCCTGGACCACGGGGGAACCCTCGGGCTAGCGGGGAGCAAGCCTGCGCCACAAGACGTCAAGGAGCGGCCAAGCTATCGCGAAGCGAACCTCTCAATGTCCTCAACGGCCCTAGCAAACCGCCTTATCGACGGGTACGAAGTCTCCGCCGGCATCGATTCTGCAATACGAGCGCCTACGCACTTGAGTACTCTCGATTCAGCTTGTCGCCATCGTTCTCGCGTCACCAAACCGAACGGCGCCCGGCGGGTTCCGCCATTCGGTTCTCCATCCGCATCCTTGCGATCCAGTAGTTCGCGCCGCGCTGCTTTAAAGCTAGTCGATTAGATTAAAATCGAACGTATTAGGCTGGTCGAGTTTGACGCTAGCAGTCTCCGTGCTCGTTTCCGCCGTGGCATACTGCTTTGGCAAAAGATGCTTGACTTGCGGTTGCGGAATCGGCTCGCCTCGAGCCTGCATTGCGATATATGCCTCCGAAATTTCGTCGGGGGTCTTTCCCGCCATCTTATCCTCAGTGATCATTTTTGAGATCGTGACGCGATAATCGCCCGGCACAGCTCCGTCTCCTTCCTCGAAGGTGTGCAAGACGTATTTGCCAGACGAGTCGGTAATTGCCGTTGCGATAACTCCGGTTCCGATCGGAGAAAACGACACAGTTGCGCCTTCAACCGGCTTGCCTTGATACGATACGGCGCCAGACACCGGCGTTCGTGCCGGCTTCGCGTTTCGCGAGCAACCAGAAACGACAACGGCAATCATCGCAGTCGCCACGAAGGCGTGATAAGTTCCAACCATCTCGTGTTCCCTTGAACTTTGTGTCTCAGCATTAAAAACTAGTGCGGTTGCTCACAATCTCACGACGCTGTTGCACAGAGACTGAATTGCGAACTAACCGTCGAAGACCGCCTGGGACAAGCCGCGTTTATGCACGGGCGGCCCCCTGCGCCGCGATCGGCACAGCGACTTTCAAAAGAGCCCTCGGCAAAACGGACGGCGCCGGCAAACTCGTCGAGCGCGGCGCCTGATGTCGAGCGGTTCGGACGACATATCCGCCCCGGACGACTGGATTAATTCCCAGTCCCGCGCATATCGCCGCCCTCCTTCGATCCTAGCGATCCCCAGACGCCATAGGGACTCGGGCCTGCGGTTACATCGGGCAAGGTCAGGTTACCGCAGTCGATTGCTTCTGAAATAAAGCGGACCGAGCCATCTGCCATTCCCGCCAGGACGCCAGCCGGGTGATAGCTGCTGACGGAGCTCACGCCAATATCTCCATCCCAAGTCGACACCGTGCAATTCGGACTGTTCGGCGGCAACACCGTGTTAAATGCCGAATACCACGTTGCGCCGTCCATCCACCGCATACCTACCCACCATGCAGGATTTGCGCCCGAAATGTAGAAACCGTTGGCGGCTTTCGCCATGCAGATCGAAGGGTTGCTCTGGACTCCCGTCACGCTTTGGGCCACGCCGCCGCGAACGGTCAAAGCGCTTGTACCGATAGAGTGCTCTGAGACGGCCACAGTATTGCTCGTGCCATCTGGGATGTTAGCAGTGCTAACGCGCGAATTGTTCCCGAAGATTCCTCGCGGACTGTTTGAGTTCACGAGCGACATCGAGTCGCCAAAACAAAAGGCGTAGTTCCCTCTTGCCAGTGTGTTCGGCGTGGTGAGAGTGATGCCAGTCTCAGAAGGACAAACCAGGTTCTTTTGATTCGTGTCCCACGGCATGTAGTTTCCATCCCAGGGCACGGGACCGCCGGCTGGGTACTGCGTCGAGCCGTTGTTGCCGGTCAGCGGGCTTTGAATTTGATTGTAGAGCACTTGTTGTTCCATGTATGGCAACAGCAGGACAAATGCACTGATCCTTCCGCCATTATTGTAGGTACCCTGCGTCGTGCCGGTCATTCGAGGCGGAAATACCTTGGCCACGTCATGATAGTTCTGCAGCGCTATCACAATTTGCTTGATATTGTTGTTGCAAGAGCTGCGACGCGCCGCTTCACGCGCGGCTTGAACTGCCGGCAGCAGCAACGCGATCAGAATCCCAATGATGGCAATCACCACCAGCAACTCCACGAGCGTAAATCCCCCCGCTCGGTCAAATCGCAGCGATCTTCGCGCCTCTCTCTGGTCCATGTCGAATCCTTTATTTTTTAATTTCTTTAAACAAACTACGTCTGCGAGTTGAGTAGAAACGCAAAGTTTCTAGCAACTGCCTTTGCGCATAACGCATTAAACCGCAGTGGACCGAGCGAGTTTCGCAGTTACAGCAAAGTCATTAAAATATTTGACGCGGGCGCTCGTTCGTCGTG
The DNA here is from genome assembly GCA_025924495.1 of Pirellulales bacterium. The sequence goes on along the minus strand of JAICIG010000205.1, from coordinate 3,391 downwards.
CATGAGATGCGGGTGCAAGGTCTCGTTTGTCGACTTGGGGTCACAAACGATTTCAAGATAAGCTCGCCTCTGGATTGCGGCTGAGGCGCTGTTGCCAGCGGCAACGCTCTTAACTAGGGCGCTCGCCGTATGATCGGCTTTACAATGCGATCGCCGAGAGAGGCGCCTGCCGCCTTGCCGGGATTTTCGATCACCGTGAATATGGTCTCGGCGAGCAATTGGCGAGACGCCAAGCGACGCGATTATCGGCATAAGCGACCGAATCAAGGCAGACGCGTGATACGAGGCGAACCCTCGACAAGCATTAAGGCCTGATCGGCGGCCAGGTCGGCGAATTCCTGGCGCAAGCCGGAAGGCCAGCGAACGGAAAGCTTCTCGACGCGATTTTCTGCGCCGAGTCCGAACACGAGCTGACGCTCGTTGCTGGCCTGATAGCCGTCGCCCGCGGTGAGCCATTGCGTGCGGCGGCGTCCGCCGGCGACGACCGTGAGCTCGGCGCCGATCGCGTCGCGCGCCGACTTCACGCCACGAAGTTGAATGGCGAGAAAATGCCCTGTCTTGGGCGAGACGTTGGCGACCAGGGCGGCCGGCTCCTCAAGGTCGGAAACGACGAAGTCTTCACGGCCGTCGCGGTTGAAATCGAGCCGAGCCAAGCCGCGGCCCAGGTATTTGCCTTGGAAGAACTCCCCCAACTCGGCGGCCGGCAGTTCCTTGAATTTGCCTCCGCCCAGCCCGCGAAAGTATTGCGGCGGCATCTGGTAAGGAATCTGCTGATACGACAAATCCTCAATGTGGCCGTTGGCCACGACCAGGTCGAGTTCGCCGTCGAGTTCGCCGTCAAGGAACTGCGTGCCGAAGCCCAACATGGCGTAGCTGGGCGCTCGCAAGCCGCTGGTCGTCGTGGCGTCGACAAACATGCCGTCGGAGTTCTGCAGGTAGAGCGTATTCGGTTCTTGATAGTAATTCGTGACATACAGGTCGAGTCGGCCGTTGCCATCCGCGTCGCCGGCGGCGACGCCCATGCAGGCCAACGCCTTGCCGTCGCCGTCGTAAGCCAGACCGGAAAGCACGCCGCGTTCGACGAATTTCGGCTCGGCCCCCGGTTCGGGCGTTTCATTCGTAAAACAAAAGTTGGCGTCCTCATCGTTGGCCACGAACAGGCTGAGCCGGCCCGAGCCATCGAGATCGCCGGCGACGACGCCCAAGCCATTGCCGCCCGCGACGCTCAGCCCGGCCGCCTTCGTGCGTTCTTCGAAACGGCCGTCTCCCAGATTCAAGTAAAAGCGGTCCGGCTGCGGCTCGAAAATCGTCGGCATGCAAGTCCGCGGTCTGCCGTTGTCGGAACAAACTTTTTCATAGACGTCCGGGCCTTGAAGGTAATTGACGTCGTAGATGTCCGAGAGACCGTCGCCATTCACATCCGCCAACAGGCAGCTGGTCGTCCAGGCATCAGCGTCGATGCCGGCCGCATCGCTGACATCTCGAAACGTGCCGTCTCCCTGGTTCATATAGAGCCGATTGACGCCGATGTTGGCGATGTAGAGATCGGCGAAGCCGTCGTTGTTGAAATCGCCGGCAGTGACTCCCTGACTGAAGCGTTCTTCCTGCAAACGGGCGACTGTGGTGACGTCTTCGAAGGTCCCGTCGCCCCGATTGCGGTACAGGCGGTCCCAATGCTCGGTCTGCCCCGCGGCGGGCGGCCAGCGACAACCTTGCGTGAAGTAAAGATCGGGCCAGCCGTCGGCGTCGTAATCGAGTACGGCGACGCCGCCGCCGGTGAACTGAAACATCCGCCGACCGTCTCCCTGGCTGTCGCTGCTGGCGTAGTAGCGAAAGTCGATGCCGGCCTGGGCGGCGACGTCGGCGAACTTCGTTCGATCGTTCGCCAATTCTGGCGCCGCCGAGGGTTTCACTCCCAAAGACTCGGCGTCCCAGCGAGGCAAGGCGAAATCGGAAAGGTCGATCTGCCTGGCGGGGTTCGCTGAATCCAGCACTAGCGGCGGCCCTTCTCGCAACACGGGCTCTAGTCGCTGCAAGGCTGCCTGGCTGGCCTTTTCATTCGGGCTGACGCTGAGAATGACGCGATGCCAGGCCGAGGCCTCCCAGACGCAACCGACCGACTCCGTCAGTTCGGCCGCTGAGCGGAGCCAGTTTAGATTGCGGCGGTTCGTCCACAGCATTTCCGTCAGGCTGCCCAGCTTTTGCAGCCGCGCCGCCCGCTCGCTCAAGTTCCGCGCCGTCGCCGAATCGCCCAAGGATTCCAGCGACTGCGCCAAGCGGTAGGTGGCCGCTTGATGCGCCGGATCGCGCTTGATCGCCTCCCAAAAACAGCGCGCCGCTCCACGCGCATCGCCGTGCTGCAAGGCCCATTGCCCGCGGGTCACCCAAACGTCCGGGTGCGCCTCGGCGACCGGCGCCGATTCCAGGAGCCAGCGGTCTAGTTCCGGGTCGGCTTCGGCCAGCAGCACCTGTCCTAGCTCGGCCTGGGCCTCGATCTCGTTCGGCGCTTTGGCCACGACCTGTTTCAACAGTCCTTTTGCCTTCCGCATGAGCGAGCGGTGGATCGCCATGCGCGCCTCTCCGAGCAGAGGCAGCGGGTCGTCTGGCGCCGCCTGGCGAAATCGCTCCAGTTCATCACTCTTGTCGATGGCCAACGCATGGTTGCCCAGCAACATCAGTTGCTCCAAGGAGAACTGGTCGTCGCGCAACAGAGAGAACAAGAGCGGGAGCGATTCCCAGCGACGCCCCTCGATGCCAAGCAAATACGCAAGGTGGTCGCGCGCGTAGCGCAACTCCGGATCGATGGCCAAGGCGCGGCGATATTGCGCTTCGGCGGCCGAGGCGTGATACGTTTGCAGCAGAATGTCGCCGGCGGCCGCATGGCCGAGGGCCGTTTCATGGTCTGCGGCCTCCGGAAGCTGCGCGTAGTAGCCCAGCGCATCGGTCAGCCGACCTTGTTTCGTGGCGGCCTCGCCCGCCACCAGCAGCACCCGAGCCGATGGTCCCTCTCGAGCGATCAGCCGCAGGCACAAGTCCTCGGCGGCGGCGTAGTCCTTGGAGTCCAGGGCCCGGCGGGCCTGCTTAAGCAACGCTTCGGCGGAGACGTCTGCCCTCCAAAAATGATAACCGCAATAGGCCGCGGCCAGCATGGCCGCGGCGGCGATCGCCGGGAGCAGTCGGCGTCGCTTCCTGCCGGGCTCGTTTGCCGCTGCCTGCGGCCCCTGCGCGGCTTGGGCGTCTTCGCGCGCTACCACCGATTTTTCGCGTTTCACGAGACGACCGAGCGGCTTGCGGAACGAACGGCTATTTCGACGTCAAGGGAATCGGAATGTCGTTCTTTCCTGCTTTCACGGTGACTTTGATTTCCGACTTTTTCGGATCGTTGTACTTT
>JAICIG010000204.1 GCA_025924495.1 Pirellulales bacterium | reverse complement strand
TTCGTCGGGCACTTCCTTGTCGGGATTGACGTAAGGGTGCAACACGTCGCTACGGGAGCGGCGCAAAGTTTCTTGCCGCAGCAATAGGTCGGCCAGCGGTTGTAAGCCGCGTTCGCGAGCGATCGTGGCGCGCGTACGTCGTTTGGGTTTGAACGGCAGGTAAATGTCTTCCAGCGTCTGCTTGTCGGAGCAGGCTTCGATCTGCGCTCGCAACTCCGCCGTCAGTTGCCCCTGCTGGTCGATGGTTTTCAAAATCGTCGTTTTGCGTTGGGCCAGTTCCCGAGCTTTGCCCAGCCCGTCTTCCACGCCGCGCAGGGCGATCTCATCGAGCCCCTGCGTGGCTTCTTTGCGATAGCGTGCAATGAACGGGATCGTATTGCCCGCATCGAGCAACTCGACCGCTGCCCGAACCTGCTTGCGGCCGACTTTCAGCGACTCCGCGATCTGCAGAATCACCTGATCCAGATCAAAGCACTCGAAGGCCTTCTCCATCGACTTCTTTCTTGAAACCAACCAGCGATTAAGAACATTCGAGCGTTGCAGAATATCGCGGGCCAAAACTTTTGGCTACGGCGCCAGCTGTGCGGCCTGACCGGACGAATTTGCTGTGATTTTCTGAACTTCTGCTATACTGAACGACCCAGAAACGGGCCTTGATGCGTTGGCGCCCGGCCATCGCGTTCGGCTCGTTGAACATCCCGCCCTGCATCCGAGAGGTCGGCCCCATGCCCAAGGCCGCAGGTTCGCTGATCTGCTGGTTAGTGCTCGCCGGCAACTTGTTCGGCGCCGAGGAGATCGACTATCTCAAAGACATCAAGCCGCTCTTGAGCCGGCGCTGTTCGGCCTGCCATGGGGCGCTGAAGCAAGAGAACAAGTTGCGGCTCGATACGGCCGCGGCGATCCGTCAAGGAGGCGAACAGGGCGCCGCGATCGTGCCGGGGCAGAGCAAGGAGAGCCTGCTTATTAAAGCAGTTTCCGGCGCCGATGGCTGGCGAATGCCGCCCGAGGGAGAAGGCGAACCGCTCACGGCCGAAGAAATCGCCAAGCTGACCGCCTGGATCGATCAGGGCGCCAAAGCGCCCGAGGAGGCGCCGCCGGCCGACCCGCGAAAGCACTGGTCGTTCTTGCCGCCCGTGAAGCCGCCGATCCCGATGATCGAAGGCATTTCTCACCCGATCGATTCATTCCTGGCGGTCGATCACCAGCGGCTGGGGCTGAAGCCGCTGGAACAAGCGCCCAAGCAGATTGTGTTGCGGCGCGTCTACCTCGACCTGATCGGCCTGCCGCCGACGCGCGAAGAGCTGCATGCCTTTCTGGCCGACGAGTCGCCCGACGCTTATGAAAAAGTTGTCGATCGGTTGCTGGCCAGTCCTCGCTATGGCGAACGTTGGGGTCGCCATTGGATGGACGTATGGCGCTATAGCGACTGGGCCGGCTACCAGATGGAAATCCGCGACAGCCAGCGGCACATCTGGCGCTGGCGCGACTGGATCATCGAGTCGCTCAACAACGACAAGCCGTACGACCGCATGATTCAAGAGATGCTGGCTGCCGACGAACTGGCGCCGACGGATGCTGATGCGTTGCGGGCCACCGGCTTTCTGGCTCGCAACTGGTTCAAGTTCAACCGCAACGTCTGGCTCGATAACACGGTCGAGCATACGGCCAAGGCGTTTCTCGGGCTGACGATGAATTGCGCCCGCTGCCACGATCATCGCTACGATCCGATCGCGCAGCAGGAATACTATCAATTTCGGGCGTTTTTCGAGCCTTACCAGGTGCGCACTGATCGCGTGCCGGGCGTGGCCGACTTGATGAAAGACGGCCTGCCGCGCGTCTATGACGCCGACGCCTCGACGCCGACCTATTTGTTCGTGCGCGGCAACGAAGCCAATCCCGACAAGGAACATCCCCTTTCGCCCAGCATTCCCGCGCTGTTTGCTAGCGAACAATCAAAGATCGAACCGGTCTCGTTGCCGGCGGCGGCCTATTACCCGGCCTCGCGACCGTTCGTTCAGGAAGAGACGCTATCCGCCGCGCGGACCGCCGCAGAATCAGCCAAGAACTCACTGGCCCAAGCTCGGCAAGCTGTGACTGCCGCCGAGCAGCAACTAGCGGCGCTGGCCTCGAAGCCCGCGGAGGCGCCAGAAATCAAGGCGACGGCGCCGTTCATTTCGGATAATTTCACCGCGGCGAAGCCCGAACTGTGGCAGACAGGCGATGGCGAGTGGGAATACCGAGACGGAAAACTGCTGCAAAAGAAAGTCGGCGCGCAGCAGTGCCGGCTGATTTCGCTGGCCAATCATCCCCAGGACTTCACGGCTTCGTTCCGCTTTCAGATCACGGGCGGCGAACAGTGGCAGTCGGTCGGCCTGAGCTTCGACACGAGCGAAGACGGCTCGTATCAAGGCGTGTATCTGAGCGCTTACGCCGGTGGGCCGAAGCTGCAGATCTATCACGTCGCGAAAGGCCAGCAGGCATATCCGCCCGAAGGCGCCAAAGCTTTGCCGATCGCTTTGAATCGGCCCTATCTCGTCAAGGTGGATGTGCGCGACAACGTCGCCAATGTTTCGGTCGATGGCCAGATGCTGTTGGCATATCGTCTGCCCGTCGAGCGGCGGACGGGACGATTGGCGCTGTGGACGTTTGACGCATCGGCCGAGTTTCTATCGCTCGAAGCCGCGCCGCTGGCCGCCGACGTCAAGCTGACCGAACCTGCGGGCAAGCCCGGGCCGGCCGCCACGCCGCAGACGAGTGACGACGGTAAACTGGCCTTGGAAAAAGCGAACGCGGCGGCCGAACTCGCCGAGAAGGCGTTGGCCTCGGCCGAAGCGAATTTGCGTTCGGTCTCCGCGCGAATCGCCGCGGACAAAGCGAAGTATGCCGTGCCGCCGGCGGCCGATCTCGAGGCGTTATCGGCAACGGCCGCCGCGGCGGAGCGACAGGCTGCGGCGCTAAGTGCCGAGCAAAGCTTGCTTGCCGCCGAGCAGGCGCTTGCTGCGGCCAAGGCGGCGGTGAACGACAAGGACGAAAAAACGAAGCAGGCGGTGACGGCCGCTGAGAGCAAACGCAACGAAGCGAGCAAAGCGCTCGACGTCGCTCGGGCCGCTGCCGAGAAGCCGGGCAACGCGTATTCGCCGCTCGATCAGGTTTACCCGGCGACCAGCTCGGGCCGGCGGCTGGCGCTGGCTCGCTGGATCGCCAGCGCCAACAACCCGCTCACGGCTCGCGTGGCGATCAATCAGATGTGGCTGCGGCATTTTGGCGACGGTCTCGTGCCGACCGTGTTCGACTTCGGCCTCAACGGCAAGCCCCCCACAAACTCTGCCTTGCTCGATTGGTTGGCTGTCGAGTTCGTCGAGCGCGGCTGGAGCATGAAGGCGATCCATCGGCTGATCGTGACCAGCAACGCCTACCGGCGGCAGTCGGCGCTGTCTCAAGCGGCCCAGGCCAATCTGTCGATCGATCCCGACAATCGTTATGTGTGGCGGTTCAAAGTACGGCGGATGGAAGCGGAACTGGTCCGCGACAGCGTGCTGCACGTCGCCGGCAAGCTCGATGCCGCGATGGGCGGGCCTGACCTCGACCAGGCTGCCGGCGAAACGTCGCTCAGACGCAGCGTCTATTTCCGCCACGCCCACGAAAAGTACATGACGTTTCTAAAGCTGTTCGACGCACCGAGCGTGACCGAGTGCTACCGGCGCGACGAAAGCATTGTGCCGCAGCAGGCGCTAGCCCTGGCCAACAGCAGCCTCTCGTTTGCCCAATCGCGGCTGTTGGCCGGCGCACTTTCGAAACAGGCCGGCGCCGAGCCGACGGCCGAGTCGAACGCCGCCTTCGTGACGGCCGCTTTCGAACAAGTCCTCTGCCGGCAGCCGACAGCCGACGAGCGAGCTACCTGCGAAAAGTTCCTGACCGAGCAGGCCCAGAAGTTCGCCAACGCCACGCAATTGACCGCCTTCACCGCCGGCCCGGCTGCCACGGTCAAGCCTTCGACCTCGCCGCACCAACGAGCCCGCGAGAACCTGGTCCACGTGCTGTTCAATCACAACGATTTTGTGTCGATCCGGTAACTAACAAATAAAGATGAATCACGAAAGGACAAAGCGTCCGGGGCGCCATGCTTTCACGCTTGCGTAAGCAAGCGGGTAAGCATGTGCCTCAAGACAGCAACTTTTGATCATCGTAATGAGCATGCCTACGTCGGCGAGTCGCCGACGAAGGCATGGCACCCAGCCCGAGCGCCAAAGATGAGTATCGATCATCGAAAAACAACGCCGCATGGTAGTCGAATGATCCATCCCCATTGCACGGGCATTCGCCGCCGTACGTTTCTGGCGGATGTCGGCATGGGCTTCGCCGGGCTGGCGCTGGGGAGCATGTTGCAGTCCGACCGAGTGCTGGGCAATGAAACCACCGCGGTCGCCCCGCATTTCCCGCCCAAAGTGAAGAGCGTGATCTGGCTGTTCATGGTCGGCGGCACGAGCCAGATGGAATCGTTCGATCCCAAGCCGGCCTTGAACCAGTACGCTGGCAAGACGATCGCCGAGTCGCCCTTTGCGGCCGTGCTCGATTCCCCCTACGGCAAGAAGAACCTGCGAGAGCTCGTCGCCGGCAACCACAAGGTGCAGCCGACGATCTATCCGATGCAGATCGGCTACCGCCAGCGCGGAGAAAGCGGGCTGGAGATCAGCGACTGGTGGCCGCACCTAGGCGAATGCGTCGACGATCTGGCGATCGTCCGCTCGATGTGGACGACCGATAACGACCACGGCGCCCAGTTGCAGTTTCACACCGGCCGTCACGTGCTCGAAGGGCAATTTCCCACGATCGGCTCTTGGGTCCACTACGGTCTCGGCTCGCTCAACGACGACCTGCCGCAATTCATCGTGATGGGGCAGCCGATCGCCGATTGCTGCGGCGGCGCGGGAGCACACGGCGCGAGCTACCTGGGGCCGGAACACAACGGCGTACAACTTACCGCCGATCCGAAGAACCCGCTGCCCTACGCGGCGCCGGGGCCAGACATCTTTCAAGAAGAGCAGCAGGCCGAGTTTGAGTTACTCGGGCGGCTCCATCAGTTATCGGCGGTGGAGTATCCGGCCGATCCGGCGCTGGCCGCGCGGATCAAAAGCTATGAACTGGCTTTCCGCATGCAGATGGCCGTGCCCGACGTGGTGAAGTTCGCTGACGAAACGGCCGCCACGCAAAACCTGTATGGTCTCGACAATCCGACGACCCAGGCCTTCGGCCAGCAGTGCCTGACCGCGCGGCGGCTGGTGGAGCGGGGAGTGCGGTTCGTGCAGATCTTCCACGGCAGCAACGGCGGGGCAGGGGCCTGGGACGCCCACGGCGGGCTCAAGGCGGGTCACAGCGCGCTGTGCGGCCAGGTCGATCGGCCGATCGCCGCTTTGATCAAAGATCTCAAACGCCGCGGAATGTTCGACGAGACGCTTGTGGTCTGGGGGACCGAGTTCGGCCGCACGCCCGGCGCTCAAGGGGCCGACGGCCGCGATCATCATCCCTACGGCTTCTCCGTCTGGATGGCCGGCGGCGGCATCAAAGGGGGCGTCGCCCACGGCGCCACCGACGAGTTGGGCTTTCATGCCGTCGAGAACCGCCACTACGTTACCGACCTGCACGCCACCGTGCTCCACCAGCTCGGCCTCGACTCTCATCGCCTCAACATCCCTGGCCGAAAACGGCTCGAACTCGACTACGGCCAGGTCATCCGCGACATCCTCGCCTGAACCATGCAACCAGGAGGGCGGACATTCCTGTCTGCCTGCCCTTCCTATCTGCCCGTCGTCTGCATTTGTGCATCTTCTGAACTGAACTGACGCCCGATCCGGCCAATAACCGCGGTCCTGTTCCCCTCGAACCCGGGTTGCTGCCGGAGCCTTTTCGACCTTATAATCCGTGACCTGCGGTACGCTTGCGGCTAAAAGCGCAAACTTTTTCGGATTTAGGACTTTCGTCGGGAGGATTTCGACCGTGGCATCCGGTAAGTATTTGTTCACCAGCGAATCGGTCAGCATGGGCCATCCCGACAAGCTCTCGGATCAGATTTCCGACGGCATTCTCGATGCCCTGCTAGCGGTCGACCCCTACAGCCGCGTGGCCTGCGAAACGTTGGTCACGACCGGAGTCGCCGTAGTGGCGGGCGAGATCACGACGAAAGCGACCATCGACTATCCCGATGTCGTCCGCAAAGTGATTCGCGAGGTGGGCTATACCGACGATCAGATGGGCATCTGCGCCGACACCTGCGCTGTGATGGTGATGATCGGCAAGCAAAGCCCCGATATCGCCCAAGGCGTCAACGAGAATTCCACGGCCGGCAAAGACATCGGCGCGGGCGATCAGGGGCTGATGTTCGGCTATGCGTCGAACGACACTCCGGAACTGATGCCGCTACCGATCGCCTTGGCCCATCGTATTACCAACGGCCTGACCGCCGCCCGGCAGAGTGGCGAGATCAAGTGGCTGCGGCCGGATAGCAAGAGCCAGGTGACCATTGAATACGATGGCGCGAAGCCCGTGCGGATCGACACGATCGTCGTCTCCACGCAGCACTCGCCGGAGGTCAGCAACGAAGAGATCCGCAAGACGGTCATCAACCAGGTCGTCAAGCCGCTGCTGCCGCCCGATCTGGTCAACGGCGACATCACCTATCACATCAATCCGACCGGCCGCTTTGTGGTCGGCGGACCGCAAGGCGATTGCGGTCTGACGGGCCGCAAGATCATCGTCGACACTTATGGCGGCTGGGGCCGTCACGGCGGCGGCGCCTTCAGCGGCAAGGATCCGACCAAGGTCGATCGCAGCGCAGCCTACATGGCCCGCCACATTGCCAAGAACATCGTGGCCGCGGAACTGGCCGACCGCTGCGAAGTGCAGTTGGCCTATGCCATCGGCGTCTCGGAGCCGGTCAGCGTGCATGTCGACACCGACGGCACGGGCAAGATCGACGACAATCGCATTTGCGAGCTGGTGAAAGAACTGTTCAAGCTCACGCCCAGCGGCATCATCAAGTATCTCGACCTGCGTCGGCCGATCTATCGCTTGACCGCCGCCGGCGGGCACTTCGGCCGCAGCGAGCGTGAGTTTACCTGGGAAAGCACCCACCGCGCCGCCGAGCTGGCCGAAGCCGCCGGCGCCACCGCGGCCAGATAAGGAGGGCGGACACCTCTGTCCGTCACGTGTAGGAGGGCGGACATCCCTGTCCGCAAGAAACAGGAGGGCGGACATCCCTGTCCGCCGCCCTAGAATGAATTCGAGGCGGCGGACACTCCTGTCCGCCACGCGTAGGAGTCCGCCTCGCATCGGAGGCAAGAGAGGCGCGGAACGGGCATTGCGGAGCGGGAAGAGGCGTTCGACGAGCTTGTTTCTCTTTTTTCGCCTTGGAAATCCGTTTCTCACTGCCTGCTTAGGACCGCTGCGATGCCTTCTCTCGCCAGCGCCAACGATGAGCTGCTGCGTCGCTCGACGGGCGTATCGCCCCAAGAGCTAGCGAAGTTTGCGGCGCTGTTGCTGTGGGGCTCTTTGTGGTTTGTCGCGTTGTTCTTGGCGGCGCGACGAGTGAGCGGCGCACTGGCGACGCCGCTGGCGCCCTCGGTTTTGCTCGCAACAGGAGCGGTCCTTGCGGCGATCGCAGCGGCTGGGCGTTTCGCCTGGCAGCGCAGCGCCGCGGTTAAATCACAGAGCGAACGCACCCTTGGCGTCGAACGGGGGCGACTCGATGATTCCGCGCAGGCGTCCGGTCGTGCCTCGCTCGATTCCCCTGTCGCCGAAGCGGCAGCTCGCTGGGCGCCTGCCGGGGCATTGTTCGTGATCGGGCTGTGTCTCTGGCTCCCCGGCGTTTCTTCCGTGGCGATGGCAGGCTTCTGGACGCTGGTGATTGCCGAAGAAGCTTGGGCGGGGAATGAAAGGCGCATCGCCGGCGCCCGACGCTCGCGAGCGGAGAGCCGCGCGGCGATTGCGCCCGCGCCGGGATTCGAGCCTGAGGTGGGGGCCGAGCACGAGCTGACAGACGCGATTCCCTTTGCTCCGGACATTGCCGAAGAGCCCGATGCACCGAATGAGACGGAAAGCGGGGCTCATGTTGCGCCCGCCGGCAACCAGCTTGCCGGGCCACACTTTTTGCCAACCAGGCCGCTGCCTCCGCTGCCGCCGGGCAAACGCGATCCGGCGCACGCCGAGCCGGCAGCGCCCCATTTCAACGTTCCTCCTCACGACCAACTAGCCGAACCGATTGCTCGCGAGCCACACGAACCGGAACAGCACGGACAACTCATTCAACAATTAACGCGCCTGACGACCGCTGCAGGCGCCGATCGGCTGCAAGCGACGTTGTATGCCCAACTGCCGATCGGGGGCCGTACGACGAGCGTGCATGTGGCGTTCTGCCCGCCGTTTGCCAGCTTGCCGCACGTGGAATTTGAGCAGGCCAACGGGCCGGCGGCGCGGATCAAGTTGGCGCAGTTGCTTGTACATGGCGCCCGGTTCGATATCAAATTACAAGCGGCCGCCGCGGAGAGCGAAACGGTTTGTATTGAAATGACTGCGGAGCACAAGCCGCTGGCCGACGAGGCGACTCCACGCGAGCCCCATTGAACGGCCACCGTCAAACGACATCCGCAATTTCCTATCTGCACCAGCCACATCTCATCCTTCCTTGCGAGCGCACCGACCATGAGAGAGACCTGGACGTTCCATTCCGCCGGTCAATTGTTGTTCGGCCCTGGCGCCGCGACTCAACTCGGCGAGCAAGCCGCGCGGCTGAAACTCAAGCGGCTGCTGATTGTCACCGATCGCTCGTTGATCGCCGCGGGATTGTTAAAGCCGGTGCAAGAACCGCTCGCCGCAGCGGGCATCGCCGTGGAGGTTTTCGATGGCGGCGAGCCCGAGCCTTCGCTGGAAGTGGTCGATCGCTGTTTGGAGAAAGCACGGCCCTTCAAGCCCGACGGATTGTTGGGCTTGGGCGGCGGCAGCAACATGGACCTGGCCAAGGTCGCCGCGGTCGTACTGACGCATGGCGGCGCCGTAAAGGATTACATTGGCGAAGATCGCGTGCCGGGCCCCGTGCTGCCGCTGATCTGCGTGCCCACCACGGCGGGCACGGGCAGCGAAGTCACCGCCGCCTCGGTGTTGACCGACAAGGCCAACCAGATCAAAGTTGGCATCCTCAGCAATTATCTCCGGCCGCAATTGGCGTTGGTTGATCCGCAACTCACGCTCTCTTGCCCTCGCAAGGTGACGGCCGACAGCGGCATCGACGCCTTGACGCACGCGATCGAAGCTTACACGGCGATCGACAATGAGTTGTTCCCGTTGCCCGAAGGGGAACGCTCGGTTTATCAAGGCCGTCATCCGCTGGCCGATTGTCTCGCGGAGAAAGCGATCGATCTGATCGGCTGCAACTTGCCGCGCGCGGTGGAGACGCCGAGCGATCTGGAAGCGCGCGAGAACATGGCCTTGGGCGCAACCTTGGCGGGTCTGGCCTTTTCGAACGTGGGCGTGGCGCTGGTGCATGCCATGGAGTATCCCGTCGGCGGCGCGACGCATTGCTCGCACGGCGCCGGCAATGGGTTGTTGCTGCCGTTCGTGATGCGGTTCAACCTGCCGGCGCGCATTCCGCATTTTGCTCGCATCGCCAAATTGTTGGGCGAAGGCACGAGCGGTTTGTGCCAGACCGAGGCGGCCCAGCGAGCGGTCGTCGCCGTCGAACGCTTGAAAGCGACGATCGGCATTCCTGCTCGCTTGCGAGACCTGGGCGTAAAGCGCGAACAGTTGCCGCGATTCGCCGAAAAAACGCTCGGCATTCAGCGCATCCTCCGCGTCAACCCGCGACCGGTCACGGTCAAGGATGTGTTGGGGATTTTTGAGGAAGCGTATTGAGTGAGGGAGATAGGAGATAGGAGATAGGAGATAGGAGATAGGAGATAGGAGATAGGAGAGCCGGCGGCGTCAGCCCCGTATTGCATAGTGGCGTGGAGCGCGCCACGGAGTTTCCGCGTTTCACAGTTGTCGGGACGCCGACTACATTATCCTGACTCCTGACTCCTGACTCCTGACTCCTGGCTCCTGGCTCCTGGCTCCTGGCTCCTGACTCCTGACTCCTGGAATAGGAGATGGGAGGTAACAGGCGGTGGCGGCGCAAGACCAACGAGCGTAAGGGATTGCGATAAGGCGGCGGCTTTGGCTGATGAGTTGTTGAACTTCCTGACAGCAAATTGCGTATAATTGGGCTATGGGTCGGCTCTCGAAATATCTTTCGCTCGTGTTGATGGTAGCGATGGCATTGCCGCTGGGCTGGTGCTGTCCGCGCCCTGTGGCGGCGAGCGAACCGGCTGCGAAGCTGCCTTCGCGCTGCCCCAATTGTCAGCCGCCTGCCGCTCCGGTGGGCAAGCATGTTCCGGCCAAGCCGATGTCGCCGGAAAAGTGCCCCTGCTGTCAGGCTCGTGCCAAGACGAACATCGACCAAATTGTGGTCGCCCCGGTCGCCGACTTGTGGATTTCGCTGCCGGCGCCGATTGCTTGCGAAGCTCCGGCCGCCTTCGATCTTTCGGCGGCCGAGTTGATTCAATATCCTGGCCCTCCGCTGCAAGCCCTCCATTGCGTGTGGCGCTGTTAATGCGCTTGAGCAACCGCTGAGCGTGTGTTTTTTTCTAGCGTTCCACGACGAGCTGTTTCAAAAGCTCGATCTGACTTTGGAGGTTGATCATGTTTAATGCATTTGCATCGAGCGCCGTGCTGCTGGCCGGTTTGGCGTTCGGTTTGGCGGCCACCGCCCCGAAAGAGAATTGCTGCAAGGCGAAGATGGCCTGTTGCGACAAGGGCGGCGCCTGTTGCGCTGCGACCAAGAAGCTCGGCTGCTGCGAGCAAGGTCGTAAGTGCTGCGACGCCAACAAGGGCTGCTGCTCGGCCGCCCAGGCCTGCTGCCAGGAAGGCGACGCTTGCTGCGACGAGGGCAAAGCCTGCTGCGGCGCTGCCGACAAGAAGGCCGAACTCGGTGCGGCCAAGGCTGACACCGCGAAAGCCGCTTGTTGCAAAGACAATAGCTAAGCTATTGCTTAACCCATCATGAGGTTTGCCCCTGGGCGGCTCCGGCCGCCCTGGGGCATTTTCATGCGCGCCAATCGTAGCCAATTGTAGGGTGGGCACTGCCCAGCAGAACCCGGACCAGCTCTTGCTTCAGTGGCAGCTAAGCAATCGTAAGGCGGGCCTCGCCCAGCAAGGAAGTGAACCAGCTCTCGCTTCTGGTGGGCAATGCCCACCCTACGGCTTACAACGAAACTCCCAAGAAATCGGCCCCGTGAGCGAAGAAGTTCCGAGACATCTTCAACCCCATGGGGCGACAAACATGAATCGACTGACGAAGTCAATCACCTTAGTGCTCATCTCTTCCTCGCTGGCTCTGTATGGCTGCGCGCGAAGGGACGAAGAGGAACGGCGCGAAGCGGGCGGCGGCCAAGGGCCTCACGGCGCCACCGGCTTCCACTCGGGCGGCTCGCATGTGTCGGGCCGCTCGCGGCTCGGCGGCGCTGGCTCCGTGCGCGGAGGATTCGGGCATTCGGGTCACGGGGCGATCAGCTAATGTATCGTCATTCGACCTCGCCCCGCGCTGGCTGGCAGGCCATCGTCGAGTCGCAGGGCCTGGCGTATCACTCGCTCGATGATTTGCCCTATTGGGACGAGAGCGTCTACTACGAGTTCACGCCGCGTGAGATCGACGTGCTCGAACAGGCCTCGTCGGAACTCAGCGACTTGTGCTTGCAGGCGGTCGACCACGTGTTCCGGACGGATCGCTTGGAACAGTTTCAGATTCCGCGCACATTTCATCCGTTCTTGCGAGATAGTTGGGAGCAGGATGAGCATACGATCTACGGCCGTTTCGATCTTGCCTTCGACGGCGTGATGCAGCCCAAACTGCTCGAATACAACGCCGATACGCCCACGTCGCTGCTCGAGGCCGCGGTCATTCAATGGTTTTGGCTGCAAGACGCGCATCCGCGTTGCGATCAGTTCAATTCGATTCATGATCGTTTGATCGAGGCCTGGCGAGACTTCGAAGGCCGAGGCGAACGGAAACTTTATTTTGCGGCCGTGGCGGGGCAAGTCGAAGACTACATGACCGTCAACTACTTGCGCGATGCCGCCGCACAAGCCGGCTGGGAGACGAGCTATCTCGACGTCGAGCAGATCGGCTGGCACGAGGGGCGCCATGCATTTACCGATCTCGAGGAAGCGGAGATCGAGCTTTGTTTCAAGCTCTATCCTTGGGAGTGGATGCTGCGAGAGGATTTCGGCCCGCGACTTGTGGAGAGCCGCTGCCGCTGGCTCGAGCCGCCGTGGAAAGCCATTTTGAGCAACAAGGCGATTCTGCCCGTGTTGTGGGAATTGTTCCCCGGGCATCCGAATTTATTGCCGGCGAGTTTCGAGCCTCTTTCCGGCGGCAACTACGTGCGCAAGCCGATCTTCAGCCGCGAAGGCGCCAACATCCAACTTTTCCAGCGCGGTCGAATGTTTCTTGAGACCGAGGGACCGTACGATGGGCCTTGGATCTATCAGGAACTTCACCCGCTGCCGCGATTCCAGAATCGCTATTCGGCGGTCATCGGCAGTTGGATTGTCAACGGCTGGGCTTGCGGCATAGGACTGCGCGAAGACGAGAGCCCGATCACCGGCAATACCAGCCGCTTTGTGCCCCACCTGGTGCGCTAGCATTCGTAGGGTGGGCAATGCCCACCAGAAATCGTAGGGTGGGCACTGCCCACCGGAAGCCGAGTTGGCTCTTGCTTCCGTGGCAGGTAATGAACCGTAAGGGTAGGCCCCGTTCACCCCAGATGCGAGATCCAGTCATCGTAGGGTGGGCACTGCCCACCAGAACTGGAACTGGCTCTCGCTTCAATGGCAGGTAAGCAATCGTGAGGCGGGCCTCGCCCAGCAAGGAAGTGAACCAGCTTTCGCTTCTGGTGGGCATTGCCCACCCTACGGCCGCGGGCTAAATCACGCCTTCAGATCAAACCGCATTTCAACTTCTCGAACGAAGGCGTTTTCGTTGATGGCCAATCCAAACCCGGACGCCTCGGGCAGGCGGGCGAAACCATCTTTGATCTGGTAGCCGTCGGCGATCAGCACGTCGGTGGAAAGCGGGTCGTGCTCGGCGCGGTAGAAGTTGCTGACGGCGCGGCCGATGTGCAGCTCCATGTAATAGCCGACGAGCGAGCCCCAATTGTGCGGCGCGATGCGGCCGCCGTGCGGCTTGGCCATGGCGGCCTCGGCCAAGATGCCGTCGATGCCGAAGTGGTTCATATCTCCCTGGAAAACGTCGATGGCCTTCGCTTCCATGAACGGCTTGTAAGCCGCCAGCTCGTGCTGCGTCTCGCCGTCGGCTATGAGAGTTTGCCAACCGTGCTGGCGGATGAATTCTTTGAGCGCCAGGCACTCGTCAACCGTTTCGGGAAACAGTTCTTCGACGAAGGCCAGTTTTTCTTCGCCGAGTTGCTCGAGCAATCGCTTGGCGCCGGCCAGGTCGTAACCGTTGTTGGCGTCGACGCCGAGCAGAAT
>JAICIG010000203.1 GCA_025924495.1 Pirellulales bacterium | reverse complement strand
TCGCCGTTTACCGCAGACGGCAAACCGATGGCAGTTCGAGATGGATGACTCAGCGTGCGGCGACTGACGCCATTGCCGCCGCCTCCACTCCGGCGTTCTTTGCCGGCGACCGCCCGCACGCAGGACTCGTGCCGGTATACGAGCGAGAAATTCGCCCAGGGCGATATGAGCTCACGCTCGCTTTGCCAACGGCAGCGGATGACGGCGCGGCGAGGCCGGCGTTTTACTCGCTGCCGGTCGACCATCCCGACCCGCCGCCGGCAACCGAGTCGTTGTATGAATTTGTCTCTTCAGACGGTCGCCAGCGCGAATACTCGCTCGAGGGCGCTAAGCCTGCGGAAGGCCTTTATTGCACCGAGCGGCCGATTTGTCGCGTCTGGCGCGTGCATTAAGTCTCCAACGGACCGCATCGGACGGTTCGTTGACACCCCCCAGGGCAGCGCTATAATTGCCTGAGCGTTTGATGAAATCTTTGCCAGGAGATGAGTCCGATGAGCGGCAACGTCGCCGAGTTTACCGATTCCAACTTCCAGTCCGAGGTGCTCGATTCGGCCGAGCCGGTGCTGGTTGATTTCTGGGCCCCTTGGTGCGGCCCCTGCCGGATGATCGCTCCGATGATTGAAGAACTGGCAGGCGAATATGCCGGGTCGGTGAAGATCGGCAAGATCAATATTGACGACAGCCCCAATTCGGCCACCACATTTGGTGTCAGCAGCATTCCGACGCTGATGATTTTCAAGGGGGGCGACGTGGTTGACCGTTTCGTGGGCGTACAGCCGAAGAATCGCCTGCAAAAGGCCCTCGATGCCGCTAAAAGCTGAGCCCGACGGGCTTGCGCCGCGCTAATCGTGCTCGCCGATTAGTAAAACCGACTACCTTGAAATACCCCGGCCTTTGAGGCACGGGGTTTTTTTCTGGCCGCCGCCTAGATTGCGTGAACTGCCATCACGGTTCTGCAATCATTCGTACGGCGGCAATCTTCCGCGCCAAGCGGCTGAATGCTCCAAATTAATATCAATATTATCGGGCTTCTTGTCGATAGTGGTGCCTAACTAAACCTTAACGGTTGCGTAGTCCTCGGCGAATGTCAGGGAGCGCGCCCGGGCATTGGTTCGTGGCTCCATGTCTCAATTGTCAGAAACCGCCGCCGCCGCGGAGCCGGCATTCAAGCCGGACATAGTGCTCGTTCCGGGCACTCGCGTGGATGGTGCGCACCTGGTGAGGGACGTTGAGCCGGTCGGCGCATCTCATGCGCCAAGCGAAATTGCTCCGGATTCCCCGGTGGCTGCGCCGCCGGAGGAATCGTTCCAGGCAATTCAGCTGCAGGCCCAAGCAGAGCAATTGGCCGCCCATCTGCGCCAACGGCAAGAGGAGCTGGATCGGCGCGAGGCGCATCTCAATGCCAAGCTGGCCGAATTCGACCAGGAGGTGCGGAACGCGCGGCTGTGGCTGGCTGAGCAGCGGCAGGAGCTAGAACAGGATCAGGCGGCTTTTGCAGTTAGCGAGAGCGAACTGGCCGAGAAACTGGCCTTGTGTGCCGCAGCAGAGCAGGCAAACCACTCCGGGCGCAAGGAACTGGACGCGCGCGAGGAACAACTGATTTGCCGCGAGCAGGAGCTGGCGGCCCGAGTTGCGGCGACATTGCCCGTCCAAGTGCAAACCGCGCAGCCCGACGCCAAACTTGATCCGCGCGTGGAGGCCCGCGAGGAGGAGCTGAAGTTGCGAGAACTGCGGCTGGAGGAAGCCGAGTCGCAGCTTGCCGTGGGGCAGGCGGAGGTGCTGGAAATGCGGCGACAATTGGACCAGCGGCGCGAACAGCTTGAGGCCCAATCTCGCCTTGATCGGCGTCGCCTGGCCGAATTGCAACGGAAAAAAGAAGCGGAATTGGCACAAAAAAAGCACTCGCTGGAGCAGCAGGCCGAACGGGTCGACCACCGTCAGGCGGCGATCGAGCGCTCACGAGTGGAATTGACCCGGCAGCAACGCGACGCCATCGAGATGAGGCTGGCGGCCGAAGAATTGCAGGTCCAATTGGCGGGATCGATGGCCCCGGCCGCTTGGGAACGTTCCTTGGCGGCGCTACGGCAACGCATGACCGAGTATTACCGGCTGGAGGCTTCTGTATTATCGCAGCGGCAAAGCGAACTAGAGGCGTTGAAATCCGATCTGATTGCGGAGCATGAAAAACTGTCGCAGCGTCAGCACGAGTTGCAAGCCTGGGCCACCGCCCAGCACGCCGAACTCGAACAGCAGGCGACCCGCCTGGAAGCGCGTGAACAGGAATTGAATCGCCAGCAAAATGCCTGGGAGGAGCAACAGCAGCTTTGGCGCGAGGAAAAATTCGCACAGCAGCAGCGCGTGCGGCGACTATCCGCCGAATTACGCCGACAGACATAATTGGGAAACAGAATTTTGGGTGATCAAAAGACTGACGGTCGACGCGCCGTTGGTAGTCGTGCGAAGGGTGCTGTGAGAACCTGACCGGAAGGCCGGCTCGCTAAAAATAATTGCCGCTGCAGACAAAAAATAATCGTTGCCCAACCCGAGCCGACTTATAATGTCAGGGGTTTAATGAAGAAGAATACTTGTCGGTTTTCGCGACCGATGGTATAAGCACGCGGATTTGGCTTACAGGCCGCATGGCTGGCCGGCCAAAACGCACCGTTCCAATTGAGGAGGGATTCGTTCCCGATGAACCAATTCGACGCAGCCTCGTTTGCAATTTCGGCTAACGAGGAGTCTGAGGAACCTCCCAGTTCTTCTCGTCGGCATCCGCACTGGAAAGACGTGCCACTCCACCAATGGGAGGACTGGCGCTGGCAGATGCAAAACGCCGTTCGCACCACCTCTCAGCTCGTCGACCTCCTGCCCCACGCTCCCCGCGATATCGCCGCCTTAGAAAGCCTCGAGTCGCAGTACAAGCTGGCCATCCCTCCTTACTATTTCTCCCTGATCGACGTCGACGATCCGCAGGATCCGATTCGCCTGCAGTCGTGCCCGTCGACCTTGGAAATGACCAGTGAAACGGGTTTGGAGCTCGAAGATCCTCTCGAGGAGGACAAAGATTCGCCCGTGCCTGGTCTCACGCACCGTTATCCGGACCGCGTGCTGATGGTCACGACGCATGTGTGCTCGATGTACTGCCGGTTCTGCACTCGCAAGCGGGTGACGATGGACCGCGACGGTTGGGATGCTCCCAGCCATAACGATCAGCGCATGATCCAGTACGTCCGAGAGCACAAGGAAATTCACGACGTCATCGTCTCGGGCGGCGACCCCCTGTCGTTGCCGGTGTCGAAGTTGCGCTGGTTCGTCAACGAGCTGGCCGCGATCGAGCACGTCGACGTAATCCGCATCGGAACGCGCGTTCCGGTGACCTTGCCGCAGCGGCTATTCGATCCCGACCTGGTCGATCTGTTGCGCCGAGCCGGCAAGATCTGGATTCAAACTCACTTCAATCATCCTCGCGAAATCACTCCCGAAACGGCGCGTGCCGTTCGCAACTTGGTCAACGCCGGCATGCCGGTGAGCAACCATGCGGTGCTGCTCAAAGGCGTGAACGATTCGGTGCCCGTCATGCGGGAGCTGATGCGAGGGCTTTTGAGGATCAAGGTTCGTCCGTATTACCTGTTCCATTGTGATCCGGTAGTCGGCGCCGGCCATTTCCGCACCTCGGTCTGGAAAGGGTTGGAAATCATTGAAGGCTTGCGAGGCCACATGTCCGGCCTGGGCGTGCCGACCTACGTCGTCGACGGGTTGCACGGAGCCGGCAAGATACCCTTGATGCCCAATTATCTGGTTTCGGCGGCCGAAAATGCCGTCGTGTTGCGTAACTACGAAGGCATGTTGTTCCGCTATGCTCCTGAAGATAAGGACGGCGGACAACAGACAAGGTACGAATCGCTCGGCGTCAGCAGTCTGCTCGGCGGCCAGCGATCGATGCTCATGCCGGAAGGCAACCGCCGGATGGCTCGTCGGCAAGAAAACGCCACGATGCTGCCGATCGCGGAAACCAATGGCTGCGGCAACGGCCACGTGCACGGCAACGGCCACGCCCTCGACCACGAAGTCGTTGGCATCGGCGCTTCGTTGCCGGTGATCGACCGGCTGCCGTAGTTGTCGAGAGAGAATAGTTCGACGCGAAACCGCGGGTCTCTCATCACCCGCGGTTTCGTTGTCGCTCTCGCGCAATTCTCGTAGGTTATGCTTCAGCATAACTTTTGGACGCCAAATCGTTATGCTGAAGCATAACCTACAGGCGCCTGTAGGATTTGTTATCGCAAGTGGGCTGGGCGGGGCTGCCAGGAAACTGATCTTTTGAGAATTGGCCTGACCTATAACGTCAAGGGCGGGGCGTCCGAACGGTCATCGAATGCACCCGGTTTAGCGGGCGACGCGGAAGAGGAATTCGATTCGCAGGAGACGATCGATTCCATCGCCGACGCCATCCGGGCGCTCGGACATGAGGTGGAATTGCTCGGCGATGGCGAACCGCTGCTGCGCAAGCTGTTGGCCGGGCTGAAGCCCGATCTGGTCGTCAACATTGCCGAAGGAACCGGCGGCGGGCGCTGCCGCGAAGCGCGCGTGCCGGCGGTGCTCGAGATGCTCGGCATCCCTTACACCGGTTCCGATCCGTTGACGCTTGCCGCTACGCTCGACAAAGATTGCGCCAAACGGCTGGTGCAGGCCTCGGGGGTTGCTACGCCGGACTGGGCGCTCATCGAAGACGGCGATCTGCAGGCCGCCGAGCCGCGGTTATCGCGGCTTGCCTTTCCGGTCTTCGTCAAGCCGGCCTACGAGGGCAGCAGCAAAGGAGTGCTGGAAAGCAACCTGATCGAAAATCGCGAGGCGCTGGCAGATGGAGTCGCGCGATTGTTCGAGGCGTATCGGCAACCCATCCTGGTCGAAGAGTTCATCGATGGCGACGAACTGACAGTCGGCGTGATCGGATACCGGCCACAGAAGATTTTGGGAATCATGCGGGTTGTGCCGCTCAAGAAACAGGGGCCGTTCATTTACTCTCTGGAAGTGAAACGCGACTGGGAAGATGTGATTCGCTATGAAACCCCGGCTCAGCTTTCACATGCCGATACCGCCGCCGTCGAACGGGCGACCTTGACCGCCTGGAGGGCGCTGGGCTGCCGTGATGTTTCAAGGTTCGATTTTCGCTTGCGCGACGGAGTGCCGTACTTCCTGGAAGTTAACCCACTTCCCGGTCTATCGCCCAAGACCGGCGACTTGAACATGCTCGCTCGCGGCTACGGCGTGCAATATCCTGAGCTAATCTCCCGCATCTTGCAGGCCGCGCTGGAGCGGACAGCAGGAACCAAGGAGTAGCGGGTCTGGAGCAAGATCCTACCGGCGATTGCATCCACCTCCGTTTTCCCGGCTTCTGAATTACCCGACCTGGTCATGCTGAACGTAGCCATCCTCTATAATCAGCCGGTGCTGCCTCCAGACCATCCCGATTGGGCGTCGGAGGCGGGAGTGCTGGAGGCGGTGGAAGCCGTCGAGGCGGCCTTGGCGACACACGGGCATCGTTCGCGGCGCATCGCGGTCGGCGCTTCGCCTGCCAGCCTGGTGACCGCACTCGAAAATGTCGCGGGCGAGGTAATCGTCAATCTTTGCGAGGGGTTGAAAGGAACCGGCGCAGGCGAATCGCAGGTGACCGGCTTGCTTGAGTTGTGCCGCGTTCCCTTTACGGGCGCTAGTTCGGAATGTCTTTCGCTCGTGCGCGACAAAGCCCGCACGAAATGGCTGTTGCGAGGCGCCTCGCTGCCGACGGCGGCGTTCGAATGGATTGCACCGAATGACGCGCTGCCGCTGACCTCATTGCAATTGCTGCTCGAAGAGGGGCCGGTAATCGTCAAGCCGGCCCGCGAAGATGCGAGCCTGAGCATCGGACTGGCAAGCATCGCCACCGAGTTGGACGCCTTGAGCGCTCAAGTCGGCGAGGTGCAAGGCCGCTACGGCGACGTGCTCGTGGAGCAATTTATCGAAGGCCGCGAGTTCAACGTCGGCGTGCTCGCGACGCCCGTACCGAAGGCGCTTCCTTTGGCGGAGATTGAGTTCCGCCATCGCGTCGGCAATCGTTGGAATATCGTGAGCTACGACGCCAAATGGACTCCGGAAAGCCCAGACTATGGCGGCACGCCCGTCCATTGCCCGGCGGCAGCGTCACCGGAGCTGGCTGACGAGATTGTACGAGTCTCGCTGGCCGCCTTTCGGCTGACCGGCTGTCGCGATTACGCCCGCGTCGATCTGCGCGTCGACGAGCAAGGACGCATCTTCATCTTGGAGATCAATGCCAATCCGGATATCAGCCCCAGCGCGGGCCTCGCGCGCGCGATTGGCGTCAGCGGCATGAGCTACGCGGATTTCATTGAGCAATTGGTAGAGACCGCTTTGCAGCGCGGCGCGCAGCTTTAGATAAACTGCACTGCATCCGTAGCGAGTCGCTGATCACTTTGCCTGGCGCTTTTGTTGCAGCAGCCAAGCATACAGTTCGGGGTCATCATACGCAGCGGTCCACGAATCGTGCTCGGCCTCGGGATAGACGGTGAACTTCACCTTCCCGCCGGCGGCCTCGATCGCTTCGACCATTTCCTCGGACCGCTTGAGCGGAACCGCGTCGTCCTTGGCGCCGTGGAACACCCAAATCGGCAAGTCTTTCAATCGCGGAGCGTCTTCTGTCGAACCGCCGCCGCAGATCGGCACAATCGCGGCGAATTTCTTCGGATAAGCCGCTGCCAATGACCAGGTTCCGTAACCGCCCATGCTCAATCCGGTCAGATAGACTCGGTCGCGGTCGACCTGATAGCTGAGAACGATTTCATCCAGCAGGGCTGCCAGCACGTCGGCGTTCCAGCCGCGCCGAGCGCTTTGCGGAGATACGACGATAAACGGGAAGTCTCGCTTGGTTTCCACGATCTTCGGCGGACCATGCTTTTTGACCAGGGATAAATCGCTGCCCGACTCTCCGGAGCCATGCAGAAACATGATCGCCGGCCATTGCTTGTCATCTTTGCCGTAACTCTCGGGCAGGAACAGTAAATAATTCAGCTTCGCCGTGACGGCGATCGTTTTCTCGAATTGCGCTTCTTTCTGCGGCGAAGTCGTTTCATCGGCACTCGCCGAATCGCAAATGAAGAACAGCCCAAAAGCTGCCAGGAATGGTCGCACGTACGCCATATAGGGTCTCACAGCAAGGAGGTGAATCTTCTTTTGCACGCGACGATTGTAGTCGGAACTGCGGCGCGCAGCAAAAAACCGGACCGACCTGCGATGCGGTCGGCCCGGCTGGACTGGGAGCCCGGTTTGCCGAAATGGCCTGATTACCAAACGTATTGCAATCGACTTACAAATCCATCGAACGTAATCGCATTGCCCACGTTGACGTAGTTGTTGGTTTGCACGGCTTGGATGTAATTAGAAGTCGAGACTGTATTGAACCAACAGGCGAAGTAGTAACCGCCCGAGATGCGCAATCGCCCTGACTGATTCTGCCAGCCGGCGCCGAGTTCGTACTCGAGGATCGGCACGGGGCGGAAGTCCTTCCAGCTGGTCCAAACTTGAGTCTGTTGGAAGTTATTGACCTGCCGATAGTCCGAACGGAAGTTGCCCACCAGAATGTCGGCGAAGGCCTTGCCATAAAACAAGAAGCCGCGGTTATATGCTTTGCGTTCGCCGAGCAAGCCGACTCGGCTGCCGATGCCGTCGAAGTTCACATTGGTGCCGACGCCTGTCGCGCCTGGCCCGATTGGTTGCAGTTCGCGGAATTGCTGCGTGAGGTGAGCGTAGCGGCTGCCGACGGCATAGTTGAGCGACCAGTTCTGTCCGG
The DNA here is from genome assembly GCA_025924495.1 of Pirellulales bacterium. The sequence goes on along the minus strand of JAICIG010000203.1, from coordinate 5,771 downwards.
CCGCGATCAATCGGCGGTAATCGATGTCAGCCAGTTGAAAGCCGATACGGTAACGCGAGAGGGCCGCCAGGCTGTCCGACGCGCTGGTGAATGTATGCGGATCCGTGACCAACGAGTGAATCGAGAGAGGCGGGTTCGCGAACACCGAACCATCGGCCTCCTCATTGAAGTACGTGTAGGCGCCCTGAATGCTGGAGCAGCGATCGAGCGCGTACACGGCGCCTAGGCGGAATCCGCTCGGCGAGTAGTTTGGGTTTGCCGTAGCTACGCCGCCAAAGGGCACTGCCGTTGACGGGTCGACTCCGTTACGGGGGAGAGCGTAGGCCACATCTGCGCCGCGGGGACGCAGGATGAGGAACTCGCCGAATACGCCCGAGCGATGGGCCCAGAACGGCTCACAGCAATCATTGCAGCAGGACAACGTCGGGCAGGCGCCTGTTGTGCAACGGCCCGCCGTGCTGCAAGTGCGGGCGCTGGCGCTGCCGCCATTGCCGTCGGCAATAGCAGGCGGCGGCGTCGGAATGCCTTCGTCGTTCTTTATGGCTTCGTTGAAGCCCGTCATGGAGTAGGCGGAGTTAGCGTTGAACTCGCCGCCTTCTCCTTCCAGGACGTAGCCATACTGGACTTCGCCCATCGTCGCCGGATCGACGTCGGCGGGCACAACGGCATACGCCGCCGGGTAACCTGTATAGCCGCCTGAATAGCTTGCCAGGTTTGATGAGCTGCCCAGGTTGCCGTAACGACGATAGTCGTCCTCGGCGGTTGCACCTTCCGATGCTGGGGACGTCGGTTCGGCGCTGGCAAAGTAGTTTTCGACCGTCGCAGGCTGTGCCGCCTGAAGCGATCGCGTCCCGCCGATGATGGCCGCTGTCATGGCAGCGGCAGCGATGAAGATTCTCACGCCTTTAACCCTCTCGGTCTTTTTTATTTGATAACCGAAACCAGCCAAGGCAAGAGTCGCCGTCCCCCCTCTCACCCGTAAAGCTGGATCGACCGTTGAAGACAACGTCTTCAGTGGCATCGATACCACCTGAAAAAGCTTCGTATTTTGTGCAATTTCACATTTATGCGGCCGGCTGCTTCAATCTAAACCGCACAGACTATCTAGATTCTCGAGCGCGAGGCCGAGCGAGTCGGCGCCCAAGGACCTACGCAGACCGAAGGCCGCGACGCTCCGCTGATAAAAAGCCGATGGGGAGGCTGGTCTTGCCTTCGAGGGCCAGGTCGGCCAAGGCGACGCCAAGTACCGGCGTAAACTTGAAACCGTGCCCTGAGAGACCGGCAGCGAAGACGGTGCGCGCGTGCGCGGGGTGGCGGTCGACGACAAAATGGGCGTCGGGCGACATGGTGTACATGCAGACGCTGTCCTGCGTTAGCCGCCGGCTGACTTGCGGCAAGCTGTCGGCTAGAAACTCCTCGACGCGGCGTCGCTCGGCCGGTTCGACCTGTCGCTTAATTGCAAGCGGGTCGCCAACGATCGCGCCCCCCGTGTGTTCGGCCACCTTGACGCCAGCCGCGTCAATTTGCGGCATGCCGTAGAAGATGCCGGAGGGCGATTCGAACAAGAAACAGGGGCAGCCGCGGTCCGCGGCATAGGCGGTCTCAATTGCCTCGAACCAAAAGACAGGCTTTCGGCGAACCTCGAGTTGCAGCTTCAGGTCGCTTAGGAGTCCGGCCGCCCACGCGCCGGCGGCGATCACCAGCGAATCGGCAGTGAACTCGCCCTGGTCCGTGACGACGGCGACGCCCGTGCCCATGGGCCTCCAATTCGACACTGTGCAGTTGGAAAGCAATTCGGCGCCTGATGCACGCGCCTCGGCGAGGTGAGCCAAGACGCAGGCTTCCACTTTCAGATAGCCAGCGCGCCGTTCGAACACGCCGTGCGAGCCTTCGGAAACGCGAAAGCCCGGCCAGCGCGACGAGACTTCCCGTCCTGTAAGTTCTTCGATGTCGAGTCGATGTTCCTCGGCGCAGGCGCGCACGCCGTGCACGACGGCGCCTCCTGGGGGTCCCACTTGGAGCAGCCCAGTTTCGCGATAGAGTTGCTGGCCGCAGCGCTCGCTCAGATCGGCCCACAACTCGTATGCCTTCAGCACGAGCGGGACATAATCCGGATGCTCGAAGTAGGCCTGACGAATGATCCGCGTGCTGCCGTGCGAGCTGCCGCGGTCGTGGCCGGGGGCGAAGCGATCGATGCCGAGTACCCGGGCGCCGCGACGAGCCAAATGAAACAGGGCGGCGCTGCCGACGCCGCCCATCCCTAAAACGATTGCGTCATAGTGGACCATACAAAAAGATTGTAATGGCCCGAGACCGTCAACACATCAGGTGTCGACGGCCTGTTTCGCCGCAGGCGCCTTGTCTTGTGGCTGGCCGTCGTTGGCCGACTTGCCGCCCGCGTCCTGACCTCCATCTTCTGGTTTGCCATCGGGCTTTTGATCGCCCGGTTGCGGACCAACCATGATTTCACGTAGCCGTTGGGCCATTTGGTCCTGCGGGGCCAGTGTCAACGTCTTATCCAGCTGTTTGACTGCATGGCTCGGATAGCCCAAATAGCCATAGTGGAAGCCAAGCAAGAATCGCGTGGCCGGATTCTCGCCGGAAGTCTTGACGTCTTTTTCCAAGGCTCGCAGTTGTGTCGTATAGTCGCGCGTCTTGCCGTAGAGTTCGCGGAAATTCTTGACGACGACTCCCCATTGGTCCTCGGGCAGTAGCTGCATGGCCTGCTGCGTCGCGCCGGCGGCTTCGTCGAATTGGCCGGCGGCGAATAGGCCTTGGCCGAGCATCATCATCAGCACGCCATTCTTAGGATCGTCCACCACGGCGTGCCGCCAGGCATAAATGGCGCCTTTGTAGTTGCCCGCGCGGAAATCCGCTTCGCCCTTTTCAGCGAAGACCTTGGCGTCGTCCGCAGCCGTGGTCGAAGCGGGCGCGGTTGGGGCCGCGGCGGTCGTCGCTACTGGATATCCGTAGGCGCCGTAATTGCCATAGCCGCCGTAATAGCAATACGGGTTGTAGCGGAAGTAGCCGGATCCATAGCCATACCCAAGGCCATACCCATATCCATATCCATACGGGTAGCCAAAGCCGTAGTACGGCCAGCCAAAGCCGAAGCCGAGGCCGAACGGATAGAAGCCAAAGAACGGATTGAAGAAGAAGTTGCCATGGTGGTGATGGTTGCCCATCCCATTGAAATTGCCGTGATGGTGCAGCGAGTTGAGCCCCGTGCCTCCAAGCTGATTGTTCAACCCATGATGCCCGCCGAAATTCGTGGCGCCAAGGTTCGTTGATCCAACGTGGTGGTGGTTGAGGAAGGTGGCATTATTGCCGAGCGACCCGGCCTTATGGCCGAGCAGTGATTGCGCGTTAGCTCCTACATGGCTCGTCAACGATTGTGTGCCGAGATGCGTGCCTCGGAAGCCTTGCGTCACCGTGCCCGCGCCGATGTGCCGGTTGGTAAATGAATTCGGATTGTGGTGGATGATCGATGATCCGCCCAGCGCAGAATGGCTCAGTGCAGAATGACTGCCGAGGCTGGAGCCGCCAAGATGGTGACTGCCCATGGAAGGCAGGCTGTTGAAGCTCGAACCAGACAACCCTGAATGATGGGTCGAGCCGCTCAATCCGCCGATGTGACTTCCCATCGGGATGCCGCCGAAGCCGCTATGGTGGCCGCCGCTAAAGCCCCCAATATGCCCGCCGCTGAAGCCCCCGAAGCCTCCCATGTGGCCGCCGCCAAAACCTCCCATGTGGCCCCCGCCAAAGCCTCCCATGTGACCACCGCCACCGAAACCCCCGCCGCCGTGACCTCCTCCGCCGCCATGCGCCCACGCCGACTGAACCCCGCACGACAAGACGGCAATTAACATCGCCGCAACTGATCGAAGAGCGAAATATCGCATGGCTCGACTCCTGCAAGATGACCGTGACTGGCCTTGGTCTTGTGTATTCTAAGCGCTAAATACGCGTGACGAGCAGCAAGCTTGCTTATTTTTAATCTGGCCTCAGATCCGCCTGCGCCAGGCCCCGGTCAGCCCGCATCCATCCGCCAAAAGCGCTAGCGATTGCCTGCTCGTCCGGAAAAACCGCCCGGAAGTTTGCTTTGGCCGGCTCCCGTCCGCAAAATGGCGGCAACGGTAAAAACTGTTGCAATCCTTTGAGTCGCGGGCGATTCGCATGAAATTCCGAGCACAATCCGTGGCGGCTCATCTGTCGCTGCTAGCGTCGGCGCTGCTGGCGCCAGATCGACAGGGCGCAAGGGCTGAGCAGCCTCTGGCCGAGCGCATCGCGGCGGCGATCGACGCTCCGCCATTTCGGCAGGCTCATTGGGGCCTGCTCGTCGCCGAGGTGAAGAGCGGCGAAACGCTCTATGAGCGCAGCCCAGATAAATTGTTTGTGCCGGCCTCGGTTACCAAGCTGTTCTCGGTGGCTGCGGCTCTTGACGCGCTGGGCGCCGACTATTGCTTCGAGACGCCGCTCTACATTCGCGGCGAGCTGGACTCATCGGGAACATTGCGGGGCGATCTCATCCTTGTCGCCTCGGGCGATTTGACGCTGGGCGGACGCACCGACGCGGAAGGCCGGATCGCGTTCGAAAACTCGGACCATATCTACGCCGATTTCGATGGCAAGGCTCAATTGACCAAGCCCGACCCCTTGGCCGGGCTCGACGAATTGGCGCGGCAGGCGAAGCAGGCCGGGGTCCGTTGCGTTGCGGGCGAGATACTGGTCGACGACCGACTGTTCGACCACGCGGAGGGGACCGGCAGCGGACCTTCGCGCGTGACGCCGATCATGGTGAATGACAATTTGATCGACGTGCTGGTGACTCCCGGGGCGGCGGGCGCTCCGGCGAACATCGAATGGCGTCCCAAGACGGATTGCTATCGAGTCGACGCCCAGGTGGAAACGATCGCGGCCGGCGGTAAGACGAAAATCAAAGTCCATTCGACGGGCGCGGGACGGTTAGTGGTCCGCGGCCAGATTGCCGAAGGGCATGCACCGCTGGTCGGCACGTACGAAGTCGACGACCCGGCGTCATTCGCACGCTCGCTGTTGATTGAGGCCTTACGCCGGGCCGGCGTGAAAGTCGACGCCTCGCATTTGAGTGCGAACCGACCCGAAGGACTGCCGCCGAAAGAGGAGTACGGCAAACTGAAGCGTGCGGCTCTGCTCAAGTCGCCGCCCTTCGCCGATGCCGCCCGGCTGGTGCTCAAAGTGAGCCACAATCTGCATGCCAGTGCGTTGCCGCTCTTGGTGGCGGCGAAGCGCGGCCAGCGCACCTTAGCCGACGGCTTACATTGCCAACGCGAGTTCCTCGCCAAGGCGGGGCTCGACGTTGACACGATCTCGTTCGGCGGCGCCGCCGGCGGCGATCCGGCCGACTATGTTACGCCGCGCGCCGCGGTGCAATTGCTCCGCTATATGTCGTCGCGTCCCGATTTCGCGGCGTATCGCGAAGGGCTGCCCATTTTGGGACAGGACGGCACGCTGGCACGCGCTGTCGGCAAAGACAGCCCGGCCCGCGGCAAGGTGCAGGCCAAAACCGGCACCTTGCTCTGGTCAAACACCATGAACAGCGGCGAATTGCTGACCAGCAAAGCCTTGGCGGGATATTTGACGACAGCCAAGGGACGCGAGCTGGCCTTCGCCATGTTCGTGAACCATGTTCACACGAAAGGTTCGGCCGACCGCGAGAAGGTCGGACAGACGCTCGGCAAGCTGTGCGAGATCATCTGTCAAGCGGAATAGCGACAACTGACGAAGCGTCT
>JAICIG010000202.1 GCA_025924495.1 Pirellulales bacterium | reverse complement strand
CGGCGACCCGCAGCGGTTGCAGGTCGGGATACCGCGGCGTGCGCCCCGTCTCGACGTCGCTGATGGGTTTGACCGTCGGTTGCGCCCAGTGTCACAACCATCGCTACGATCCGATTCCGCAGGCTGATTACTATCGATTGCGGGCGATCTTCGAACCGGCCTATGACTGGAAGAGCTGGCGTCCGCCGCAAGCTCGGCTAGTGTCGCTCTATACCGATGCAAACCGCCAGCAGGCGGCCGCGATTGAGGCGGAGGCCGCCAAGGTCGACGCCGAGAGGACGCAAAAACTCAACGAATACATAGCCGCGACGTATGAGAAGGAACTGGTCAAGCTTCCCGATGAGATCCGCGATTCAGTCCGGGCGGCCCACGACGCGCCGGAAGCAAAGCGCACGCCGGAGCAACGAGAACTGCTTAAGGCCCATCCGAGCGTGAACGTGACGGCCGGATCGCTCTATCTATATGACTCGAAGGCAGCGGCCGATCTCAAGGAGCGAGCGGAAAAGGCGGCGGCGATTCGTGCCACGAAGCCGGTGGAAGATTTCGTCCACGCGTTAACTGAACCGCCCGGCCATGCTCCCGCAACGTACGTGTTCTATCGCGGCGACATCGGTCAACCGAAGCAAGTAGTGCCCCCAGCGGAACTATCTGTGCTTTCGGAGCTGCGACCGACCGAGATCGCTCCCGACGATCCAGCGGTCCCCACGACCGGCCGCCGCTTGGCCTTCGCCAAACGTTTGACCGACGGAACGCATCCGCTGACGGCCCGCGTGTTGGTCAACCAGGTTTGGCTGCACCACTTTGGACGCGGAATCGTGGCCACGCCGGGCGACTTCGGTTTTCTCGGCGAGCGACCAACGCATCCCGAACTGCTCGATTGGCTGGCCAGCGATTTCGTGTCGGGCGGCTGGAAGCTGAAGCGGTTGCATAAGCTGCTGATGACGTCGACCACCTACCGGCAAGCTTCTCGCCGCGACACTCAGCGCGATGCGATCGATCCCGATAATCGACTTTACGGGCGGATGCCCGTCATGCGGCTGGAGGCGGAAGTGGTGCGCGACGCGATCATCGCAGTTAGCGGCAAGCTGAACGATAAAATGTACGGGCCGCCCGTGCCGGTGATGGAAGACGAAGTCGGCCAGTTCGTGGTCGGCATCGAAAACCTGAATGGCGAAAACCGGCCCGATAAAGTCATTCCGCTCAATGGCGAGGAGTTTCGCCGTAGCGTGTATGTGCAAGTGCGCCGCAGCCGGCCGTTGGCGATGCTTGACGCCTTCGACTTGCCTGCCATGGAGCCAAACTGCGACCGCCGGAATACCTCGACGGTGGCGCCACAGTCGTTGATGTTGATGAATAGCGAGTTCGTCGTCACACATGCCGGCTACTTTGCCGATCGCTTGCGCAAAGAAGCCGGCAACGATCTGAAGGCACAAATCGAGCGCGCCTGGCGATTGGCGTTTGCCAGCGAACCGAGCCCTGACGAGTTGGCCGCCGCTGTGGAATTCATCACCGCCCAGGCCGAGCACTTCCAGAAGAACCCGCCGGCCGATAACAACACCGAAGCAAAGCAACTCGCCCTCGCCGGTTGGTGCCAGGCTCTGTTGAGTGCAAATAGGTTTCTGTACGTCGATTGAAAGAAGCGCGCGGCGCGAATCAGTCTTTGCGATAAGCACGAAAGAACGAATACGCGAAAAGAAGACGAAACAGAAGGAATAAGGAACATTGTCAGCGCGTTATCGCCATCTTGCACTCTGCTCAACCTTTGTGTTTTCGTCGTTTCGCCGTTTCATGAGCGTATGAGGTAAGGGATCAGCATGGATCATTCTGCAGAGTCATTGCGGCGCGGCGCTGCGACGCGACGAGAATTTCTCGCCGCAGGCGGCTTAGGGGTTGGTTCTGTCGCGTTGGCGTGGCTGCTCAACGAAGAAAAGCTGCTGGCGGCGCCGTCGCGGCCCGAGTTGGAGCCGCAGAAGTTCGATCTGCTGCCGAAGCAGCCGCCGCAGGCGCCGAAAGCGAAGGCGATGATCTCGCTCTTCATGCAAGGCGGACCAAGCCATCTCGACCTGCTGGACCCCAAGCCGATCTTGAATACGCTCGACGGCTCCAACTTTCCCGGCGAGATCAAGTACGACAATGCCGCGCAGGCTAGCGCCAAGGTGCTCGGCTGTCCGTGGAAGTTCGCCAAGCACGGCCAATGCGGCGCCGACGTTTCCGAGCTGCTGCCCCATCTGGCTGAGATTGTCGACGACATCACGATCATTCGCTCGATGCAGACGGGCGTGAACAACCACGGCCAGTCGATCTTTGCCATGAACACCGGCCGGGTGACGCCGGGCCGACCGACCCTGGGCAGTTGGATGGCCTACGGCCTCGGGTGCGAAAGCCAGGAGCTGCCGGCGTTCGTCGCATTGACCGATCCCGACGGCTTGCCGGTGGAAGGCGTGAAGAACTGGACCAACGGCTGGCTGCCATCGCTCTATCAAGGCACCGTCATCCGCCCGCGCGAACCGCGGATTCTGAACCTCGATCCACCGCCGCACATTAAAGGCGAGGCGCAGCGACGCTATCTGGCGTATCTCGACAGCCTAAATCGCCGCGACCTCGAGCGGCATCCGGGCGAGTTGGATCTGGAGGCCCGCATTGCCAGCTATGAACTGGCTGCCAAAATGCAAACGGCCGCCAAAGAGGCCGTCGATGTCAGCAGCGAAACGGAAGCCACTCGAAAGCTGTACGGTCTCGATGATCCGGCGACGCAGGAGTACGGCACGCGCTGCCTGATCGCCCGGCGACTGGTCGAGCGCGGCGTGCGGTTCGTGCAGATTTTCACTCGCTATCAGTTCTGGGATCACCACGGCAGCATTCGCACGGCACTGCCCGCTTCGTGCAAGAAAACCGACAAGCCGGCTGCAGCGCTCGTCAAAGATCTCAAGGCTCGCGGCCTGCTGGACAGCACGCTTGTGCATTGGGGCGGCGAGATGGGGCGTTTGCCTGTGATTCAGAATGACGCCGGCCCCGACAAGGTCGGCCGCGACCACAACACCTATGGTTTCAGCATGTGGTTGACGGGCGGCGGCGTCCGCGGAGGCTGCGTATATGGACAAACCGACGAGTTCGGGCACAAGGCAGTAGACAATGTCGTCACGCACAGCGATTACCACGCCACGCTGTTGCATCTATTCGGGCTCGACCATGAGAAGCTCGTCTATCGCCGCAATAATCAAGAGCAATCGCTGGTCGACAAGCAGCCCTGCCGAATTGTGCGGGAAATTCTCGCGTAGAGCGCTCCCAAAAACCTTTCGACGATATCGCGAGGGGCTGGCAGTAGAACGTCGGCGGTGCTCGCGCAAAGCGGTGATTCGCGTAGGCTCAGAACAATACGCACGGCGCGAGAATGACCCTGTCTGCTCGCGCACATTATCTCTTGTTGTCGGCTAGCGTGGAGAATCGCTAGCATATCTGACGCGAGAATCAACATTCGCTTTTCAGCTTTACACGGAAGGGAGCCTCGACGATCAGAACCATTCGCGCGTTGGTGCTTGCCTTGGGCGTATGGTTGGCGGCAGGATGCGTCTCGACGATCAGTCCTCTCTACACAACGGACAATGCGGTTCAAGATCCTGCGATTGAGGGGATTTGGTTTCGTGATGACCTTAGGGTAGACGGCGAAACGAGACGAGAATCGTTGTCTATTCGGCCCCACGATGACGAGGCTCTGCCCTTCGAAAGCGACATACCCGGATATACGATCGCGTTCGACACGGTTAACGACAGCGAGGTGTTTGAAGCAAAACTTGTCGTTTTAGGCGCGCGTCAGTATTTGGATGTGTACTCGCTCAAGGGTCTGGCGAGACCAGATGTTGTGCCCGTTCACAATATTCTGCGGGTTACCTTGGTGAACAATCAACTCGCGATCGCGGCAATCGATCGCCAGAAACTAGAGCGAGTGATTGCAAGCGAGGAGTTGAGCCTCGCCATAGCGCATATCGGGGGCAGGGTGGTGCTCATGGGTTCCACCGCCGAGTTGCAGGGGTTCCTTCTCGCGCATGGGGACGAGGTTTTTGGCGCTGAGCGGCGCTACAGCAAGCGGTTCGCGCCGGGCCAAACACGGGACTGACCTTGGTCATCGGAATCAGCCGGGCCGGGTAATTGCCTGCTTTCAAATTGCTGGACTCCTGCCCGCATTTGTCCAAGAATAGATCGAGAAGTTAAAGGCATTCGCCGCATTGTCGGCACATAGCTGAATCAGCGAGATCTGAGTTGGGAGGGGGGATGCATATCGCTCGGGCAGTTCTGACGGCCAAGAGACCATGCGTTGCTGGTAGCCTGATAGTGCATTTCCTGATGGTGCTGCTACAGGCGTTGTGCGCCCTTGACGCATTGGCTCAGGAGCCCGCTCCGCAGGCCGATCCTCAAGATTTCGGGCTGATGGTACCCGACGCTCCGCACAAGCCGGGCAATGACCGGCTGGTTTTGGTGAAAAGTCCGACCAACGAATTGGTTGTTGCCAAGGTGCTCATTGAAGTCGGAGACCATCTTGTCGTCATGCTTCCCAATGGCCGCCTGACCAGCGTGCCGCAGCAAGAAGCGACCGCGACAGACCGGCCATTCGCGCCAGCCAAAATGGCAGACATGGCCGCAGAACTGACGGCTGAAAAGTTCCGCGGTTTCAAGACGCGGATGACCAAGCGTTATCTGTACGTCTACAACACGAGCGAACCTTTCTTCCAGGCGACGAGCCGCATTTTGGAGACGATGTACCCGGCATTGTTCGCCTATTGCAGGCGCCAAAAGATTCCGGTGCACGACCCGGAAACGCCGCTCGTGGCGATCATGTTTCGTACTCAAGACGAGTTCGAAAAGTACCGCGAGATGCCGGAAGGCGTGGTGGCCTACTACAACGGCGTGTCGAATTACGTGGTGATGTACGAGCAATCGAGCCTGCTGGAGATTGCGCCCGACCTGGCCGTGAAACAGTCGATTTCGACGATTGCTCACGAAGGGGTGCACCAGATACTGCACAACATCGGCGTGCAGCAGCGGCTGTCGAATTGGCCCATGTGGATCAGTGAGGGATTGCCCGAGTACTTTGCGCCTACGACGGTTGACAAGCGCGTGCGTTGGAAAGGCGTGGGACTGCCCAACGATTTGCGCATGAAAGAGCTGGAAACCTTTCTGAAGCAGGAGGGGAACGATGCTGCATTGGCCGAACAGACGAGCAAGGCCAGAACGCTGTCATCCACCGGTTACGCCGCGGCCTGGGCCTTGACGCATACTTTGGCCGAGCGCCGCAAAGACAAATTCTTTGCCTATCTGGCTGAGGTAAGCAAGCGAGGGCCGCTCGATAAATTTACCGAGTCGGAAGATGAGAAGTTGTTCAGCAAGCATTTTGGCGACGACTTCAAGCAGCTTGACAATCAGATCGCAAAGAGTTTGCAGAAGTTGCCGTATGCAGACCCGGTGGCCAATCAGACTTTTTATGCGGCCATGCTCGAAGCGCCCTTGGGAGCGGCGGTGCGCCGAGGGTACATCATTACCACCTCGCCGAAAGCGATCAAGGAGTGGCAGCAGGAGCAATTGAACGATTTGCCGCCGGTTTCCCAAGCCGGCGCCCGATTCACCGTTCAGGCCTTCCCCAACAAGAACGCGGCGACCAGCTTTGCTAAAGGGTGGGCGGGCAATTAGCGAGTTTTCTCCAGCAACAAACATGGCTGCGAAGCACGGCACACAGCTGGCAGGGGCCGTACTTGTTTCGCGTCGAGACGGGTTAGCAAGGTACGCGGTTGAATGAAGACTTGTCCAAGCTGCCATCGCCCGATACCCGAGGATGCGCGCACTTGTCCTCATCCGGGCTGCGGCAAGCCGCTTTCAAGCGCCGCCGCGCCAAAGGCGCCCATCCGTCCGCCGCCTCCGCCGCGAAAGATTCAACTGGCTGCCAGCGACGTCACTCACCCGACGAATCATGCTGCGGCGCCGCCTGCTTCGTCCACGCGCCGCTTCGCACCGCTGGCCTTGGTATTCCTGCTGTGTGCGCTTTGCATATTGCTGGCGGTCGCGCTCAACTTTGTGCTGCGTGGAGAGCGCGGTGCTCGTGGCCCGGCGGTCGCTGATTTGGATACAGGCGCCAACGCGGCTGGCGCCCAACACGCCGCGTCTTCCCCGACTACGGACGTGCAAGGCGCAAAGCAAGCTCCCGCCGACAAACGGAGTGATGTCGAGCAGGGGAACAAGCCCGAAAGAGCGAGGCCGGATGCCATGGCGCCGGATGACGCTCGCCAAGGCTCGCCAAAGAAACCAGAAAGTCACGAGCCGCCGCCGATGCCGGAAGTACTCGGATTGTACTCTCAACGCACTGCGGCCAAGCGCGAAGACTGGATTGGTCAACTGGGCGGCACGCCCGGCTCGGAAACTGCGGTGGCCGCAGGCCTCGCCTGGCTGGCGCGGCACCAAGCCGACGACGGCCACTGGGGGCCCGATTGCTTGGGCGCAGGCGCCGGGGCGAAATGCGAGCCGGGCAGACCTTGTTCAGGCCCGGGCGGTAGATATGAAGCGGCCTTAACCGGGTTGGCCGTGTTGGCGTTTCAGGCCGGCGGGCACTACGACTTCAACGAGCATCAGTACTCCGGCAATGTCGCTCGCGGATTGCATTGTCTGGCCGACCAGCAGGGCTTTAATGGCGAACTCGTCGGCTCGCTGAATAACGTAAGTGAGGGGCCCGGTCAAGCGGCCACTCGCTTCGATCGCTGCTACATGTACGAGCATTCCATCGCCACATTCGCCTTGGCAGAAGCCTGCGCCGTGGCGAAAGCTGCTCATCGACAACCTGATCCGGCGCTGTGGAACGCCGCAGTCAAAGGCATGCGGTTCCTTGAGTCGCAGCAGCACGATGACGGCGGCTGGCGCTATAACAGCGACAAGCGGCAGCCAAGTGATTCCTCGGTATCGGGCTGGGCCATGCTGGCCTTGAAGACGGCGCGCGAGGCGGAAATCGAGATCAAGCCGGAAACCGTTCCTCGGCTTGTCGACTTCTTCAAGAAAGTTGAAGAACCGCTGACCGGCCGCACGCATTACGTGGCGGCGACGTTCGGCACCGACGCGTTGACCGGTGTAGGAATGATGGTCGACGAATTCGTGAATCAACGAACCGGCACGCAACGGATTCAACGGGCCGCGCCCTACCTGGCAGACGAGGCGGAATCGAAATGGGGCCCGGGCATCAAGTCGCCGACCATTGATTATTACCTGTGGTACAACTGCACCTTGGCCATGTTCCAGGCCGGCGGCGAACCCTGGAAACGCTGGAACGACGCGACGCGCGAGCGTGTCCTCGGCCTGCAAGTGCAGGGAACCGATTGCACGCGCGGCAGTTGGCCCCCCAATGATCGCTGGTCGCACGAAGGCGGACGCATCTACTCCACCGCCTTGGCCGTGTTAACGCTTGAAGTCTACTACCGCTTCGCCAAGGAACACGTGATCGGCGACAAGCCGGGGAAGTAGCACTGCAAGGTTGAATCTCATTCATATCGCCTCTTGCGCCGCCGCTGCAATTGCCGAAAATTCCTTGCTTGTCGAGCCCGGCGATGATAATTTCGCTGAGTACGGCTGCCTGGCGCTTTGAGGCAGCCGGGGCGCTCCCACCTCTTGCACGTTTCGTGATGCCTGTCGACAGAGAAGGAGAACTCTCATGTTGCGTCCACTCGGATGTGCGCTGTTTTATTGCTCGTTGGCGGGCTTAATTGCCGCGAACTCATTCGCTCAGGAATCGCTGCCAAGAGCTGACGAAGCCGAAGCCAAGATCGAAGCGGCGCTCGGACAACCCGCCAAACTTGACTTTGATAATCGGCCGCTAAGCGACGTCGTCGCACAGATCGTCGAACAGCACAAGATTTTTATCCAACTGGACATGAAGGCGCTGACCGACTTGGGACTCGGCTTGGACTCGCCAATCAAGGCACATCTTGAGGAGCTCTCGCTTCGCTCCGCGTTGAAAGTCGTATTAGGGCAAATTGATCTAACCTACATGATTCGAGACGAGGTGCTCTTGATCACCTCGAAAACCGAAGCGGAGAACATGTTGACGTCCCGGATCTACCCGGTGCGCGATCTTGTCGCTGGGGAAAGCGGCTTTCGGCCGGCCATCGCTCGGGGCGAACACCGCCAGGAGCAATTTGGCGAGTTGCTCAATGTGATCACGAAAACTGTAGCGCCGACCACCTGGGATGTTGTGGGCGGACCCGGTTCGGCGAAACAGTTTCCCAATTCTCGCGCCCTGGTCTTTTCCCAGACGGACGAAGTTCACGAGGAGATTGCCGCTTTGTTAGGCGCTCTGCGACGCACGCGCCTCAAGCAACAAATCGCCGCGAGAGCGCTGGCCCAAGGCAAGGAGCCGCTGCGGGCGCCCGTTGGGCAAGTACAGGTACGGATCTATCGTCTGGGCTTTCGGGCCGAGCCGATGGGTCTGGGAATCTTTGCCGTTCCCGACGCCGAGCTTGCCGCGGGCGCGAACTACCAAGGCGCCCAGCCGCAGTATGTGAGTTCGAGGGACGCTTCCGACGAGTCGGACGCTCTTTCGCAAACGACTGCGCTGACGGAGGACGGCGAAGACTTCGAAGAATGGGGGGAGGGAATCGCCGAAATCTTGCGGGAAATCGTCGCGCCAGAGAGTTGGCAGCCGCGTGGCATCGGTTTTGTACGGAGTGCAGCCGGCTGCCTCGTCATTCGGCAAACGGAAGCGAACCATCGTGAGATCGCCCTGTTCCTCGACGAAATCCTGCCCAAATTCTGGACGACTCGCGAAATCGCCAACGAGACATCCGCACCGCTCGCTGTTTCAGGTCCCCAAGCGGACTGGCCTCAGGAAGCGGAACCGGAACCCGGCGCCGTCGAAGCAGCCATCGAAAAAGCGTTGGACGCTAAAGTGGATTTATCTTTCGTCGATACGCCGCTGTCTGACGTCGTGAAGGCCATCAAGCAACAGGTCCAACTCGATATCCAGCTTGACGAGAGGGCGCTCTTGGATGCGGGGCTAGCTAGCGACTTGCCAGTGACGCAAAGTCTTCCCGGCTTATCCTTGCGCGCCGCGTTGCATTTGCTCCTGAACCAGATGGACCTGACCTACGTGATTCGCAACGAAGTGCTCATGATCACCTCGAAGACCGAGGCTGAGAACATGTTGACAGCCAAGGTCTATCCGGTCTTCGACCTGGTCGTCCGCCCGGGTGGCGCACCGCAACGAGGGCGCGCTGTCGATTATCAAACACTGCAGGATGCTCTCAGCGCGAACATCGCACCCACGACTTGGGATGAAGTCGGCGGACCTGGCTCCATGACGCCATTCATCAATGCGGGCGCACTCGTAATCTCCCAGACCACGGAAGTGCACGACGAAATTGCGCGTTATCTGCGCGCCTTGCGAGATGCAAGCGCTGGCGAGAAATAATCCGGGAGAGGCAAGCCTCACCAGTTGTCTAATTCAGCAACGACAGCACGCCGCCGAGTGTCTGCGCCGGTGCGGCAAACGGGTATTCTAATGAATTGCCCGCTCTTTAGAGGTCGATTGGGGCCGTGGCGCCAAATAAGCTCGTCAACGCGCGCCGCCGGGCTTGTCGGGGTTGATCTCTAACTCGGGAATCGGGGCTTCGATTGCCGGTGCTGAAGCAGGCGCAGGCGGCCAGGGTTCAGGAGCGGGGGAACCATAAACTTCGGCGCCTTGCAGAGAGGGATGGCAGGACCGCGCCGGGCCACAGCATGCGGCCCGTGGCGCAGAATTCGGCCGCAAGTAACCAGCCGCGTGGAAGCGCGTTCCTCGTTGGCCGGAACCGTCTCGAATTCAGCCATGAGGAATCAAGGCCCCGCTGATCGCCGGCTTGCCTCCATGGCATTTCTGCACGAATGCCACATTCTAGCGCCGAACGTTGTTGGGATCACGGCTTCTTGTGTGGTGGCGGCGGTGGTACGGGCCGAATGACGCGAGGCGCTCCAGGAGATGCTGGCGGCGATGTTGTTGCCGACTCGGGGACAGGCGCCTTACCTTTTGGCGGAGTCGCCGGCGGCGGCGCGACGGGCGCTCGGGCTGGCGTCTTGGCGCCCGGGGTCAAACTGCCGGGAGGAGGCGGCGTCGCGGGCCGCGTTGTCTTGGGCGGAGGCGGTGTGGGGATCGACATCCCCGCGCCTGGGCTCGTTCCAGGGCCAATTGTATTCGATGGCGCCGCTTTGCGCGAAGCTCGCACGATTACCGTCACGCCGCCGATTTCCCTTTCGCTCCCCGGCTCGACGACTTCTGAAAGCTCGGTCGCGTAGTCAACACAAACGACTTTGCCATCGTCCCATCGATATTGATAAGCGAGCGGTCGGGCGCCGCGGGCATAGACATGGCAAGCCCGGCTGTCGCTGCCGATTCGTACCGGCTCGGCGCCGAGGCTGACGGTGATCGTTTCCTTCAAGCCGTAACGGACTTCGAGCCAGGCCTGGCGATAGGCGGCTTCTACCAAGGCCAGCATCAGCCCGATGGCCCCGCCGAGAATTGCTGCGCCTACGAGGGCCCCGATAACATCGCCCAACAAGGTTGCGGCGAGAAAACCAACGCCGCCCAGGGCGCCACCCACGGCGCCGCCCAACAGCGAACGCCGCGGTTCGAGATTGGGAATAAATAACGCCAAGCCGCGGCCAACCAGGGCGCCCAAGATGGCCCAGCCGACGATTCTGCCTAGCGGCAAGACCGTCCAGGCGAGTAAGGACCCAATTGCCGGCAGATTGGCGCTAGCGCTCACAAGCGAATAGGGCAACTGTCCGGCAATGCCTCCCACGACGCCGGCGACCAAACCGCCAATGACAGCAATGGCGCCTTCACGCATCGTGATTGGCGCTCTGTGGACATACAGATTTTGTCCGATCACCAGAGCCAAGGAGACGCCAAGAGCGGCGAGCGCAGTCCATCCGGCCGTTCGCAGCGTCGTGCTGAGAAACCCGCCCGAGTGCGAAGAGGACTCGACGAGCGAGCCGCCATAGATGGCGCGCTCCGCCTGTTTGAAGCTTTCTTCGAATCGGCCGGAGTTAGCGCGAAAGACCAACTGAGGATCGCCCGTTACTTGCGCAAGATAGTCGTCGTTAGCATCTCCCGTGCCGATAGCCACGATGCGAATCTTTTGCTGGCGGCAGTCTTTGGCCGCCGCCAGAGCGGCTTCGAAATCGTCGGGCATGCCGTCGGTAAATAGTAAAATGCTTCGGGGCAACGAGCTGCCCGGTACGCTTTCCAACTCGCTGGCGGCCGCTTGCAGACCGAGATCCATTGCGGTCCCGCCGCCGTCGAACAGCTCTTCGATCGCCTGTCGCAGTTTGTCTGCATCTGCAGTTGGTTCCGCGGCGCGGTGTGTTCTCGTGCCGAATCCGATCACGCCAATCCGGTCGTCGGGAGTCGCACGCCGACCGACGAAGCTAATCGCGGCCTGCTTCACCTCGCGCAACTTCTCGCCGCGTCCGGCGCCGCCGTTGAGCATGCTGCCCGAACAGTCGATCAAGAGGCAGACGGCTTGAGCTACCGAGGGCGGCCGCGTCGCTGCCAACAACAATTCGCCCAGGATCGCGCCTGCGACACAGCCCAAAGCGCCCAATAGAGCGAAGCGAAGCAGTTTCGGCTCTTTGAGCGAACTTACGAGCGGGGCCAAATCAAATATTGGCATGGGTATGCGCCTATCGGGAAGTGAATAGCAAACGGCCGAAAAGTAAAAATGATCTACTCCAGCAATGATCTACCCAGCGGCGAGGCCGGAAACGCTCTCTTGCTTCCCAGTCTAGTTCAAGTCGGTGTGACTTTCACTGGCATGTGCCAGGCTGGCCATGCTCGAACAGATCAATGGACCTTCGTCCTTGTTCGCTGTCGGCGGCAGGATTACACTTTCATCACTTTCAAAGACTTTCGGCTTGGTTGACATCGAGCATGCGACGAGGGGCAAAAACAGGCCCTGGAGCCAGATCGGCAGTATGAAAACGATTGCGCCAGAACCGTTACGACAGCTCGTAGCCGACGTCTTTGCCGCAGCAGGTTGCCGCCAGCCGGAGCCGGAGCGCATTGCACGTTACCTTGTTGAGGCCAACCTGGCGGGCCACGACTCGCACGGCGTCATACGCGTGCAAACCTATGTGCAGTGGTTGCGCGAAGCCAAAGTGCTGGCGAATCAGTCGCTCACCATCGCTTTTGAGAACGATGCGCTGGCAGTGGTCGACGGCAACTCGGGCTTCGGGCAGACCGTCGGCGAAGCGGCGGTCAAACTGGGCATCGACAAGGCCGCTCGGCAGGGCGTCGCCGCAATAGCATTGCGCAACAGCGGCCATTTGGGACGCATCGGCGATTGGGCGGAGTTGGCCGCGGCAGCCGGGCTGGTGTCGCTGCATTTCGTCAACACCAGCGGCCTTGGAATTTTGATGGCTCCGTTTGGCGGCATCGATCGGCGGTTGTCGGCCAACCCGATCGCGGCGGGCGTGCCTAGACCGGGCACGTGGCCTTTGATTCTCGACATGTCGACGTCGGCCATTGCGGAAGGAAAGATCCGCGTCGCCCTTAATAAGCAAACGCAAGCGCCGGCCGGTTGCCTGATCGATTCGCAAGGGCGGCCGACGACCGACCCGAAAGTTTTCTACGGCGAACCGGGCGCCATTCTGCCGTTTGGAGGTCACAAAGGATACGGCTTGGGCGTATTGACCGAAATCCTGGCCGGCGCGCTGACCGGTGGAGGTTGCAGCAAGCCGGGCGAGACGCGACTGCTCAATGGGATGTTATCGATTTATCTCGACCCGCGTTATTTTGCGGCCGATGACCAATTCGGCCGCGAGGTGGGCGGTTTGATCGAGTGGATCAAAAGCTCGCGTCCACTGGAACCTGGCCGCGACATCCTCGTGCCGGGCGAATTGGAGCAGCAGACGCGAGCCGTCCGACGGCATGGCATCGAGTTGGACGATAATACCTGGGGCCAATTGCTCGAAGTCTGCCGGACGCTCAAGGTTGCGTCCGAATGGACCGCCTAATAGCTGGCTTTTGAGTGTGCGGGCAGACACGGCTTTCGAGCGTGCGTTTTTCAGGAGTTGGGGCTAGAATGGGCCGCAGCGGGTAGTACGGCTTTCGTGACCCCGGAGCACGACGATGCTGTCGTTTTTCGACCGCCCACAACGATTGTGCGATGGTTTCAGCCGCCGCGAGTGGCTGCGCGTTGGCGGGCTGGGCGCCTTGGGGCTGAGTTTGCCAGGATTGCTCGACGCCCGGCGAGCCCAAGCCGCGCCGGCGGCGACTACAGCCGCTGGCGGCGGCAAAGCGCGTTCGTGCATCTTTTTGTTCATGCTTGGCGGGCCGCCCCAGCATGAAACATGGGATCCCAAACCCGACTCCCCGGCCGAAATTCGCGGCGATCTGAAGCCGATTGATTCCAACGTGCCGGGCATTCAAGTCGGCGAGTTGATGCCGAACGTGGCGAAGGTCGTGGATAAGGTCTGCGTGTTGCGCGCATTGTCGACCAACGATAATGCGCACTCGTCCAGCGGCTACCAGATGCTCACCGGGGTGCCGCACGCACCTCTCAATGTGGAAAGTGCGACGCCGAGAGCGCCGAACAACTGGCCGTCGCTCGGCGCGATGGTGCGGTTCCTGCGGCCGGCGCCGG
>JAICIG010000201.1 GCA_025924495.1 Pirellulales bacterium | reverse complement strand
CAGCGCGCGGCCGCGCAATAGCGCCTCGAACAATCGTGGCGGCTCGAAAATCGTCAGTTGCACCTCTTCGATTTGGTCGCCGCGGAGCCGCACGTGCAGCCCGCCTTCGCCTTCCACTCGGGTCAGTGCTTCCACGCGAATCGTGCGCGGCTTCGGCGGCTTATCTGCTGACGTCATGATTCGTTCTTCGGTTCGAGACATCCGGCGGCCAGGCGATCGCTCTCCTCGCGAAACTCCGGCGCATACCCATTGAAGCTTCGCAGCAGGCGCACCGCGGCGTCGCGAGACAGTCCTTCGTCTAAGAATTGACCGGTCAGGCTGACGAGGTTGGGTTGCTCTGCCGGCCCATAACAGCCATAGCAACCGCGATCGTACGCAGGGCAGATGGCGCCGCAGCCGGCATGCGTAACCGGTCCCAAACACGGCACGCCGCGCGCCACCATCACACAGACTGTACCGCGGCGCTTGCAATCGAGACAGACGCCGTGGCCGGGCGTGCGGGGACGGCGACCTGCGATTAGCGCCGAGACGACTTCGATCAGTTGCTGCTTGTTGATCGGGCAGCCGCGCAGTTCAAAGTCGACCGGCACGTGATCTGCGATAGCGGTTGAGGTGTCGAGCGTGCTGATGTATTCGGGCCGCGCGTAAACCGCCTGGACATATTCGGGCGTATGCGCCCAATTACGCAGCGCCTGAATGCCGCCGGCCGTGGCACAGGCGCCGATGGTCATCAGGTACTTGGCTTGCCGGCGGATTTCCCGGATTCGCTCGGCGTCGGCGGCGGTTGTGATCGAACCTTCGACCAGCGCCACATCGTAGGGCCCCGGTTCGACGCGGCTGGTGGCTTCCAGGAAATAAACGATGTCGAGTTCGCCGGAGATGGCCAGCAATTCGTCCTCGCAAGCCAGCAGCGACAATTGGCATCCATCGCAGGAGGCGAATTTGAATACGCCCAGTTTCGGCTTTGAGGACATGACGAACAGCTCTTACAGGGCCTCGACGGTCATCCATGGCGCCGCGCGATCGTACCGAAACACGGGACCGTCCTTGCAGATGAATTCAGGACCGAGTTGGCAGTGGCCGCACAGCCCGACTGCACATTGCATGTTGCGTTCGAGCGACACCCAGATATTTTCGACCGGGATGCCGCGTTTGAGGGCGCTGCGAACGACGAATTGCATCATCACTTCGGGGCCGCACGTCAGAACGATCGTGCGCCTCGGCTCGAGCGACGCAAGCCGATCGAGCAATTGCGGCACGACGCCGATATTGCCCGTCCAATTCAGATCGGAAGCGTCGACGGTCGTCTGCAGATCGACTCCCTGTTGCCGCCAGCAATCGTATTCGCTGGTATATATCAAGGCGGCAGGCGAACGGGCGCCGTACAAAACGGTCAGGCGTCCATAAAGTTCCGGGTTGCGCAGGTATTCGTAAATCACGGGCCGTAAGGGGGGCAGGCCTAAGCCGCCGGCTGCAATCACCAGGTCGGCGCCGCGGCATTTTTCGAGCGGCCAAGAGGAGCCGAAAGGACCTCGCACTCCCAGCGAATCGCCGACTTGCAGCTTCGCCAGGCCGCGTGTCGTGTTGCCGGCGAGACGAACGGTAAAGGCCCACGTTTCGTCATCGCTGCCGCTGATGCCAATCGGCGACTCGCCGATTCCGGGCAGGTATAGCATGCCAAACTGGCCGGGACGGAACTCGAGTGCGCCGGTATCGCCTGCGGCGGCCAGCGCCAGATGGTACGTCGTCACACAGTCCGCTTCCGCGATAAGTTTCCGCACCTTCGCCGAATGCGCCAGCCAGGGATTGGGCGCCGTTGTCCTGGCGCCGCCGTTCATGGGCTCGTCTCCCGAATCGCGGCGACTTCTTCCGTGAGATCGATGCCCACCGGGCACCAGGTGATGCAACGCCCGCAGCCGACGCAGCCCGAGGTTCCGAACTGATCGATCCAGGAAGCGAGTTTGTGCGTCAACCATTGTCGATACCGCGAGCGGATCGAATTGCGCACAATGCCGCCGTTCATGTAGCTGAAGTCGATGTTGAAGCAGGAGTCCCATTGTCGGCGGCGCTCGACGTGGTCGCCTTGCAGGTCGGAGACCTCGCTCACCGAACTGCAAAAGCACGTCGGGCAAACCATCGTGCAATTCGTGCACGAAAGGCATCTCGCCGCCACGTCATCCCAGCGGCGATGTTCCAGATTGCCCAGCAGCACCTCGCGAATGCCGTCGGTGTCAAGCTTGCGGGTGATCTGATCGACCGCGCGCTGGCGGGCTCGTTCGGCGGCAGCCAGCCGCTCGGAAGAGACCTCCTCGGTCGGCAGGTCCGCCGCGATGTGCTCCCCGGCATCGCTGCCAATTTCAAGCACGAATCCATCACCGACTTCGGTCAAGGCCAGATCGAAACCGCTCGTACAGCGGGGGCCGGTTCCCATTGAGGTGCAAAAGCAGGTCGAGGCGGCCTGAGTGCAATTCACAGCGATCAGCAACGCTTGTTGGCGACGACGTTGATATAGGGGATCGACATACGGGCCTTCGACAAAGGTGCGATCTTGCACCCGTATGGCGGCAATTTCGCAGGCGCGCACGCCAAGAAAAGCGTATTTCGGCTGCTCTTCGGCGGGCGTCCCCATCGTCCAACCGTCTGTCGTGCGATCGGCCGTGGCGACGGTCGCGGTGGCGGGAAACAGGAAACGCTTCCAAGAATGAGGCCCGACCGTATAACCGAACACCGCGTCATCGTCGCGCTTCATCAGCCGATACTTGCCAGGCTCTTGAATGTCGGTCCAGCCCTGCGGCAGATCGTCAACCGACGTGATGCGATCGTAAATGATCGCTTCCTGGTCGATCGTCGGACCGATTACTTCATAGCCGCGAGATCGCAGCGCATCGATCAGCGCTTGCAAGCCCGAGCGGGGAAGCCAGAGACTCTTTCTCGGCGCAGTAGGTTTGTAAGAGGACAAGGCTCAGCTCCGTGGGCGCGGCGGTGTACAGACCGGTTCCGCGAATAAGTCGAGTAGTTGCAGCCGCGTGGCGACCAATCGTTGCGACAAAGCCTTCGCCATCCGGCTCATGAGCTGATAGCCTGCTTCGTGATTGCTTTCGCAGAGTTCGCGCAACTTTTTTCCGGCAGCCGCCACGGCTCGCGTGTCTTCGAGAGCGACCGCCGTAACCGTCATATGACCTTCGCCCAGCAAGGCTGACCAGGCCAACATTTCGCCCGGGCCGACCGATAGGATTCTGACCCGGCCGCGACCCGGCACGTACATGTCCAAGCCGACTTTGCCGCTTTGGATCACGTAGAGAAAGTGGTTCTCCGCACCCTCCTGGAAGACCATGCTTCCTTCGGGAAAATCGACCATGGCCGACACGGATGCTAATTCATCCAGAACGTGCTCAGGAAGATCCGACGAGAAGCCTAGCGCCCGCAGCGTTTGCTTCAATACGTCCTTGCCGATCATAGGCGCCTCGGTCAAGTTGAATTGCCGACAATAGGGATTGCAGTTCAACGCGGAAAGCGAAATTGTATGCGTTCGCGATAATTGCGCGTGGTCGTGTTTATACAAGATATTGATCGAGATGCGAAGCAATGCCCAGACCAGCGCGTCAATCGACGCGGCAAATTCTTAGGCGGCCGGAAGTTGCTCGAACCAGCAGCAGCCGCCGTTCCATATCGAGACCATCGATGTGCTGAATCGCTCATGTTGTGCTCGAAAGCGCGCTCCACCGTGCGTTTTTTCGCGCCATTGCCGGGCGGTAGGAAACGTCCGCTCCCATTCGTAACTCCCAAACGGGTGCCGGTCGGACGCTTGCAACGTGTCTCCACCCGCAAAAACGCTGCACTACCAACCCCGGCGTTCTTGCAAGGGCGCTAGGACCGCCCGCCGGCGGCTAAGCGCTTAGTTTGGTACGCCAGATGCTTCCCTGTCTATCAGCAGCGGGAGACTAAGCCATGTCCGTCGATTTGAGCACCACTTATCTCGGTTTGAAATTACGCAATCCGTTGGTGATTTCCGCCAGCCCGATTTCTACGCAGCTTTATTCCCTGCAGCGTCTGGAAGACGCCGGGGCGGCGGCCGCCGTGATGGCGTCGTTGTTCCAAGAGCAGATCGAAAGCGAAGGCCTGCGGCCTCATTCGCCGCCACCGCCCGATAGTTGCTCTGCGACCGAGCTGTTCAACTATCGCGACATGTATGATTACAATGCGGGCCCCGATGCGTGCTTGCGGCATATCGAAGCCGCCAAGCGGTGCCTGTCCATTCCCGTGATCGCCAGTCTGAACGGCACGCATCCAGGAGACTGGATCCATACGGCTCGCCTGATGCAGGAGGCGGGCGCGGACGCCTTGGAATTGAACGTCTATTTCCTGCCGACCAAATGTGACCAGACGGGCGAGATGGTTGAGCAGCGCTATCTCGATCTGGTGACTGCAGTCCGTGAGGTGATCGCCATTCCACTCGCCGTGAAAATCGGTCCGTTCTTCAGCTCGCTGCCCAACGTGGCGAAACGGCTAGCGGCGGCCGGAGTGAATGGCCTGGTGATGTTCAATCGGTTCCTGCAACCAGATATTGATCTCGATTCTTTGGAAGTCAGCCCGAACCTGGTGCTCAGCAGCCGCGATGAGCTGCGATTGCCGCTGCGGTGGATTGCAATTCTAAGAGAACAACTCCACGTCTCTCTGGCGGCGACGAGCGGCATTCACTTCGCCGAAGACGCCTTGAAGCTGATCTTTGCCGGCGCCGATGCGGCGATGATGGCTTCGGCCCTGATCCGCAACGGACCCGATCATGTGCGGACGATGTTGTCGGAAATGACCTGGTGGATGGAGCACAAGCATTTCAACTCGATCGAACAGATCAAAGGCAGCTTGAGCTTGCAGCGCTGCCCCAATCCCGGCGCTTTCGAACGAGTGAACTACATGCGCGCGGTGACGTCGCTGTCCACCGAAGGCGGCTGATGCGGCATCTATCCTGCGGCCAGATCCTTTCTCGCGACGACCACGTCAGACGCAGCGCCATTGAGCTCGAACCCTCGACGTCTGAAGATGGCCAGCATGCGATTGTTAGCAGGCGACGTTTCAGCGACCAGGCGGTGGATGTTCCAGTCGCGGGCAATCTCCAGACAGTAGTCGGTCAGCACGCTCCCGATGCCGCGACCCTGCCAGGGATCGCCTACCAGCACCGCATATTCCGCCTCCTGATGGTCAGGATCAGCGGCCAGCCGTACGACTCCGGCCAGGCGCCTCGATCCCGAGTGTTTCAGTTCGGCCACGATGGCCAACTCGCGATCGTAATCGAGAAAGCAGAACCGCGCCGCCATTTCGTGGGTCGTTTGCCGAATCAAGTAGCGAAAACGCGATGAAATCGTTTCCGCGGAACAACTTGCTAATAGTCCGTGCCACAGCGGTTCATCCTCGGGCTTGATCGGACGCAGCAAGATGTTCGTGCCGTCCGGAAGCTGCGCCCGGCGAACATATTCCTCCGGATAAGGACGGATCGCCAGGTGCGAAAACGGCCTTAAAGATTTGCCCAACCGCTCGCGATCGATCACGATTCGCGCGTCGAGCGCGAGCACGTTTCTGGAGGTGGCCAACAGCGGATTGATGTCGAATTCCACGATCTCGGGAAAATCGGCCGTCAGGTAGGAGAGCCGCATGAGAATCTCAATCAGGCGATCCACTTGCAAGGCCGGGCGGCCTCGATATCCATTCATCAGCGGCCAAGACCGCAACGACTCGAGCATTTGTCTTGCCAACCGCTCGTTCAACGGCGGCAGGCCTAGAGCGCGGTCCTGGAACAACTCGGCGGCGACGCCTCCCATGCCGGCCATGATCACAGCGCCGAAGACCGGGTCTTGTTTAGCGCCGACAATCAATTCGAATCCTTCGGCCGTGACGAACATGGGCTGCACGGTGACGCCTTCAATCCTCGCTTCCGGCCGCTTTTGACGAGCCGAATCGACGATGCGGTGGAAAGCCGCTTCGGCTTCGCGGTCATTCGTCAGATTCAATGCCACGCCGCCGACGTCGGTTTTATGCGTAATGTCCGGAGAGGCGATGTTCAAAACAACCGGATAGCCGATCTGTTGGGCCGCCTTAACCGCTTCGCCGGGCGTGGCCGCTCCCAAGGGCCTGGTAATGGGAATTCCATAGGCTTCCAGCAAATCTTTCGAGTCTTCCTCCGACAAGATCGTCTGCCCCTTCGCGGCTAAAGCGTCAAATTTGCGCCGAGCCGCGGCTCGATCGAGATCGAAAGACAGCGGAATGTCTCGCGGCGTTTCATACAACGTTTCCAGGTTGCGAGCATAGGACACGAGATACATGAACGATCGCACGGCGTGCTGTGGCGTCTGATAGGTCGGCACGTCGAATCGGTTCAACAACTGCACCCCTTCTCGCACCATGCGGCCTCCCATCCAGACGGCCAGCACGGGTTTTTCCGAACGGGCAGCCGCCTGCGCGACGGCCCGGGCGGTGGCGGTCGGGTCGGTCATTGCCTGGGGCGTTAGAATTGCCAGCACCGCGTCGGTGGCGGGGTCCGCAAGCAAAATGTCCAACGCGCGGGAAAATCGCTCGGGCGGAGCGTCGCCCAAGATGTCGACCGGATTGCCGTGCGACCAGGCCGCAGGCAGGAATTCGTCGAGCTTGGCGCGCAGCGCGTCCGACATCGGCGCTAGCATGCCCCGCCTATCGAGCAAGGCATCGGTGGCCATCACGCCGGGGCCGCCGGCATTCGTCACGATGGCCAGCCGGGGTCCTCGAGGAATGCGTTTGCGGCCTAGCAATTCTGCACAATCGAACAAGTCATCGACCTGCGATACGCGCACGGCGCCGGCACGTTGGAAGGCCGCATCGTAAACGGCATCGACGCCCGCCATGGCGCCGGTGTGCGATGCCGCCGCCTTGGCCGACTCGGCGAAGCGGCCCGCCTTGAACACCACGATCGGCTTGCGGCGAGCGAACGCGCGAGCCGCCGACATGAACTGCCTGGCTTCGCTAATCGACTCGACATAGAGCACGATCGATTCGGTGTTGGGATCGGCGCCGAAGTAATCGATCAGGTCGCCGACGCCGACGTCGAGCATATTGCCGATGGAAACGAAATGCGAAAATCCGAGCTCCTCATCCAACGCCCAGTCGAGCATCGAGGTGCATAGCGCTCCCGACTGCGACAGGAATGCGACATGTCCTGGCCGCGGCGTCGCTGCGGCGAAACTCGCATTCAATCCGGTTGCCGGCACAACCACCCCGAGACAGTTCGGACCGATGATACGAAACCCATCGAACTTTGCAGCTTCGGCGCGGACCTGCTCTTCGAGCGCGCGCCCGGCTTCGCCAATCTCCCGAAACCCGGCCGAAATAATGATGGCCCCGCGCGTCCCGGCTTCGCCGCATTCGCGGATGATCTGCGGCACGAGCGGCGCTGGAGTGCAGATCACCGCCAGGTCGGGCGGTTTGGGCAAATGCGCGATATCCGGATAGGCCTGAATTCCTTGTACCGATTCCCGCTTGCTGTTCACGGGGTAGACCACGCCCGCGAATCCGGATGTGATCATGTTCCGCAGCAGCGTGAAGCCGACCTTGCCCGGCTGGTCGCTGGCGCCAACTACGGCTACTCGTTGCGGGCGAAAGATTTTATCCAGGTTGCGTATGGCCACGTATGGCGCTCCTGCAGAGTAGGTCGTTGGACGCCGGGCGCCGTCGCAGACGCATCGGGCGTGGCGGCCGCGCCGTGACGATTCAGCAGGGCGGGGGCCGCTTAGGCCTTGGCGACTTGCCAATTCTTAACGCGCGATTGCAGTTCGCTCAACTCGGAAACCAGCAGAGCCATTTGGCTCGGGTGTAGCAAACGATCGGTGTGCCGCTCCACGTGCATTGTGAGTTGTTCGATCTCTTTCGCCTGGGCGTGGAGAACGTTCAGCAGTTCTGCCACGACTCGCTGCACTTGGGCCAGATCAGAGCTAGTTGCTTGTTTTTGTTCGCCGACGGAAGTCATTCGCCGCACTCCTGTAATTTTAAGTTTTAACCCCGCAACTTGAAGACGCTGGCGCCGCAATCCGCACTGCCTGCCGACGGTCGCTTGGAACGATACCGACTTCGGCTCCCGCTCTGGATTGATGGCCTGCCGCCCGCCGAAGACGCGAGATGGATGCGATTGTCTCGTCCCGAAACAGTTCTCGCGGACGAACGCACGGTACGTTCGTTTCGATACCCGTCCGTGAGCAAGTCATGGGCCACTCGAACTACAATCAATCGTGGCGTCGTAAACGCTCGCATGTTTGCATGCTTTAAACGGACGGCCGACTGTATGTGTGCCGGACTTGTGCGAATTGGCACAGTCACTGTGCGGCGGAGTACCATCCACTCTGCGCAATATTGCTTCGTTCAAGTCCGGACCTTACACGCTTTGATCGCATTGGCTGCGGCATCAAATGTGCCATCAAGTATGTAGCCGACGCGCTCTACTAGGCAGTCGTCACAATCGGAAGTCTCAAAACGAGCTTTATCGATCGGCGAATGAACTTCGCACAGCGGCGTGCGTAGAATAAAGTGGAGAGGGCAGAAGAGAGAATGGGCCGGTGGCCGGAAGCCCCGAAGGGCAGTCCGGCGGAGAAAGAGGGGCCAATTTAGGAGGTACAACGGTCAGTAACCTTGTAAGTAGCGCAAGGGAGCCTCGCGAGCGGAGAGCCTAGCTTCGCTCATACGTGGCAAGTGCCGGATGAGTCAGCAAGGGTGACGGCACTTGCATCCTGACAACGGGGAATCGACGACTAGCACGCTCACGAGGCTCGGGATCAGGCGGAAGCCGCGGAACACGCGGCTTTTTTTATTAGCCCGCTCGAGCCAGTTGAATGCAGGCACGCGGCTTGCTCTTCACGTCGAATGAGTCGACCATTCTAGAAGGGCCAATGCATGGCGTCCGCCGTCCGCTCCTGCGACAAACGCGAAACGGTTCAGCCGCCCGACAAGCAGCCGCCCCGGCCCCCTACGGCCTTGGCGTGGCAGACAGCGGTCTGTTTAGGAAGCCTTCTGCTGGGATGGGGGCTTGGATCATCTCGCTTCGCCCTCGCAGCTTATCTCGTGGCGTACGTCGCCGGCGGCGCCGCTACCGCAGCGGCGGCAGTGAGGAACTTATGGCATAAACAGCTCGGCGTCGATCTGCTGATGTTGTTCGCCGCTGCCGGAGCGGCCGCGATTGGCGATTGGGCTGAGGGAGGGGTGTTGCTGTTTCTGTTCTCGCTGAGCAACACGCTCGAGGCCTACGCCACCTATCGCACGAAGCGTTCAATCGAGTCGCTGATGCAATTGCGGCCCAGCGAAGCCACGCTCGTTCGCGATGGCGAAGAGATTCGGGTAGGCATTGCCACGCTTGAGATCGGCGACCTGATCCGGCTTCGACCTGGCGAGCGCGTGGCCGTCGACGGCGAGGTGATTGAAGGAGAAACTTGGATCGATGAGTCGACCATTACCGGCGAGAGCGAACCGGTGCACAAAGCCCCAGGGAATCAGGTCTTTGCGGGTACGATGAATGGCCGCGGCGCGGCGCTCGTGCAAATGACGCGCGGCGCCAGCGATACGGCGCTCGAGCGAATCGTCAGAATGGTACACGAGGCGCAAGCGCAGAAAGATCCGACACAAAAGTTCGTCGAGTCGTGGCAACAGCCGTATGTGCTGGCCGTGCTGTTGAGCGCCGCCGCGACGTTCGCGGGCGCGCTGTTGTTTCACACACGAGACGATCAAGACGCTTTCTATCATGCCATGGTGCTGCTGGTCGTGGCGTCGCCTTGCGCGGTGGTCATCGGTTCGCCAGCCGTCGTCCTGTCGGCGATTGCGCGGGCGGCACGCCACGGCGTGCTGTTTAAGGGCGGTCGTTTCCTGGAATTGCTGGGCGCCGTAGATGTCGTGGCGTTCGACAAGACCGGCACGATTACGCCGGGTCGACCTGTGGTCGCAGAGATTTGGTCGCCCGCCGACGTGCCTCCTGAGGCGTTATTGCGCCTTGCCGCGGCAGTCGAGCAACGTAGCGAACATCATCTGGCCGAGGCCGTCGTGCGAGAAGCGCAAGCGCGAAACATCGAGCTGCCGACCGTCGACGAATTCGAAAGCCACATGGGCGCTGGCGTGCATGGCCACGTCGACGGTGGCTGGGTGGGCATCGGCCGCGAATCGCTGTTCGAAACGCACGAAACCGCCGTGCCGGACGACGTGAAGCAAGCCGCCGACGCGCTGCGAGAACAAGGCCATACGGTCTTGCTGGTGATCGCTCCGCAGCAACACGTCCGCGGCGTGCTCGCGCTCAGCGATCGCCCGCGCGCCAATGCCGCCGAAGCACTGGCCAGCCTGAAGCGTCTGGGAGTGCAATCGAACATCATCCTGACCGGCGACCACGAACGCGTGGCCTTGAATGTGGCAAAGCAAGTCGGCGCCGATGAGGTTCGCGCAGGCTTGTTGCCTGACGAAAAAGTGTTCGAGCTCCGCCGCCTGCTCGACCAAGGAAGGACGGTGGCCATGGTCGGCGACGGCGTGAACGATGCGCCTGCCTTGGCGACGGCTCAGGTGGGAATCGCTATGGGGGGCGCTGGGACCGACGTGGCGCTCGAAGTCGCCGACGTCGTGCTCATGAGCGACGACCTCAAGGCCTTGGCCTTTGCCATCTGGATCAGCCGCCGCGCCCGGCGCCGCATTCGCCAGAACCTGACTTTTGCAGGCTGCGTCATCGGCGTATTAATCCTGTCCAGTTTTATGAATCTGCCGCTGTGGGCCGGCGTACTCGGCCACGAAGGCAGCACCGTCTTGGTCGTGCTGAACGGCTTGCGGCTGCTCGCCGAATCGCCCAAGTCACTGTGATTGAGGCGATTAAAAGCCCGCCGTTCAGGCAAACGGCCACTGCTTGCCCAGGCTACTCTGCTGGAACTGGCTAAGTTTGCGAATGCCGCCGCGGGCGAGTTTGACGAGCGCCGTCAGCTCTTGTTCGCTGAAAGTCGCCTCCTCCCCCGTCCCTTGGACTTCGACGAATTGGCCGGCGCCGGTCATTACCACGTTCATGTCGACGGCCGCGGAGAAATCTTCGTGATAATCGAGATCCAGCACGGCTTTGCCTTCGACCATCCCCACGCTCACCGCGGCCACGCTGTCGCGCAGCGGCTCGCGGCCGGCCAGCAGGGCTTTGATCGAGTGGATGGCGTCGACGAGCGCCACGAACGCGCCGGTGATGCTGGCGGTGCGGGTGCCGCCATCGGCATCCAGCACGTCGCAATCGACGGTGATCGTCCGTTCGCCCAGCGCTTCTAGATCGATGACCGCGCGCATGCTGCGGCCGATCAGGCGTTGGATTTCGGTCGTCCGGCCGTCGACTTTTCCGCCTCGGTCGCGCTGCTTGCGTGGACTGGTGCTGCCCGGCAGCATGCTGTATTCGGCGGTCACCCAGCCGCGCCCCTGGCCTTTCATCCACGGCGGTACTTGTTCTTCGACGCTGGCCGTGCAGAGCACGGTCGTGCGCCCAGCTTGAATCAATACGCTGCCCGGCGCGGTGCGAGTATAGCGTCGCTTGATCCTGAGCGGGCGAAGATCGTCGGGCCGTCGGCCGTCGTGTCGCATGGCAATGCTTTCTGCTGAAAAACGCGATCGTTGACCGCGGCTGTGTCGGCGCGGCAGCCGCGACGCTACTTGTCGCAGCTAAGAGCGGGCCGTGGGAATCACGGCCGACATTAGTGAATCACGCAACAGCCACCAAAGCAAGCGGGGTTGTCGTCTCGCCTGGCCCAAGCAGTACGGCAGGTACGCCTTGCCATAAGGCACATAGAAGCGGACCGGCGCCTGTTGCGATGCGGCCAAGGGCAATACGGCGCGCTCCGGCAGACCGTACAACAACTCGAGTTCGCAAGACGTGCCGGCCCCCTTCATTCGGCGGAGCGATTCGCCCGCCAGTGTCGCATCGTGGCTGGCGACGGCGACATGCCGGGCGCGCCCGGCCAGCCGATCGATGATATTCAAGAAGCCCGCGCGCATGTCGAGGTCGGGCGCGTCGGGATCGGGCCATTGGCCCTTCACGACGCGCACGGCGATTCGATGCGCGATGGCGAGTTCGAGATCATCGAGACTTCGCCGCCAGCGGCCAGGTACGGAACAACTAAGCTTGAGCTTTCCATCGGCCGCCGCGCCAACGGCCGACCACATGTCGTCGGCGGTTTCCGGGCCTAATGAATCGAAGTGAATCTGCACGTCGAGCGCGCGGGCTCGATCCAGCACTTCAGATAGCAGCGCTCGCGATGAACCCAAGGCCGGCAGCTTGATCGATAAATACGCTTCCGGCGCCGAGGCCCCGATGGCGTCGAGCGCGGCAAGATAATAGTCGGCGACCTGCCGAGGCGAATCTTCGGGCCCGTCCCAGAATCCAAACGTTGCTCGAAAGCCCCGTTCTGCCAGCTCCTGCGCGAGGTGCAGCGCGTTGGACAACTCCGGTCCGGCAATATAAGCTCGCGCCGCCCGCTGCGCGAGCGGCATCAAGCAAGTGGACGCGGTGCGCCGCAGATAGGTCGTTAAGCTTTGCAAGTGCGACGCTCCTTGCGGCGGGCAAGATACCTTCGGCTAGCGTCGCTCGCCAAGGCGGTCAGGCCTCGCGCATTGGCGGGATAGGCCCGCAGCGAAACGCAGCCGCGTTCGTGATCCGTCCAGACTTGAATCCAGGGCTCGACCGTGCCAAGCAGTTCGTAGTTCTTCAAACCTTCGGCAACGGCCGCCTTGATTTGTTCCACCATCAACAGAATGCCAGGACTTCCTCGCTGAAACTCGGGATCGTAACCCACCTTGAGCACCCACAGCGAGCCGGCGTGCACCACGCTGATCTGCATGGCCGCCGTTTGCTTGCCAATATGCAACAGGCCGATCCGGAGTGAACCGAGGCGAGCGGCGCTTCGAGCGTAGCGGCGATAGAATTCGCCGCGCGCCGAATCGCGCGCCAAAGCCGTGCCTTGATCCCCCTTCCACGACCGGCTCTCGACATCGAACGCCAGATCCAATAAGTCGTCGACATTGCCTGGCTGGGGAGTGAGGATTTCCGAGGAAACTTCGCCCAGTTCCTCAGCGTTGCGACGCGAGCGGCGGAAGTCGGAGCGTCGGCGCGAGGAGATTTTGTTTTCTGGAATGGCCCAGCTTTCATCGAGCGGAATATACGGCGTGCTGGCCTGCGGTCGGCAGACGACCCATCCTCGGCGGCCGTAAACCTGGCGAATTGCCGGAATCACGGGCGAACATGCCGGCGCCCGGCCCAGGAACAGCGGCAGGCCGCGCCGCGCGAGTTCCGTCACCAGCTCTTCTAGCGCCGTTTCGTCTGACCAGACGAGATCGGCCGGTTCGTAAAGCCTGGCGAGATTCAACAGCTCCCACGGCGCGCCCCAGGCGCCAGGCAATTTGCACAATGGCGCCACGGCCGCAAGCTGGCCGTTTTGCTCGAGCCCAATGAATTGCAACCGCCCGCTTTTACCAATCGTCGCCGCCGCGGCTTCGATCCAGGCAAACGATTGCATTGGATTCGCGGCTTGCTCGTCGAGCGCCGACCAGGCGCCCTCCCAGGCGGCCAGGCCGCTGCCATCATCGAGCGTGACAACGCGGCGACTCGCGGCCGTCTGGCTCGCGGCAGAATGCGGCGACAAATCCGAAATAGTTGCCATCT
>JAICIG010000200.1 GCA_025924495.1 Pirellulales bacterium | reverse complement strand
GCGAGGGATGGCGGTCGCCGGTAGGCGGCCCTTCGAGGCCGTTCGCCCTCGCTTGCGCTTCGGGTTAGTATGGGCCGATGAATAATCGGGTTAACCGCTTGCGTCGCCATGGCCCGTGGCACACCATATTGTTTTGGCGCTCTCGAGACTCCGGGGGCCTGACTTGCCGTATCTCCGAAGACTGACATCAAGGACGCATCATGAAGTTGGCTGTTACGCTGTTCTCAATCTTCTGTTGCCTGCTTTCGACCGTCGCCCGCGGCGAGAACTGGATTACCTATGAAGGCAAAGCAGGGCCGGGCAAGGGCAAACGCCTCGTGTTCATTTCGGGCGACGAAGAATATCGCTCCGAAGAAGGCCTGCCGATGCTGGCCAAAATCCTCAGCCAACGCCATGGCTTCGACTGCACGGTGCTGTTTTCCGTCGACGACGACGGTACGATCAATCCCGACAATGGCGCCAGCCTGGCCGGCGCCGAGGCCTTGGATTCGGCCGACGCAATCGTGATGCTGCTGCGATTCCGCCATTGGCCCGACGAGGTGATGAAGCGTTTCTCCGAGGCAGTCGAGCGCGGCGTGCCAATCATCGCCCTGCGCACGAGCACGCATGCCTTCAATATGCCTGGCGAGAGCAAGTACAAGGATTTCACCGCCTTCGGCAAACAGACGCTTGGCGAACAGTGGGTCAGCCACTGGGGCAGCCACAAGCAGGAGGCGACTCGCGGCATCATCGAACCCTCGGCCAAAGACGATCCAATTCTGCGAGGCGTTTCCGACATCTTCGGCGATACGGACGTCTATGAAGCCCATCCGCCCGCCGATGCGAAGATTCTCGTTCGCGGGCAGGTACTCAAAGGCATGAATCCTGACGACCCGCCGGCCGACTACAAAAAGCGCACCGCCCAAGGGAAAGAGCAGGGGGTCAACGATCCAATGATGCCTGTCGCCTGGACGCGGATCAACAAAGCCGCTTCAGGCAAAGAGAACAAGATCTTTTGCACGACGATGGGCGCCGCCACGGATCTCAAGAACGAAGGCCTCCGGCGGCTGGTTATCAACGCCGTCTATTGGGGCTTAGGCCTTGACGTGCCGGCCAAGGCGGACGTGGCGTTCGTCGATGACTATGAACCGACGATGTACGGCTTCAAGGGATATCGCCGCGGACTCAAACCGTCGGATCACGCCTTGGGCAAGGTTCTGCCCGCCGGGAGTGATACGAAGAAATAGTCAGTCGGAGTCAGTGAGGAGGCCCGAAGCGCGGCGCCAAGGCGAGCGTCGTCTGAACTTGAGTTTTCGAGTTCGTCCGCCATTTGCCCGACAACACGGCATCTGGTGCAGGCGTGGAAAACTGGAACTTGGAACCCTCCGACCATGAGCATCGACGTCAAATGCAATTCGTGCGGCTCGACTTACAGCGTCACCGATAAACTCGCCGGCGGCTCGGTGCGATGCGTCAAATGCAAAGCGCCGATTCACGTGCCGATCGTACGCCAGAAACCCGCTCCGGTGCGCGCGGCCACGGCCGCCGAAGCGGCCGGCGAGGCCGAGTTGTCGTTCGATTATGCGCCCGCCTCCTCGCCCGCGGCCGTAGCGGTTTCCGCGGCCGCTCCAGCAGTCGTGGCGCCCCCGCCGCTTCCGCCATCACCAAGCGACATGAATCTTGTGGCGAGCGTGCCGGTCGCCGAACCAGCGAGCGAGCCCAAAGCCATGGCCGCTCCACGATCAAGGTCCGTCAACGCCGGCAATCTCAAGAGCCGTTTGAAAGCGCTAGGCACAAGTGATTTCGATTTCCGTTTTCGCAGCTATTTTAGCGGGGCCTTGGGCCGCGGCCTCTGGATACTGTCGATCTGCACGGCGCTTTATCTTGGCTATACGGCGGTACGAGCGCTGTTTGATGCGGCCCAGCTTCCCGGTGAATTTCGCCGCACGGCCGAATGGATGGCCTGCACGCAGCTATTCCTTATTGTCGCCGGCCTGGCAATGCTTCGCATTGCCTTGGAAACGGTCAGCGCTCTGTTCAATATCGCCAAAACGCTGCGCGAATTGCGCGACGAATTGCGAAATCGAGCCCAAACGCCTTAATTCGTCGGAAAGGGAGGCGGTCCGTCGACGGCGCCCATGCGGTCGAGCTGCATACGAAGGTCTCGCTCCAGTAACCGTTGCGCGCAGCGCGGCATATACGACTCCGCCAGCCTTAAGGCGTTGTTGTTCAGCACCAGGTCCCGCAGAACGACCTTCTCCAAACCGTCTAGTTGCTGTTGCCACTGCTGTAACAGCGATTGCCGAGGCGAACCGGCGCCGGAAGCATCGAGCAGGCTCGCAGTGCGAGCCAACTGCAAGGCGACCCAGACGCGCCGATAATAGGCGATCAGCACCGTCTCATCGAGCGGGAGGCGTTGCGTCGGCCGTCGCCGCTGTTGAATGACCTTGACAATGGGATCGGCCCGCAGCGCCCAATAGTGCGTACGCAACGAATCCTCAATCATCTCGCGGTACTCGTCGAGCTCGAATTCCGTAGGTCGGCTGGCAGTCATGGGCGTTTCATGATCATCGAATCCCGCAATCAGCGTCCCCAATTCGACGCGCGCCAGGGCCATCAGCCAGCCCAGCCCGCGCCGCTGGAAGGTATCGGCCGGACCTTCCGCCCGTTCGCTCAGTGCGCTCGGTTCTTTCTCCACACGTCTCGAAACGTTTGTAAAGATGGCCAGATCGTCGCGCTCGCCGACGATTTGCTCCGCCAGTTCGAGTTCTTCGGGCGTGGCGCTCGCAATAAATCGTTCCAGATTGGCCAGCGCCTGGCCATATTCGACGAATCCCACCAAACGATTTAAGGTCCGGCTATCGACAGCCGGAATTTTAAATGCCGAGTTGAAGCCGACCGCTCCAAAAAACATGCTTCGTCAGTAGAACGGCTGCACGCCTGCCAGCGCGGTTCCGCCCGTCCCCGCGCCGCTCGGCCCTACCGCCAGGCGTCGGTCTTCCCAGGCCCACCAATAATGATGGCGGCGGTCGTATCGCGGCGTCGATTCATCGAAACGGAGAACTTTGGTCGGATCGCTCGGGTCCAACTCACGATCCGGAGGCATATAGAGCGCGAACTGAGCTGCAGGAACCGTAGCGGCCTCTTCGCTTTTGGCTAAACCAAACACTGCGGTCCCTGTTCCATACCGGCCGCGATGCCACCAGAATATCCCGTCAAATAACCAGGCCGCTTTGGGTGCAAGTTGCCCCGCCAAGTGCTGCGCTTTCTTGCCGGATTGCGCGACCCGCTGGCGCAGGTGGGAATCATTCAGTTCCGCCAGCGAAAACTGCGTTTCCTTTCGTTGACGCCGGCGCGACGCTTCCAAAAAAGCTTCGATGCGCCCGACATCGACCTGCCAGTAGTAGGCCGCGAACATCCGCTCTCGGCTCAAATCAGGCTGCTCAAGGATGTTCGTCGCCAGGGACAATCGGTTGATGCGGAGTACCGTTTCGTGCTCGGCCAGGTCGGCGGCAACTTGCTCGATTCGTTTCGAAAGGGCTTGATAATCCCTATTCACCAGCTCGCGCTGCTGATCGGTCAGGCGTTCCGCCTCGCGCGGCGAGACATGAATCAGGTGCGAAACTCGATCGGCAATGCTTTTCGCCCCGGCGAGGCGATTGGCGAGGACATGCGATTCCCAGAGTAAATCATCGTATTCGTCCAGCGAAGCGGTCGGCGAGAGCGGATCGCCAATCACCCGACTTTTCGACGCTGCCTCGAGCGCCTCATTAATGTGCTGCTCCAGCGCCGGCAATACGATGAGCGCTTCATGAACCTGGAGCTTTGGTATTTTGCCGCCTTGCTGCAGCACCGACAGTCGCGACTCGGTCAGCATTTGAGTCAACGAGGGCAACCGCTTTGAGCTTAAGATGGCGTCAATTGACGTTCGCCGATCATCATCGAGGCGCTCAACGAGGGCGGCCAGCCGAGTCACAGCCGTATGCTGGTCCCCACGAAACCAGGACGTGCCTACCGCGTCGAGCGTCTGACGCTCCTTGGGAGTCAACGATTCTGCCGACGGCGCAGCCGAGGCATGCGCCGCGGGCCACGCGCAAAGCATGATTCCAACCAGGACCAGCGATCGCCAAGCCATCGTAAGCGTCCCCCATTGAGCTTCGATCAGCAGCCCTCAGACAAGATGCCCGGTGGCGCGTCGCAAATCGTCGCGACGTCGTTGAGTTCGGGTGGCCGAAACAGCAAACCAGGCGCCGCGAGATTATTGTGCGTCCCCGTCCGTCCAATCACAAGCACTTTGGCTTGCGATATTTAGAACAATGGACAGAAGACGCAGGCGGCCTCAGAGGAATCGCCAGCCGGCGATAAAGCGCCATCGAAATGATGACATTGAAATCCGATTGAAGACAAACGGGCGCGCCGCCCCGCATGCCGCTGCCTGCAAACGCGAAGCGATCGATGTTTGCTGAAATAAACTTGGTCGAGCCGTCGACCAAACCGAACATGACGCCAGCGGGATGCATGCTCCCGAAGGCGAATATGCTGGCAATCGCTATCGAGCGGGCAAAATACACGCTGATGAAACGCAGGGGGCCGGCAAACCAACGTTCCCACGCTGAATTACGGCCCAGGCGGCACTTTCGCCTATATTCGTTTTGAGCGCGCCTATTTCAGGCTTCGTCGCGGAACTTGACTTCCCCGCCAAGCGTCTCAAGACTGATTGGGGCGTCTGTTAGAAGCCTTCCTGCCCCAAGGGATTGCTCATGCACGTTCGGATGAACGAACTTTCGCGCCTTGTCTGTTTCTTCACCGTCGGTACAGCGGTGGTCGCTTCGTCTGTCGCGGTCGAGCCAGCCCCGCCGTCAACGGCGAAATCGAAGCAAGTAGAAATCACGCCCGCGGCGCGCAATGCGGGCAAATCGAGCAATGCGTTCGCTTTCGATCTGTATCAACTGCTTCGCCAGCAAGACGGCAACCTGTTCTTTTCGCCGGCCAGCGTCTCGACGGCGCTGGCCATGGTCTATACCGGCGCCCGGGGTGAAACCGCCGAACAGATGGGTCGGGCGTTGTACGTCGAAGGGGGCCGCGAATCTGCGACCGCCGGTTTCGGCGTGCTGAATGCGGTCCTTAATAACGGCGGCGCGGGCTATCAACTCAGCATGGCCAACCGCCTTTGGGGGCAGAAATCGTATCCGCTGCGTCCTGAGTTCTTGGCAATCACGCGCGAGAAGTTCGGCGCCGAATTGGCGCCGCTCGACTTTGGCAAGTCGGAGCAAGCCCGGCTGACGATCAATCGCTGGGTCGAAGAACGAACGAACGACAAAATCAGCGAGCTCATTGCGCCCGGAGTGCTTGACGCCATGACGCGGCTGGTGCTGACAAATGCGATTTACTTCAAAGGGGGCTGGGAATACGAGTTTTCTGACAAGGCGACCAAAGACGCCCCATTCCATCTGTCGAAACAGAAAGACGTCCAGGCTCCGCTGATGCACCAGTCGCATGAGTTCGCTTACGCGGAGACCGGCGACTTCCAGTTAGTCGCGTTGCCGTACCGCGGTTACGATCTGTCGATGCTGGTATTGTTGCCCAGGCGAGCTGACGGGCTCGATCAAGTCGAGGCGCAGCTCACCGCAGAAAACCTGGACCGATGGAGTTCGAAACTCAAAGACCGCGTGGTCCATTTGTCGTTGCCCAAATTCAACACGACCTCGCAGTTCGAGTTGAGCGAGCTGCTTCGCGAATTGGGCATGACGCTGGCCTTCAGCGACCAGGCCGATCTGTCGGATATTTCCTCAGCGGAAGGGTTGAAAATCTCCGACGTGATTCACAAAGCTTACGTCGACGTGAGCGAAAAAGGGACGGAAGCCGCCGCGGCCACCGCCGTAGTGCTCGCGCCGACCGCGGCGCCGATCGCCGAACCAGCAAAACCGGTTGTGTTCCGGGCCGACCATCCTTTCCTGTTCATGATTCGCGATCACCGCACGGGCGCCATCCTGTTCCTGGGACGGTTGACCGATCCTAGGCAGATGGTGCAATAGCGTTCGCCACGCGCAAAGAAAATTTTCTCGGTAACTTTCACGAATAAGCTCCGAGACGCCGCATCCGTGCTAGGATGATCGTTGTGATTGCTAGATCTGCGGAAGTCGCCGCGATGCTGAACCCAGGCGACAGTAACTCAGGACGCCGTCGCGCATGCTGAGGCGGGTGCGCCGAGCCGCCGAGCCAGGTTAGCGAAAAAGGGGGCGAACTAGATTGCTAGCTGAAAGCTCCCATGACGAAAAAGTATTGCGGCGTCGAGGCGATACTGCCAACGACCCGCGTCTGGCATCGGCCGACAGCGGCAGGCCTCACAGGGTTCCTGGCGGCAATGCTGTTAGCGTCGGCGTTTGGAGGCGCTCGTCTCTGTTCCGCCGAACCGCGCCCGTCAGAGAAGTTTCAGACGCTCCGCAAGAAATTGTACGACCCAGATGGGCAGGTTCGTCTCGCTGCAGTGTTGGCGCTGCGCGGCTCGGCTGAAGAAGCCGGGATCATCGAGGAAGTTTCTGGCCGATTGAAGGATGCTGACGCCAGCGTGCGGCGGGCCGCTGCCAGCATCCTTGGAACCTATGGCGCCCGGGCGAAAGCGGCGATTCCGGCGTTGATCGACACGATGCGCGACGAGCAACTGCCGGTAGCTCGCGCCGCCATCGCCGCCTCCGCACAGGTCGGTCCCGAGTCGGAAGACGTCCTTCGCGCTTTAACAGCCGCCAGCCAATTCGGCGACCGTGATCGGAGAGCGACTGCGCTGGCGGCGCTCGGCCGCATTGGCCCATCCGCAACAGCGGGCTTGCCGAGCGTCCAGGCCGCGCTTGCCGAACGAGATGTGGGTTTGGGCGCCATCGCGCGCCAGGCGCTGCGGCAAATCGACCCGCAACTCGCCAGCGCGCTGCTTGGACCGCCGTTCGATGCCATCGCGGCAGGCAAATTGGATCAAGAGTCGCTCGAGGTCGGCCCCGGCGACTGGCCGCAGTGGGGCGGCTCGCGCTTGCGCAATAATGCGACCACCGGTCGCAACATTCCGACCTCGTGGGATGTCACAACCGGGCGAAACATCAAATGGACTGCCAAGCTGGGCTCGCAATCCTACGGCA
The DNA here is from genome assembly GCA_025924495.1 of Pirellulales bacterium. Next base: position 6,680 of record JAICIG010000200.1, on the reverse strand, counting down.
ATCCCACCATCGCCAATGGGAAAGTGTTGATTGGCACGAACAACGGCGCCGGTCATTTGAAGCGTTATCCGGCCAAGATCGATCTGGGGGTAATGCTCTGCCTCGACGAAGAAACCGGCGAGTTCCTCTGGCAGTATTCCAGCGAGAAGTTGCCTACCGGCCGCGTCCACGACTGGCCGCTGCAAGGCATGCCCTCCACGTCGGTCGTCAACGGCGATCGCTTGTGGGCGGTCACGAATCGCTGCGAGGTCGTTTGCCTCGACACGGAGGGCTTCCGCGACGGCCAGAACGATGGGTCGTTTCGAGCCGAAGCGAGCGAGAACCTCGACGAGGCCGATGTCGTGTGGAAGCTCGATATGATGAAAGAACTCGGCGTCTCGCCGCACAACATGAGCAACTGCTCGCCCCTTCTCGCCGACGGCCGGCTGTTTGTCTGCAGCTCGAACGGCGTCGACGAAACCCACGCGAAGTTATCGGCGCCGAACGCGCCGAGCTTCCTGGCCCTCGATTGCGCGACGGGCAAGGTTCTTTGGAGCGATAACTCGCCCGGCGAAAACATTATGCACGCTCAATGGGCCTCGCCCAGCTACGCAGTGCTCGGGGGCAGGCCCCAGGTAATCTTCGGCGGAGGCGACGGCTGGCTGTACAGCTTCGACCCGGCCGGGGATGGCAAAGGTAAATCACAGTTGCTCTGGAAGTTCGATTGCAACCCCAAGGACTTAAAGCACTCGATCAATGGGCGCAACACGCGGATCCATCAGATCGGATTCGTTTGCATCTATGACGGCCTGCTCTACTTCGCGCCCGGCGAGGACCCCGAACACGGCGAAGGCCCTGGACGAGTCTGGTGCATCGATCCCGCCATGCGTCTCGACGGCGCCGACGTCAGCGCCGAACTTGTCGTCGATCGCGAAGGAAAGATCGTTCTGCACCGGCGGATCTGCCCGGTCGATCCGGCCCAGGGCGAATGGGTCATCGCGAATCCCGACTCTGCCGTCGTTTGGCAATACACTCGGTCTGATCATAACTTCGACGGCAAGCTCGACTTCGAGGAGGCATTCCATCGCTCGCTCAGCACGCCCGTGATTCAGGACGATATCCTCTACATCGCCGACTTTTCCGGGCTGTTTCACTGCCTGGACGCCAAGACCGGCGAGGAATACTGGAACTGTGATCTGTTCGCAGCCTGCTGGGGCTCTCCTTTGCTCGTCCACGGCAAGGTTTATATCGGCGACGAAGAAGGCAAAGTGACCATTTTCCGCCATTCGGCCGACCCGGCGATCGCGTTGCCCGATGGCAAACCTTTCGCCCAGATCGAGATGCCTAACTCCGTCTATCCGACGCCGGTCGTCGCCAACGACGTTTTATATATCGCTACTAAGGACCTGCTTTATGCCATCGAAGGCCAGCCTGAAGTTACCGGCGGCAATCCAAACTAGCTCTCGAACTGGTGAACGCTATGCCAGAGTCGCTCGCTCGGCTACACGTTGCTTCGCAGCCTAATTGACTTTGCGGCGCTGCCGCCTATAGACTCGACCTGATCCATTGGTTGCTTGGTCGGTAATACAGCGTAAGTCGTTCTTGCCGCACGGTCGGGTTTCAGGAGACTCGCATGCCGGGGCCGAAAGCTCTCATCTTGCGATGCGCCTCGACCGTCTGTCTTTGCCTGGCGATAATCCGGACGGCTATAGGTTCGCAGCCAGCCGAACCGGCCGACTACGTGCGCGACGTCAAACCCCTGTTGCGCAGCCGCTGCGTCGCCTGCCACGGGCCAATCCGCCAGGAAGCGGGCCTGCGGCTCGACGCCGCCAAGCTCGTGTCGGCCGGCGGCGATCATGGCGCCGTGGCGATTCCCGGCCAGAGCGAGTCGAGTCTGCTCATCGAGCGCGTCAGCGCCGACGATGCGGATGAGCGAATGCCGCCGCAGGGCGCCGCGCTGTCGCCCCGCGAGATTGCAGTCTTGAAATCGTGGATTGACGCAGGCGCGCTAGCGCCTGCGGACGAAGCGGTCGCTCCCACACCGGGCGAGCATTGGGCGTTTCAGCCGATCCGCCGGGTCGCACTTCCCGAGGTCAAAGACGCTGCGTGGCCGCGTAACGCCATTGATCGCTTTGTGCTCGCGCGGCTCGAAGCTAAGGGATGGCGGCCCAATCCGCCCGCTTCTCGACAAGCGCTGCTGCGCCGCGCGTACCTCGACCTCGTCGGCCTGCCGCCGACGCCGAGCGAACAAGACTTGTACCTGCAAACATCAAATCCGGACGCCTATGAAGAGCTGATTCGCTCGCTGCTGGCGCACCCGGCGTACGGCGAGCGTTATGCACGACGCTGGCTCGACGTCGTGCGATACGCCGATTCCAACGGCTACGAACGAGATGCCGCCAAGCCAGAAGTGTGGCGCTTCCGCGACTACGTGATTCGAGCGTTCAACGCCGACCTGCCATTCGACCGCTTTGTGCAAGAGCAGATGGCTGGAGACGAACTGGCGGATGCAAACGCTGACACGATCGTCGCCACGGGTCTTCATCGCCTGGGTCCTTGGGACGATGAGCCGGCCGACGCGGCCGCCGACCGCTTCGATCAACTTGACGACATCGTCAACACGACCAGCCAGGCGTTTCTCGCGCTGACCATGGGCTGCGCCCGCTGCCACGATCACAAGTTCGATCCGCTCACGCAGCGCGATTACTACAGCCTGTTGGCGGTCTTCAACCCGCTGGTGCGGCCGCGCGAAGGACGAAAAGAACTGACATTGCCGATCGCCACGGCCGCACTGCGGCAAGAATTGAGCGACGAGCAGAAAAAGAGTCTGCCGCAAGGATATTTTTTCGACGAGCCCGCCGCGCCGCCTCCGGCGACTCACATCTTGGCTCGAGGCAACCCGCATGAACCTCTCGACGAGGTGAGTCCGGCCGTTCCGGCGATTCTGGCCGCCGAACCGGTCGCCTTTCTGCCGCCCGACAAAAGCTCTTCGCGCCGCCGCTTATCGCTGGCTCACTGGCTGGCGTCGCCCGAAAACCCGCTCACGGCGCGGGTGATCGTCAACCGCGTCTGGCAATGGCACTTCGGCGAAGGGTTGGTGCGCACGCCGAACGATTTTGGCTTGAACGGCGAACGGCCCGCGCATCCTGAGTTGCTCGACTACCTTGCCTGGTGGTTCATGAACGAAGCGGGGTGGTCGCTGAAGGAATTGCACTATTTGATTGCCACGAGCAGAGTCTACGAGCAAAGCCACGCCAACCGCGAGGAATACGCCGCCGTCGATCCCCAGAACCGCCTGTTGTGGAAGCGTTCGCTCGTGCGGCTCGAAGTGGAACCGATCCGTGACAGCATCTTGGCCGCCAGCGGCCGACTGGATCGCACGATGTACGGGCCGCCTGTCTATCCGCTGATTCCAAAAGAAGCCCTGGAAAGCCATGCCGATAAGACATCGATTTGGCCGGCCTACGACGAGCAGGCGGCGGCCCGGCGGACCGTTTACGCTTTTACAAAGCGTTCGCTGGTCGTGCCATTATTGGAAGTATTCGATCTATGCGACACGACGCGGTCGTCGCCGCAGCGAAATGTCACGACCATGCCGACCCAGGCGCTGACGCTGTTCAACAGCGAGTTCATCGTGCAGCAGGCGGCTCATCTCGCGCGGCGCTTACGAGCGGAGGCGGGCGACGATCCCGGCGCACAAATCGATCTAGCGTGGCGACTGGCGCTCTGCCGCCCTCCGACGGCCGATGAGGCCGCAGCGATGCGGCAGTTTCTCGCCGACGAGATCCGGCAACTGCGGAGCGAGCGGGGCGATGCGGCGAGTGAAACCGAACTGGCCGATGAAGCACGGCAGCAATTCTGCCGCGTGCTGTTTAATTTGAATGAATTCGTTTACCCGGATTGAGGATCGATGATGCAGTTCGACTCCCGCTTTTCCGCGAATCGTACGCCGTGCGGGCGGACTCGCCGCGAGTTTCTCTGGCAAGCCGGCAACGGATTCGCCGGCCTGGCTCTGGTCGATTTATTGTCGCGCGATCGCGCGTGGGGCGGTGAACTGCCGGGACGACAGCCGCATTTTACTCCCAAGGCGAAGCACGTCGTGTTTCTCTTCATGAACGGCGGCCCAAGCCAGGTCGATACCTTCGATCCCAAGCCCGAACTGGATAAATGCCATGGACAGTCGTACTCCGGCCCGCTGGCGGTCGGCTCCAACGGTCGGCCGATCGGCCGCCTGGCGAAAAGCGCGTTCACGTTCCGGCAACATGGCGAAAGCGGACTGCCCATCAGCAGTCTGTATCCGCACTTGTCGCGTCACGCGGATGACTTGTGCGTAATCCGTTCGATGTATACCGACACGGCGGCACACGCGTCCGGCTGCCTGCAGATGAATACTGGCAGCGTGGTCATCGGCAAACCCTCGCTCGGATCGTGGCTCAGTTACGGCCTTGGCGCGCAGAACGAAAACTTGCCGAGTTTCGTCGTGATGACCGATCCGCGCGGCGGTCCCATCGGCAGCGCATCGAACTGGTCGAGCGGCTACATGCCAGCCAGCTATCAGGCCACCTTGTTCCGCAGCGGCGGCTCGCCCCTGTTGGACCTGGCGTCGCCGCCCGGGACCAGTGAGGCAACGCAGCGTCGCGGGCTCGATTTACTGAAAAGCCTGAATGAGAAACATTTGGCGTCGCACCCGCGCGAATCGGAATTAAAGGCGCGGATCGAGTCTTACGAACTGGCGTTTCGAATGCAGACCGCCGCCGCCGAGGCCGTCGCCATTGATCGCGAGCCGTCTGAAATGCGAGAAAGGTACGGCATCGAACGCAAAGAGACGGCTGATTTCGGCGGCAAATGCCTGATTACGCGGCGACTGATCGAGCGCGGCGTGCGATTCGTTCAGCTCTATTCCGGCGGCGGACATATCGAAGACACGTGGGATGGGCACAACGACTGCATCACGAACCACAAGCTGCATGCCGGCGAGACCGATCAGCCAATTGCGGCGCTGATTGACGATCTCAAGCGGACCGGTTTATGGAACGAAACGCTGCTAGTGTGGGGCGGCGAGTTCGGCAGAACTCCGACCAGCGAAGGAATCGACAAACCGGGCCGAGACCACGACTGGCACGGTTTTTCGATGTGGCTGGCTGGCGCCGGCGTTCGCGGCGGCCAGGCGATTGGGGCCACGGACGAAATTGGCTTCGCCGCCGTCGAAGACCGTTATCATGTCCGCGACTTGCACGCCACGATTTTACACCTGATGGGCTTCGATCATCGCTTGCTCACATACTTTCATCAGGGGCTCGACCAACGCCTCACCGGCATCGACCACGAGGTCCAGATCATTCGCCAGGCCTTGGCCTGACCAGGCCGAGTGCTTAGGAAGCAGCGTCTGAGGTCGCGTTGGAAGTGGATAAATACGAGGTTGCCGGGCGCTCTTCCACCCGACCTATCCGCTTTCCGATCGCGATTCACGTCGATCGGCGTATTACTCCAAGAATACGCCGCGGTCGGCGGCAAAGTAGCTCATTGGTCGGCCGTAATAGCGAGCCAGGCATTGGTACTTGAAGCCAATCTTTTCCAGTACTTTGCGCGATGCAACGTTGGGCGGCTCAACGACGGCCACGATCCGCGCCAGCCCCAGCGTGCCGAAGCCATATCCCACGCTCGCCTCGGCGGCCTCGCTCGCATAACCTCGCCCCCAATGGGCCTTCGCAAAACGGTAGCCGACCTCAATCTCTGGCCCCTCTTCGAGCTGCTTGAGTCCGCAGTCGCCGAGAATCGTGCCCGTCGAGCGATCTTCGACGACCCACAAGCTGAAGCCGAGCAAGGCCTGGTGGTCGATGAGTTTCTGCACGCGGGCTTGCGTTGCCTCGAGCGACGGGTCAGGCCCGCTCATGCTGTACCGCATCACTTCCGGATCGCCAAAAATCTCGAACATCGCTGTGACGTCGTCCGCGCGATAAGGACGCAGCCGCAATCGATCGGTAAGCAATTGCCAAGTGGACGACAATTTCCGGCCCAACCGCTAAGAGGAAAAAACTAGTTCCGACCATACTTTAGCAGTTCAGCCCAAGTCTGGCACGATCGACCTGCCGCAAACAAGTGGTTGATCGCGACCGCCGATCCGGAATTCCACGAAGCCCCTCGGAGTCTGCCATACGATGAACCGCCAGCAGAACTGACTTGTCGTTTCGCTGCATTCTAACCGCGCTGCAATTTCAGCCACCTATAAGCCCGTAGTTCGCCCTATCGGCGCCGCTGACGTAGACGCCACGTCGCGGCTGGCGATTCCGGCGGACCTCCCAACTAATGTGCCGCTCGATGCGCCGCACCGACCCGCGAGCGCAACTTCGTAGCGGCCCAGCTGAACGGGTGCGCCGGACCCGCGTAGGAAACGCTCGTTTGGCAAATGCGAGCCCGAGCCTTAAAATGGCGACCTGCCCGTCACGGCTGTTCCCGCAGTTAAAGCCTCACTAGTGCGCGTCGGCCCGGTGAGCTGTCACGATGATAGATGCGAACCTAAAGCCGAATCATGCGGCGGGAAGTTCTGCCGGCGGACATCGGGCCGTACTGGGCCTGCTTGTCGCCGGGCAACTGATGTTTGCGGCCATATGCTCGCCGGCTGGCATCCGATCCGGACAGTGGTCGGCTCCGTGGTTGCCATACCCCGACTTTCTTGCAGAACTCGCCGCCGGCGCGATCGT
>JAICIG010000199.1 GCA_025924495.1 Pirellulales bacterium | reverse complement strand
TGAAATTCCTCGCGGACCGGCTAGAGACGCCTGGCGGCATCACGAAATTGAAACGGCTGCTCCGCGAGAGCTTCCCCCCGGAATACCGAGCCGCCGGCTAAAATCCGTGTCAAAACGCGCAACACCAAAAAGCGCCAGCGAGGGATGGCGGTCGCCCGTAGGCGACGTTCAAGGTCCTTCGCCCTCGCTGGCGCTTCGGGTTGGTGTGAGCCGCGAGTAATCTCGGGATAGGGGATCAGTCAAACACCCCCGGGTCGACGTCGTGGGCGATGCAAGCCACGCAGTCGCCCTGCGCGACGAGCGCCGGCGCTCGGGCGGCCAGCAGAATGCCGCCGGTCGGGGCGACGACTTCCACAGGCGCGCGATCGGGCCGCTCGAGAAAATGAATCTGCCCGACGGGCTGACCCGCGGCGACTTCCAGGCCGAGCGCGGCCAGATTTTCGTACAGCCCCGATTCGGGCGCGAAGCGATAATCTTCGCGGTCGAGCGCCTGCACCCAGCGCGTCGGCGGCAGACCGAGACCGGCCCGGGTTTGCACCTCGCCTTCGAGCAGGCCGAGATGACGCAGTACATTGCGCAAGCCGTTTTGGGTGAGTTGATGGACGGCGAACGGGATCGATTCGCCGCCTCCCATTTCCGTCGTGATCACGGTCTTGCCTTGCCGCTCGGCTTCGACCGGCAGCAGGCCAGTGCCGGCGATGTCGGTATAGAGGAAGGCGAAGTCGGCGTTCCATGCCAGCGTGCCCGCCGCCATCCGGCGCCGCTGCTCGCGGTCGGGAACGAGATGCATGTGAGGGCAAGGATAAAAATCGACGCTGCGGCCCCCGGTATGGATGTCGATCACGACATCGGCCAGCGGAAACAACACGTTCGTCAGGTAATGGGCGATCAGCTCCGTCGGCGTGCCGTCGGTGCGGCCGGGGAACGAGCGGTTCAGGTTTTTGCCGTCCAGCGGCGACAGCCGTGTGCCCGCCTTGGCCGCCGGCAAGTTTAGAGCCGGAACCAAGATTAACCGCCCATGCACCTGAGCCGGTTCCAGCTCGCGCATCAGCTTCATGATCGCGATCGGGCCGGGATATTCGTCGCCATGGTTGCCCGCCATCACCAGCGCCGTCGGCCCTTTACCATTCGCAATCACCGCCACCGGCAGCAACAGATTGGCCCAGCCGCCCAGGTCGTACGAATATGGCACGCACAGGCTGCCGAACTGTTTGCCTTGACGGTTGAAATCGACGGTTGCATGCACGAGGCTTGGTTCCATCGCGAAGATCCTATTACAAACGTTGCGTGCGATCTCTTCTGATGCCGATGGTCCGCATGGGCGGTGCCGAGTGACTTGCAATTATCACGTCGAGATGAGGCCTAAAAGGGGACGGCGCAGTACGTCCGGCGAGGCGAATTGTAATGCTTGATTACCGCCGCTTCGCACGGAATTCTTACAAATTCCGCTACTTCGACCATCCTTACGCCAGAATCCCCTGCACCACCTTGCCCTCGTCGGTTGGGCCGATGTAGCGGTTGTCGAGGCCCTGGTAGCGGTAGCTGAAGCGGTAAGGATCGAAGCCCAGCAGGTGCATAATGGTGGCCTGCAGATCGCGAATGCTCACCGGGTTTTCGGTGATGTAATAGCCGATGTCGTCGGTAGCGCCGAAGGCCGCGCCCTTTTTGATGCCACCGCCGGCTAGCCACATGGTGAAGGCGTACGGATGATGATCTCGCCCAATAAAGCCTTTTTCGAGCGAGTCGCGGACATTGTTTTGCATCATCGGCGTGCGGCCGAATTCGCCGCCCCAAATGACGAGCGTGTCGTCGAACATGCCGCGCTGTTTCAAGTCGGCGATCAGGCCTGAGACGGCGCGATCGATCTGCTGGCATTTGATCGGCAATGTCTCATCGATCGACTCGCCGGGTGAGCTGCCATGATGGTCCCAGCCCCAATCGTAAATCTGCACGAACCGTACGCCCGCCTCGGCGAGGCGCCGGGCCAAAAGACAATTGTTGGCGAACGTCGGATCGTCTCCTTTATAAAACGTCCGCGGGTCAGCCTGATCCTCAGCCGGAGAAACGTAGCCGGGCTTGGCGCCATACAGATCGAGAATGTGCTGCGGCTCCTGCGAAATATCCATCACGGCCGGCACGCTCGTCTGCATGCGAAACGCCAGTTCGTACTGCGCGATTCGAGTGAGAATCTCCGGATCGCCGACGCTCTGGTGTTCCAGTTCGTTCAGTTTGCGGACCTGATCGAGCACCTTGCGGCGCAGACCGCGGCTCATGCCTTTTGGGTCAGAGAGATACAGCACCGGGTCGCCAGGCGTGCGGCACTGCACGCCTTGATAGACCGTCGGCAGAAAGCCGGAGCCCCACAGCGACTTGCCCGCGTCGGGCGTTTTGCCGCCGGAGGAGAGCACGACGAAGCCGGGCAGATCGTCGTTCTCGCTTCCCAGGCCGTAGGTCGTCCAGGCGCCGAGCGAAGGATTGCCCAGCCGCGGCTGGCCGGTATGCATGAACAACTGAGCCGGTGCGTGGTTAAACTGATCGGTATGAACGCTGCGGATCACGGTCACGTCATCGATCGTCTTGGAAAACTGCGGCAATAGCTCGCTGATCCACTGCCCGCTCTGGCCGTATTGCGCGTACTTGAATTGCGGGCCGAGCATTTTTGGCACGCCCTTGATGAAGGCGAAGCGCTTCCCCTTCAGATATTCTTTTGGGCAGGGCTGGCCGCTGAACTTGGCCAGCGCCGGTTTATTCTCGAACAGCTCAAGTTGCGACGGGGAGCCTGCCATATGCAGGTAGATCACGCGCTTCGCCTTGGCCGGCAACGGAGACGGTTTTGACGAGAGCGGGTTGGTTGACGGCTGCGTGGGAGCTTCCGCCCGACCGTCGCGCTGCAATAAAGCGTTGAGCGCGATGGCGCCGAAGCCCAGCCCTGCCTGGCCGAAAAAGTGTCGGCGCGTGACCGCACGGGCATGTTCCAGGTCGATGTGCATCCGTTAGTTCCTCGTCAAAAGCTCGTCCAGATTCAATATCACGCTCGCCGCGACTGACCAGGCCGCAAAAGTCGCCTCATCTGCGCCGGCCGGCGGCGCCGCGTTGAGTTCCTTCAGAAACGTTTTCGCGGCGTCTTGATCGGCTTGGAACTCATCCATGGCAGCGCGAAACGCGTCGAGTACGGCGGCGATTTCTTCCTCGCGCGCCGGGCGAATCAACGCCAGCCGCAGCCCGCGCTCGGCCCGTGCGCGATCGTCGGCCCGATCGGCGATCATGCGTTTAGCCAGCGCGCCGGCTGCTTCCAGATAGACCGGATCATTCATGGTCACGAGGGCTTGCAGCGGCGTGTTCGTGGCGACGCGGCGCACCTGGCAGACTTCGCGGCTGCCGGCGTCGAATGTGATCATTGAGGGGTACGGCGTCGTCCGTTTCCAATAGGTGTAGAGTCCACGGCGATAACGGTTCTCGCCAGCGGCGGTTTCCCATTTCGCGGCATTGTAGGTGCTTTTCCATAAGCCGTCGGGCTGCGGCGGCATGACCGATTTGCCGCCAATCTTGCCGCTCAACAGGCCGGCAACCGCCAACGCCTGGTCGCGCACCATTTCCGCCGTCAGCCGGAAACGCGGCCCGCGACTGAGCCAGACGTTTTGCGGATCGAGTTCCTTACGCTTTTCATCGAGCACGAAGGCCTGCTGATAGACGTCGCTCATGACAATCGTCTTCAGCAGCCTCTTGAGCGACCAGCGGCAATCATCGCGATAGTGCACCGCCAGCCAATCGAGCAATTCCGGATGCGAAGGCAAGGCCCCTTGGGAACCAAAGTCTTCTTCCGTTTCGACTAGCCCCAGACCGAACAGCCGCGCCCAAACGCGATTGACCATCACGCGCGGCGTGAGGGGATTGTCGCCGCTCACGAGCCAGCGCGCCGCGTCCAGGCGAGTCGCAGGCGCCTCGGGAGAAGTCTGACAGAAGCCCGGCAGCACCGCGGGCTGCACGTCTTCGCCTTGGTCGAGGAAGTTGCCTCGATTGTGAATCTTCGTCGTGCGGCGCTTGTCGGCCGGCAGTTCTCTCATCACCGGCACGGACTCGATCTGATTGTTCAGCGCCGAGAGTTGCTCATTTGCCTCTTTCAGTTCCTTCTTGGCGGCGGCCAGCTCGGGCGAGTCTTCAGGCGCAGGAGCATTGTTCTTGCTGGCGTTGGGATCGTTCTTGCGAAGCTCCGCCAGCTTCTGTTGAGCGGCTTTCACTGCTTCGGCGAGCTTCACTTGCTGCTTTTTTTGCTCCGGCGAGGGGAGCGAGAGGCGCGGCGAATCGTCGCCGCGATCGGCGTCCTCGGTTTGATTGAAGATGGCGTAAAAGCGGTAATAGTCGTGTAAAGTGATCGGATCGTACTTGTGGCTGTGACATTTGGCACAGCCCACGGTGAGCCCCATCCAGACCTGAATTGTCGTATCGACGCGGTCTTTCACGGCCGCCACGCGAAACTCTTCGTCGTCGGTGCCCCCTTCGTCGTTGGTCATCGTGTTGCGATGAAAGGCGGTGGCTACGATCTGCTCGTTCGTCGCGTTGGGCAGCAGGTCGCCGGCGATCTGCTCGATGGTGAACTGATCGAACGGCATGTCGTCGTTCAAGGCTTTGATGACCCAGTCGCGATAGAGCCACATTGGCCGCCCAAGATCTTTTTCATAGCCCTTGGTATCAGCGTACCGCGCCAGGTCGAGCCAGGTGCGGGCCCAGTGTTCGCCGAAATGCGGAGAGCGCAACAATTCGTCGACGTACGCTTCGACGGCGGCGCGAGGGTCGACGCCGGCGGCCTGCGCAAATTTGTCTGCCGTCTCGGGGGTAGGGGGAAGCCCGGTCAGATCGAGCGACAGTCGGCGCGCGAGCACGTGCCAGTCGGCCCGAGGCGTCGCCTCCAGGCCGCGCTTGACCCGTTCCTTTTCAGCAAGACTATCGATGGTTTCAGTTTTTGTGATCGCCGAATGAAGCGGCTCGAACGACCAGTGCCGGCCGAAGGTCGCCCCTTCTTCAATCCAGCGCTTGATCAACTCTTTCTGCGCTGCAGTAAGCGACCGATGGCTATCCGGCGGCGGCATGACCAGGTCGTCGTCGGTCGAAATGATCCGCTGCCACGCCTGGCTCTTCGTCAGATCGCCCGGCACAACGGCGGGACCGGCGTCCCGCACCCGGGTGGCCGAAGCCTCGTCATCGAGCCTGAGGTCCGCTTCGCGATGCTTTTCATCGGGGCCGTGACAAAAGAAGCACTTCTCCGACAAGATCGGGCGAATTTGCAGGCTGAAGTGGACCGGCGTTTCAGCCGCCAGACTGCCGCGGGCGCCCAGGAGAAGCAGCATCAAGCAACAACATAAGTGCCTGTAATAAAATAGCCTGCACGATCGATCGAACATGAAACGACAGTTCCTCGCCTAAGGCACTTTTTGGGAGCACGATCCAAGATACCTTGCCGCGGCGACGGGCGAAACCGGGGCCAAATTGGCGAACGCGCGAGAAAAAGCGCCGGCGCAACGCTTGTTAACCCAAATACAAACGTCCAGCAGGCCAAGAAAGCACGAGCGGCGAACTCCTCTCAACCCTGCATCATGACTTGCGCCGGGTTGATAGCCTTGTATTGCCCTTTGTTGGCCGTAATCTCGAAGGCCTCGGGGACCGACTCCATGCCCGAGAGCACGTGCGTGATGGTCGGCGCCAATCGCACGCGGCCCGAGGAGACGAGCCGCACGGTATGTTCCAGGTGGGCTTGCGTGCTGATGTCGGGAAACAGGTAGCGAAGGCTGCGCTCGCGGAGCAGGTCGATATTCAGTTCCAGCGGGCCGCCGAACCAAGACACGCCGACGATCTTGCCGCCGGAGCGAACGGAATCGATGGCCTGCAAGAGCGTCTGATGTCCGGCGAGCCCTTGCTTCGGGCTGCCGCCCGCGCACTCGAACACAACGTCAGCGCCATTGCCCTCGGTGAGATCGCGAATGGCGGCTACGACGTCGCAACTACGGGCGTTCAAGGCATGATCGGCGCCGAGTTCGCGAGAGAGTCGGCAAGCTTCCTCGCGAACATCGACGGTAATCAGCATGCCCGCGCCGCTCTGCCGGGCGATTTGCAGGCACTCCATGCCCATGCTGCCTTGGCCAAAAATGGCTACCGTATCGCCCATTTTTAGCTGGGCCGTCTCGGCCGCCGCGACGCTGTCGCTGAGCGATTGCAGGCAGGCGGCCTCGCTATCGGAAATTGCGTCGTCGACTTTGACCAGTGCGATCTCCGGCAGCGACGCTAGTTCGGCGAAACAGCCGGGCAGGTCGAAACCAATGACCGGCCCTCGGCGGCAGAGGTCGCTTCTTTCACTGCGACAGAGAGAACAATCTCCGCACGGTAACTTGGCTCGCGCCGCTACCCGATCGCCAGGGCGAAATCGCGTAACGCCAGGTCCCGTCTCGACGATCCGGGCGCAAAATTCGTGGCCGAAGAGTTGCAACGGCGCTTCGGTTTCCAGCCGCCGTTTTACGCGATCGTAGGCCAACGTAGGGATGCCGCGCGCCAATTGCGCCTCGGTCACGCTTGGCTGCACGCACAGCGGTTGGGCCACGACATGACCCGGCCGGCACGCAGGGGCAGGCACGTCGTCCAATCGCATATCATTAAAGGCGTGGAATCGCCAGGCTTTCATGTATTGCTTCTCCGAACGGCAGGATTTCAGGCGTTGGTTGGATGCTCAAGGACTTGCGCGTGCGGAACTGGCCGCAGTCGAGCGCACTCGCGCAATTTGTCGGCGTGTTACTGCCGAATAAACTTCTGCAAAGTATGGCAATCCGGCGAGACGAGGCCCCGGTTGCCGCCGGCCGACATGACTACCTCGGCGACGTAGATGTTGTTTTGCGAATCGACGCAGATATCGTGCGGCGCAAAAAAGTCGCCGGGAGCACAGGGATTGTCGCCTCCGCCCCAACGCGCGCGCAAGCGGCCTTGTCGATCGAACACGCTCACGCGTCCGCCGGGAGCGTCCGCCGAAGGCGCTTTCGTGCCGGGCCACATGCCCGCGCGAAAACCGAGCTCCGCCACGTACACATCTCCTGCCCCGTCGATAACTACCTGACAGGGACGCGCGACATCGGTCCACTCGGTCAGAAATTTTCCTTCCGGCGTGAACAATTGCAGCCGACTGTTTTCGCGGTCAGCAACATACACCGTGTCTTGGCGGTCGACGGCAATGCCATGCGGAACGTGAAATTCCCCCCGACCGCTGCCTGGTTCGCCCCAGGAAAACAGCAGCCGTCCGTCCGGCGCAAACTTGTGGATGCGCGCATTGCCATAGCCATCGGCAACGTATATTTCGCCCGCTGGCGAGAGCGCCAGGTTCGTCGGGTAATGAAACGGCGCTCCAGCGCGGCGGATCGTGCGATAATCAACGCTCGTGGCGCCTGTATCGGAAGGTTTGCCGCTTGTACCCAGCGTCAGGAGCAGCTTGCCTTCGGGCGAGAATTTGCGGACGGTATGATCGAGATCGTCGGTGCAGTAAACCGCATCGTCCGGGCCGATAAAGACTCCATGGGGTCTAACGAACAAGCCTTCGCCCCAAGCGTGCAAAAACGAGCCGTCCGGAGCGAAGACCATCAGGGGATGTTCGCCCCGGTTAAAAACATAGACGCGGTCCTGGCTGTCGCACGCTACGGCCGCGACCTCGGTCCACGTCCAGCCAGGCGGCAATTGGGCCCAGCGGTCGTCGGCTTCGTAGCCGAACGCTCGCATGCCTGCCGGGGCAACGATTGATTCAGAGGTTTCTAAAGTTTCCATCAAGCGTCCTTTTGGTTAACGCGTCTGCCGACTTCCCTGTGTGCTTGATTTGTCCGAGTGACAACTTTGCCAAAAGCATTGTGTCTCGTCTCTCGCATCACGCGAGGATTTCTCCGACCACCCGCGCTTCTTCCACGCCGGTGAGTTTCTCTTTCAGGCCATTTAGTTCGACAAAGAGTTGTTCGTGACTCATGCCGAGCAAGTGCAGAATGGTGGCATGCCAGTCGGGCACGCTCACCCGGTTCTCGACGGATGCGAGCCCGATCTCGTCGGTGCTGCCGTAAACTGTGCCCCCTTTGATTCCCGCGCCGGCCATCCAGGTGCAGAAGGCGTTCTTGTTGTGATCGCGGCCGGCCTTGCGCTCGTCCTTGTCTGCCGGCAGTTGGGCGATCGGCAATCGGCCGAACTCGCCGCCCCATACGACCAACGTGGTGTCGAACAGTCCGCGCTGCTTGAGATCGGCCAAGAGCGCGGCGATCGGCCGGTCGGTGCGATCGCAAGCGGCTTTCAGGTCGGTCGCCAATCCCGTGTGGTTGTCCCAGATCTGGCCGTTGATATAAAGCTGCACGAAGCGTACGCCGCGTTCGACCAGGCGTCGTGCAATCAGGCAGCGACGGGCGTAAGAGTCGGTCGGCGCGCGTCCCACGCCATACGCCTCTTGAATTGCCGCCGGTTCCTGAGAAATATCCAAAGCGTCGGTTGCCGCCAACTGCATGCGAGCGGCTAACTCGTAGCTGGCAATCCGTGCATCAAGATTCGGCTGGCCAGGCCGCCGCTCTTTGTGGTGGAGATCCAAATTGCGCAGCAGCTCGCGCTCGGTTTCGACAATGGCGGCGGGCTGTTCGACATCAGGACGCAGGTTTAGCACTGGCGAGCCGGTGGAGCGGAAACGGGTGCCTTGGAACACCGGAGGCAAAAAGCCGGCCTGCCAGTTCTCAACGCCGTTGACGGGCAGGCCCAGCGGGTCGTCGAGCACCACATATGCTGGCAAGTTCTGGTTTTCGCTCCCTAGGCCATACACGACCCACGAGCCGAGCGTCGGCCTGCCCGGAGCCATCTTGCCGCTTTGAATCAGGTAGACGGCCGGTTCGTGCGTCAGGTTCGTCGTGTACATCGAGCGGATCAGCGCGATGTCGTCGACGCGTTCGGCCAGGTGCGGCAGCACGTCGGAGACCCACATTCCGCATTTGCCGTGCTGGGCGAATTTGAAGGGGCTGCGCATCAGGGCGCCCGCGCTCTGCGGGCTTTCAACCTCGCCGGCGATCTTGTCGAAGTACGCTTCGCCATGATGCTTATCGAGCGTGGGCTTCGGATCGAACAGGTCCATCTGGCTGGGGCCGCCATTCATGAACAGATGGATCACCGAGGTCGCGCGCGGCGCGAAGTGAGGCGGCCGCGGTTTGAAATCCAGCGGCGGCTTGTTCGCCGCATCGGCGGCCCACAGCCTCGCGTTGCCGCCGATTTCCTGCCCAAGCAACCAGCTCAACGCCGCGCCGTAAATACCGCCCGCGGCGCGCCGAAGAAAATTCCGACGTTCGGTCAGCGGCGTGCTTGCGGCATCTTCAGTCCGAAACTTTCGCATGGTTTCGTTTCTCAGTCCACATATAAGAAGGCCGCCGAGTTGAGCATGGCGTGACAGAAGGTCGCCACTGCGCAGCGCGAAGCTTCGCCTGCCGTGGGCTGGGCGGCTGCGCCTTGCTGTCGAGCCCACTGTGCAGTCAGCCGAGCCAAACCATCCGCCGCCGTACGCTGTTCCTCCTCGCTGGGCGCCCGCCCTAGCGCCACGAGATAGGCTCGTTCAATCTGCCTGGTCCGATCGTCGCCCGCCTCTCGCAGAATGCGAGCGGCGAAGCTTTGGGCCAGTTCGTGCACCATGCCGTTATTCATCAGCTCGAGCGCCTGAGTGGCGACGGTTGAATCTCGTCGCTCGATGCAGTTAGGATTCATCTGTGGATAATCGAAGTTCTCCAAATGTGTCGGTAGCCGTTTCCTGGTCTGCTCAACGTAGATCATGCGGCGCCAGCCTCGCGGCGTTGCGATGGGAGTGACAAGGCCATCCGCGCGCGAATCGATGGGATCGGCTGGTCCAAACCTGGTTTCGTCGAGCTTCGCGGCGACGGCCAACATTGCGTCGTAGAGCGATTCGGCGTCGAGACGGACCAGCGGCATGCGAGAATAAAGCGAATTGTCCGGATCGAGCGATTCGTGCTCCGTCGCAACCAAGGAACTCTGCCGGTACGCAGCGCTGGTCATCATCAGCCGGTGCATAGCCTTGAGACTCCAGCCGCGCCGCACAAACTCGATGGCCAGCCAGTCGAGCAATTCGGGATGAGTCGGCGCCTCACCCGCCTTGCCGAAGTTCGCTAGCGATTTGACGATGCCGGTTCCGAAATGATGCTTCCAGATCCGGTTGACCATCACTCTCGCGGTTAATGGATGGTCGGGCCGCACGAGCCATCGGGCAAACGCCAGCCGACGGCCTGTGGATTTGGCGCCTGGCCAAGGGGGCTCGACGACAAACGGTGTTTTGCCGTCGGAGAGCACAGAGGGGACGCCGGGCCCGACCAGGCGACCTGGAGTAAGCGGATTGCCGCGGCGGTAGATATAAGTGGGCGACGGATTTCCCCGATCCCACAGCGCCTGAATTCTCGGTTCCGGTTGACGCTGTGCTTCGAGCAATTTGATTTTGGCTTCGGCCTCCTCGACTTCTTTCTTGAACGATGCGTCGGCCGCCTTCAGGCCGTCGCGGCCGGGCCGCAACTGCTTCTCGAACTTCTCGGCCAGATAGCGCTGCACCACATCTCGCTTGTCGGCCGCAGTCGACAGCGCGGTTCGTACGTCGGCACGCAACACTTCGGGCAATTCGGCAAGCCGCTTTTCAAAATGCATGGCAGCGAACGCCTGCTCTTTTTGGTCGAGCGCCGAGCGCAGCAATTGGAGCTCGCTTTCAACTCGGGCGTTGTGCTCCTGCCACGCAAGGCGTTCGGCGCTCGTCACATAGGGAAGATGCCGGCCCCCCAGCGCATCCTGGCTGACCGGCCCGATGCCCGGTCGCACGTCGGGCTTGAGCCAATTGTGCTCGTCGTAGGCGCCTTTGAAGACATCGAGCAATCGGTAGTAATCGCGCTGGGGCAGGGGATCGAATTTGTGGCTGTGACAACGCGCGCACTTCAGCGTTAACCCCATCACCGCCGAGCCGAGCACGTCGATTTCGTCGGCGATCACTTCGAGACGGTCGGGGAGATAGCCGGTGATATTGGCCCACGTGGCATCGGGCGCCATCTTCAAAAAGGCGGTTGCCGTCAGGTTGTCGCAGATCTCGGCCGTGATTTTGGGTACATGCTCATAGTCGGCCAATTCATCGCCGGCAAGTTGTTCGAGCAGAAAGCGGTCGTACGGCTTATCGGCATTGAGCGCACGAATCACATAATCGCGATATCGCCACGCATAAGGCCGTGGCAAATCCTGCTCGCGTTTGCCTTCCGAGTCGGCATAACCCGCCAGATCGAGCCAGAAGCGGCCCCAGCGCTCACCGTATCGCGGCGAAGCAAGCAGACGGTCGATCATTTGCTCATAAGCATCGGGCGCCGTATCGCCCAAGAACGCCTCGACTTCGGCTGGCTCGGGAGGCAGGCCGGTCAGATCGAAGCTGGCCCGCCGCACAAGCGTACTGCGGTCCGCCTCGGGCGAAAGCGCAAGACCCTTTCGCTCGAGTTTGGCGAGCAGAAAGGCGTCGATCGGGTTGCGCACCTGGGCGACTCGCTCGACGGCGGGGACTGCGGCGGCCTGCGGCGGCCGAAAGGCCCAGAAATCGCGATCCTTGTCGGTGACCAAAGGATCGAGATCGGTCGTGGCGACATCGGGAGCAATGGCGGCTTCAGGGGCGCCCGCTGCGATCCACTTTTCGATCAACTCGGCCTCGCCCTTTTCGATCGGCTTGACGCTGGCCTCCACCAGGCGCTCGTTCGGCGGCATCTGGCCAGCGCGGATCTTCTGCACGAGCAGGCTCTCAGCGGGTTTGCCTGTCACGATTGCAGGCCCTGACTTGCCCCCTTTCAGCAGCGACGCCTTGGTGCGCAAGTCGAGCCCGGCTTCTTGCCGATGCAAGCCGTGGCAAACAGTGCAGTGCCGCAGCAGGATTGGAATTACATCGTGCTGAGTGACGGTTGCCGCCAATTCGTCGGCGGACTGGGGGGCGTCGGCCGCGTTCGATTTCGCGCCCCCGACGATCCAGCGCCGTATCAGCGCGATTTCTGCATCGCTCAGACGATCTTTCTCATCGGGCGGCATCGCGCCTTCGTGGATTTTCTCATAGAGCAAGCTTTCCTCGGGCTTCCCCGGCACAATGGCTGGCCCCGACTCTCCCCCTTTTTTCAACGTGGCGGCGGCGCCCACGTCGAGATCGGCCTTGCGGTTTTTCTCGCCGTGGCAACGCGAACAGCTCCTACGCAAGAGCGGCTGGATGTCGGTTTCAAATGACGGAGCCGGCGCGGAAGAGGGCGCAGGATCCTCCCCGGCTCTGGCGGCAGCGACCGTCAACGAACTGGCCGCAACCGCGGCCAGGGCGATGAGGTTCGTGATCAGCAGTCCAAGCCTGCCGTCCATCGCAGCCTCTGGATGAAAACTCGACTGGATTTTCAGCATGGTGACAGCCAGGCGACACTACGGGCGTCTACGCCGATTGACTTTAGCCTAACCGGCCCGCCGCGTGACGACCATGCACAGTCGGCCCGAATTCTTTCCAATTCGGACGGGCGGCCTGGCCTGTGGTTTTCATCTTTCCTTGGCGAATCGCGACAGCTAGTCTGTGCTCGAGCAGGCAGGAAATAAGCAGACCGAAATCAAGCACCAGGCGTTGCAATCATCTCCTCACAAGACCATGAGCAAGCCGTCGCGATCTCGCCAGCCGGATGATCAGTCGTCGCGATCTGAATCAACCACCAGCTCGCCGAACCTGGAGGATCGCAGCTATCTGGCATACCTGCGTCCGACTCCGCGGCCCTTTCTGCATTTTGCCTCTGGCCATTTTCCGGCCGCAACATTGACGCAGCCGCACAGCCATCCGTGCATTGCCTTGCACGGCTGTCTGCAAGGACCGCTCACGCTTTGCACTTTGCAGGGAGATTTTCCGCTGGAGACCGGCGTGTTTTACCTGATCGGCGCCGGTTATCGCCATTCGTGGCGAAACGACGGCCGGCATACTGCTGCGACTCTCGGCTTGCTGCTGGACACGGCGCATCCTGGCCGCTGGCCTGCGGGCGCAGGAGTCGAGCGTTGTTGCCGCGAACTCCAGGCTCGCGTAATCGGCCTGCACCGCTTCGCGACGTCGGGCGACCCGGAATTACATCACTCGTTTTGGTTCGCCGCCGATCATCTCACTGCAGAACAACCGCGTGAATCGCTCTCCTTGGCCGGCGCCTTGTTGACCCTGCTCGGCCAAGTCAAGGATCGTTTGGCAGGCGAGACTGAGGCGGCGGGCGCCGATCGGGACGCCGCTCAACAGATCCGTCGGCTGCTGCTCGCTCGCGTTCGCGATCGGCTGAATCTTGGACAGATTGCGCGCGAGGCCGGCATGAGCCCGACGCGCGCGAAAGAGACCTTTCGCACCGCTTTTGGTTGTGGAATCATCGCCTACTTCAATCAATTGAAGATCTGGCAAGCCAAGCGGCTGCTTAACGATCTGTCGCTGAGCGTAGAACAAGTCAGTCAGCAGCTCGGCTTTTCCAGCCCTTCGTATTTCAGCCGCGCCTTTCTCAGGCACGCGGGCGAAAGCCCCACTGCCTATCGCCAAGCGCGCGACCCGTCGGCCTAAGCTGCACTTGCCTCAGCGAGCGCTCGTAATCAGTGCGAGCCTCTCGCTTTTTGTGCCGGCCACGTCGTGCGGTACAATGACGCCGCCTTAAACGAACCCATGTGCGTCATTCCGCCAGGTCGAAAACGCTTAACCTGCCACGAGCAATGAGTGCCATCTACAATGAGTTCCCCTTTTGCCGATGAGCCGACGGTCCAGCAACTTTTCGATCTCGGGGGCAAGACCGCGCTAATCTCTGGCGCGACCGGATATTTGGGCTCGGCGCTGAGCCGGGCACTGGCCGAGGCAGGAGCCAGCGTCGTCGTCAGTAGCCGCGACCT
>JAICIG010000198.1 GCA_025924495.1 Pirellulales bacterium | reverse complement strand
AGGAAATCGACCAGGTCGGCATGCTTCTCGTGCGTGTCATAAAACCGCGAAGCAATCTGCTGGCGGCTTCCGCCCGCCGGCGAAGCTATCTGTCCGGCCCAGTAGTCAAGTCCGCTCTGGTCTGCGGTGCGTTGCAATACGCGTTGGTAGAGCAGACTGATGTAACCCGAGTCGGTATCGCCGGCGTCATTAAAGAATTCCTGCGAGGCGAGCAGGCTGTCTACCACGTCGCGCGGGTCGCCCTTCGCTTGCCAGTCTTGCACCCAGTGGGCCAGGCCGCTAGGGTCCGTGTCGCGTCCCAGATACTGCTGGTAAAACTGATTCACGAGCGGATCGAGCCGTTCGGCGCTATTGAAGATGCCCTTCGCGACGACGTCCAGAGGCTGCCCTGCGTCGAGTTGCCCGGCCCAATAGACCAGGCCGTCGTCTTCCGCCGCACGGCCGAGCACCTGGTGATAAAGCTTATCGACCAGGCTGGCGTGATACGACAACAACGTGACGGTAACGGTCTTGCTTTCGACGCCGTTGTCGCCGGCCTGATAGGTGAATTGGTCGAGTCCCTTGAAGGTCGCGTCAGGCGTGTAGGCGAAGGAACCGTCGGCGTTCAACGTCAACGTGCCGTGCGAAGGCTTCGAGACCAGCGTCGCCGTCAGCGGCTGGCCGTCGCCGGAAACGTCGTTGGCCAGCACGCCCAGGTTGGCCGAAACCTGATAAGGGCCGCTGGGTCCAAGCACGTATGTGTCTGCGGTCGCCGTGGGCGGAAGGCTGTTGGTCGAGTCGTCAATCTTGGAGACGTTGACAAACGGGGCTGATCCCCCGACGAAAGAGGAATTCTCCGTGACCTGACTGGTATGACGGTTGCTATGCCCATGAGCGTCGTAGGTCGTGTTTGTCACGGTGACGACGTACGTGCCGCGACCGGAGAGCGCATCGTTGATCGGCATCAGGCGTGGCTGCAGCGTGATGTGGCCGGTAAAGTTCACCCGGTGGGCCGTGTCGATGTACACATCATCGGCGTCCGGCTCGTTATGAAAATACTTGGAGTCGTTCTCCGCGCCCGAGAAGATGAAGCCCGTGACTCCGTCAACCGCCGGCCCAACATGCCCGGTGACGGGCACGGCGAGGTTCGTGCCGTCATTAGGCGTAAACGTGCCGGTCACCGCAGCGCCGGTTTGTCCGGTGACGTTGAGATGGCCCGTCACGTGCTGGTTGGCGTCGGTCAAAGTGAAGTCCCTGCCCTGCAAATTGACGCCGACGCCGGTCGCGCCGAAGTTGAAGCTGAACGCGCCCGATTCGCCTTGCCGGCAGCTCACGATGATGGCGTAAGAATCGAGCTCGTTTGCCTGAAAATCGACGTAGCCTTGGTCGGAGTAAGCAACCGGCTTGCCCTCGGTCAGGTCCAAAATGAGGAAGTTCTGGTCGACGCCGCCGGTCTCCATGACCGACATCGGCTGGTGGAACGGCGAGGTGGCGGCCAAGAATTCATACGCCGCGTAGTCGCCCGTCTGCAAGGTCCCGCTGACAGACGCAGACAAGCCAATGTAGACAGGGTGGATGCTGGGAGTCTCGCTGTAATAGCCCGGGTCGACCACGTTTCTGATCCGTCCGAGTGTGGACTGCCCCTGATCGACCACCGCGACGTTGCTCGC
This sequence comes from Pirellulales bacterium, assembly GCA_025924495.1. The sequence continues at coordinate 12,316 of JAICIG010000198.1, read as the reverse complement.
GGCGGGGCGGGCGCCCAGCACCGTCTGCAGGTAAGTGAAGGAATCCTGCGTGCTGATGGCTTCTCCCTGATAGTCGGGCGCGAAGCCGGGAGTCGGGTTGATCGACGTGCCGTTGTTGTTCGCAATCGTCACATTGAAGTCGCTATTGCTGAAGAAGTCGTTCGGGCTGTCGTAGCTCATCACGTCGGGCGGCAGGTCGTTGCTGAAGGTCACATTGTTGAACGTGCCGTTCGTGTAATCCGCCTTGCCGTCGGCGCGCACGTGCGCCAGGCCGAAGGTATGGCCCGCTTCATGCGCAATTCCCGCGGCAGTCCCCGAGTCGCCCCCGGCATCCGGGCAAACAAAGGCGACGTCGCCGCTGTAGTCGCCATTCAGGATGTGGCTTGTGCCCCCGTTGGGATTGTCGGTGCAGGGATAGTCCATGAACGCGGTGGGCGTGAAGTCGTAGTGATTGAAGGTCGGGTTGACGAAGATGGTGGTGGCCCCCGGCTCGTCGGAAATCACTCCATTTCCCGAGATCTGCTGCACGCGGACGTCGAAGGGGGCGAACACCTCCGAGGTGCGGTACAGTATGTCTTGGATCGCCGTGAAGTCTCCTTGAAACGGAGCGACGTCCTTGTTCTTGTTGTAGGGACAGTCGTTCCAGCCGTCGAAATTGAGGTAAATAGTCGTCGGAGCGGTGCGAAGCGGCAGATTTCCCGCTTGCTGTTGTTGCTGGGCCAATTCGGTCATGGTCGTGGGCTCGAGCGGCCCGGGATTCGCAACGATCGGCGGGGGCGCGATGGGCGAGATCGAGAAAAGTTCTCGGCGCTCGAGATTTTGGAGGTTCAGGACGGTCCGGCGCGACGCTCGCGGCATGCGCCTGCGGTTCTTCTTGACGTTCGTCTGCCAGCGTTTGAAGAATTGCACGGTGATCTCCTTTTCCAGATCCGTCGACAGGGGATACGAGACGCCAACCCAGTTGCTGCATCTCGAGGGGCCGCGGAGCGATTGTCCGCTTCGCCAATGCCTTGCTAGGCGCAAAAAATCCCCAAGTGTTACCGCCGCTGCTACGAATTCCGGCCGCCGCCCCCCGGCTTATAGCTAGCGGGGAAAGTCAACATCCTGATAACACTGCCAGGCTAGGTAGCGTTGCCGCGCCAGCGCTCAGAACCAACCGTAGACTGCGCTTCGTCTGGCTCGCCAGGGAGCCGCGAATCCGCGAACTCTTGCGGGGCCATCGAGTAATCCTGGGCCGCCGTTCTTAGATTAGCCTGGCCGACCATGAATCGAGTTTTCCTGGGCCTCCGGCGGCGGGGACATTAGTCCCCTGTAGTGCTAAACGCTCGCTACGGCCACAGGCGGTCGGCTGGCGGTGTACTTGCCTCCCGATTTCGCAATGAGTCACTCGGAAATCGGAGATTGGCCATTTGCCATACACCTGCGAAAGCACCGCGATTGGCGTCGACCTGCTTGAGAAGATCGAACGGCTCGCCTGCCAACGCAGGCCTTTCGCTTTGCTATTCCGGCGCCAGCGGCGTCAGCTCGATCTTCGTCAGCCGATACTGAGAGTACCAGTCTTCAAGAAAGATGCGGTCCATGTAGGGCGGCAGATGATCGCTGCTGAGGCGGTTCGCATCGCCGGTCCAATCGACAATCGGCTTGTCATCGCAGAGCAAACGAACGCGATTCCCTTGAACGGTGATGCTGATGGAATGAGGCTTCCCGTCGCCAAACAGCGAGCCTTTGTGCTTCGTTTCGTTGGCGTCGATTCTCTTGCCGTCGATGTACTCCAGGCCGGACAGTTCGCCTTGAAAGGCGTCGAGCGGAATTGATGCCTGCCTGCCCGCAACCGGAAACCCGATGATCAGGCTGTCGCCACCCGATTCTCGCTGAGCAACGAAGTCCAGCCGGTAATCGCCCGGCAAGATGACGGGTATTTGAAAACGGCCGTGCGCTGAGTCAGGGGAGATCAGGGTTTTTCCATCAAATTGCCAATTACCCCGCAACCGGTCGCGCTCAGCATCAATCGCCTTGAACGCATCGATATGCGCACCAGGCTGGTCGGCAATTACCATTGGCGATGTTTCCGGTTTAAGCGGCGCGAGTTCGATCTTGCTGATCCGGTACGCAATATTATACGACTGCAAATAAAGTCGCCGCGGGTTGCGAGCTTCCCAAGTCTTTGGGATGGAGAACGTGTGGGGATCGCCCGACCAACGAAGAATTTCGGCTCCGTCGCGCAAGACGCGCACGCTGGTAGGCCGCACGATGTAAGTTAACGTGTTGGGCCGACCTTGTTCGAGCATGTGCCCCAAACGCCATGTTTTCGTCGGGTTTTTATTATCGCCATCCCAGAGACCGTTGATGAGCGCCATCCCCGAATGTTCGCCGCCGGCATCGACACTCGCGAGCACTTGCTGGCCGCGGACCACCAGACCCGCGCTCACATTGCCTAATTCGCCGTCGGCTTCGACCACAACGTTCATGACGTACTCTTCGGGAACATCAAATGGTATCTCCACTCGCGCGGCAACCTGGGCGGGCGCCAGCAACTGACCGTTGTTGATCGACCAATCCCCGTAGACGACGTCTCGCGGAACTTCGATGAGCTTGAGCAAATCGACCGGCGATCCGCCTGGTTCGTGCAATCGTGCATCAATCACCAGTGGATCAGCGTTCCACGCGTAGGTGAAATGTTCGCCGGTGTTCGTGCGGTAACGCACCCATAGCACCTTGAACACCTCCGCCCATTTCCCAGCCTCCCAGCCGTCGGGGACGATCTCCTTCTGGTAGCAAGAATTGGCGAAGACCGCGATGCGCCCGTCGCGCAAACGTCCGCGAAGTTGCGTGAGAACATCCAGGTAATTCTTTCCCGCACCATATCGTGCTTCGAGCAATTCCAGCTTGTCGGGTGAATCCGTGGGCGGGGCAAGCGGATTGCCGTCGAGATAGACAAAGCAGTATTCAGGATAAGCGGCCGAGAATCGCTTGCCCCGAGAACGGTATTGAATTCGCAGTTTCTTCTCCGTCCCGAGCGCCGGATCTTGGGGCGAGCCGAACAAACTGCCCCACGCCATTATCATTAGCCGGTTGTCCTTCACCAGGCCACGAACTTTGTCGGTGACGTTAACCCAACTGTCGTCGGCGCCCCAGGTAGCTTCGATGATGGCGAAATCGGGCTCGGCCGAAGCATTCGCCGTGACCGAAGGAGGCGTCAAAGTGGTCATCCGCGCCGGGCCGACCGTTTTCTTTGCGGGGGCGTTATCTGGGGTTGTCTTCGGCCCGGCGATCGGCTTGGTCGATGTACTCGTGGTGATGGTTTGCACCGGTTGTTTGCCGCGACCTGCCAGGAAGTAAATTGCAACGACGAGAATTACGGCCGCACCAACTGCCCCTAGAGCCAGCGGCTGCTGCCAGAGAGGCGGTTTGCGAGATCGCTTGTGTTTCAGAATCGGCGATGCCGACGCAAGTGCATTGGCGACGACAATGGGAGCAACCGCGACCGGCAGGGGTTCGGCTTTGGGCAACGGCTTGTCAATGGATTGGAATTGTGCGGCGGGCTGCGGCTGAGAGCCGGCGGACATTCGTTCGCCCGGTGGGAGAGGGGGTAAAGCGGACGCCACCATCTTATCTCGCAATTGGCGGTCGTATTCGGCTTTCTTGTCGGGATTCAGCAGGCAAACACGGGCGGCGCTAAGCTCGTTGAGGATGCGCTGCGAAAGGCCGGAGTTCTGCCCAGCCTGAAAGGTGCGGACGTGGGCCATCTGCCGATCCGCGGCCCCTTCGATCACGTCGGAGTCGCTCTCGAACAGCTCAATTGCCAGCAGACGATAATGGTTCGGCGGCTGGTCCTTGGGCGAAATCCCCAGCCACTTATGGTACGGATCGAAGTTCTCGGCCATGACGGCCTATTATCGCAATGGCCTCGCCTCCAGGTCTAGCCCGCTTATCGACGCGCCCTTCACTGGTCGGGGCTCTCTCTACCCGCTCCGAACATATGAATGTTGGGTCAGCGGGCGCCCGAACTGCTGGACGTGCGAATCGAACTCGGCGAAATGGATCTTGCAGCCGCCTATTCGGCGTCGCTGCCCATGAGATTGATCGCGACTTGATCAGGGTCCCCAATGCCGCCTGGCCGCATCACGTTCGCTGCAGCGGCGTCATCATGAATCTAAGCCATACCGTGCGCGGCAGCTACGTCCGCGTCGCTCGCGTTCGCTCGGCAAAACAGTTGAGGCGATATTCCGGATGAACATCGCAGAATGGGTCTTTAATAATTCGTGATGGCTCGACAATCATCCGTTATCGCTCGAGCCGCGGCTCGACCCAAACGCTATGGGCATGGCCATTATCGCCCGGGCAATCGACGAGTAGCTCGAGCTCGTTAATGCCTTTCACTTCTACGTCGAACGTTTCCGAAGCGCCCGTTTCCTTAAGCGGCGTTGATTTCCATAGCTCGCGGCCGTCGCCCACAATGCGAAACGTCAACGCCGTCGCCGTCAGGTTTCGGGCTGTATCGTCAATTGCTGCGGCCCCGCGAAAGCGGTGGTATTGTCCGCCCAACGAAAAGGCCGCACGGGCCGAGCCATCTGAATCCGGGTGCATGTAGAGGCCATATGGCGATGTTTGGCCTCGCACGACGATCGGGATCTCTCGAAATAGACCATCCCACAACTTCGTTTTCGATTCCGGCATGAAGAACAGAAAGTCTCGCTCGGGCAATCCAGGCAACGCCTCATCGAGTCGCGCTTGCACTTGCATCCTGGGGAACTCTTGAAGCTTTGACAAGACTCGGCGATACCACCACGCCGCACGCGCCAGGAGCCGCTTGCGGATCTGGCCGTCGCCCTGTTCCGACAAATCCCACCAGCCGTCGCCCACGGCCAGTTGGTCGGGCGCGTCGTATGCTCGCTCCAGATCCGCTTTTGCTAGGCGCCGCAGCGCACGGTCATCGCCCCGCGCCAGCCATGCGAGGCCGCGCTGCCAATCGCCGTCAGCGAGCGCCAGCGACAGCCCCAATTGACGGCAGGCGGCGCCGTGCTGGGCATCCAGGCAGGCGAGGTCGATTTCGACCCAGCCGGGCGTTTGCTCGGACAGCAGCCAGTAGCCGATATTCTCCCTCGAGGAGCTGACAATGCCGTCGGCCACACGGCTTTCGCGACGGTGGACATCGAAAACTCCGCTCGCGAGCGCCGGACAGTCCAGTGCCAGGTTCTGTTCTCCGGCAAGAATCTGAACCTCCGCCAGGCCGGCAAATTTACCTTCGGGCGGAGTCACTTCGAACCGCAGGCGGTCGAACGCGGTCGACGGCAGTTTAAGCTCCGCCGAGAGATCTTCCCCCGGTTCCCATGGCAACTCCACCTGCTCTTGCCGCCACACGGATCGCTGACCGCTATAGGCCGTTACGTTGCACCGCGCCGTGGCAGAGTTGTTGATCGGTCCATTGTGCTGGTTCCAAATCGCCAGCTTATCCGCCGTCACGCCGGCAAGCTGCGTGGGACGGGGCAACGACAAGTCCACCTCTACCCACCCCAAAACGCCGTCCGGCAGCAACCAGTAGCCGGCCTCTGCATTCCCAGGCTTCACGATGCCGTCGACCACGTGCTTGGCATCGAAGCGGCCGCCCGGAAAGACGTCGCTGCATACGACCGGCTGGCCGTACGCCAGGTTGCGGCCGTCGGGCGACAAGATTTCGATTTCCGCCAGCCCGCCGCCGGTTTGCTCCCATTTCGTGATCTCGACGCGGACGCGCTCAAAGCGCTCGGCAGGCAAGGCCACCGTCAGGCTGAGTTCTTCGTTGGGATCCCAGGGGACTGCCATCCCCTCTTGACTCCACACCTGCCGTCCGTCGGCCAGCAGGCGCACGTTGCATTCGAGCGCGCCTCGATCGCGGTGATAGGCGTTGTGCTGATTCCAAATCACCAGCCTGCTCGCCGTCACGCCAAGCGAGCCTGGCTTCTCAAGCGACGCGAAGATCGAGGACGCTGATCGTTTAGCTGCGAAGCGCGAATCGGCTTCTTGCGGCTTGTCGCTGTGTTGCGCGCTCCCAGTCCGAGCGCCGCTGCGATCGGCGGTCTTCGCAGCGTCCGCGGCGTTTGACGTTTGTTTGTCGCCGGAAGTCGCGGCGACGCTTTCGCCGGGCTCCGACGGGCGAGGCGGGCGACTTCCGCCGCCAAGTGACAGTGCGAGCCAGACCAGTAATGCACCGGCGACAAAGCCGCCCGCGGCGGGCGCGAGCCAGCCAGCAAACTTAGACGCAGGCTTGCGCGGCGAGAGGCTGCGCAGCGTCGTCGTCTCCATCACGCTCGCCGGCAGCGGAACCGCGACCGGCAGCGGAAGCCGCGCTGCCATTGGTTCCGGCGCGACTTGCGGCATTATCTGCACCGGGGGCGAAGGCGTAGACGCCGCCTGCTTCGCCCGCAAGTCGGCATCGTAACGCGCCTTCTGCGCCGCGTTGAGCAGGCACAACCGCGCCGCGGCCAACTCGTTGAGCAGCGATTGCGTCAATTTGGCGTTCGGACCCGTCTGGTGCGTCCGCACGTAGGCCATCTGCCGGTCGGCGGCGTTGGCGATGGCCTCTGGATCGTCCTCGAACCGGCTCAGGCCCAGCAGCGCATAATGATTTGGCGGGCGTTCACCGCTAGGGATGCCCAACCAATTGCGATAGGGATCGAACGCTTTAACCATCTCGCCCCCTTATGTGGCCGGTCTTAATACACGCTTCAGCGTAACACGACTTGACCGAACATTTAAACCCTTCCCGGCGACCGGTAGCGGGCTAAAGTGTGTTGACCGCATCCAAAGTCGACAAGTCATCGGCGCTCAGGCCCGATGCCGCACTTGGCTGCGTACTCGAGCGATGGCATCACAAACGCACTGAGCGCAGCCAGGCCGTCGGACGAGCAACCAGTCGATTGCACGACCGGCGCGCACCGGCTGGCATCGCTTTGGCGTCCGGCGCCCAAAGCCGCCCGCTGGCTATCGCGCAGTTTCCCATGCTGGTCTGCCGGAGCCGAGCGCGCAAGCTTTGGGAAGGATTGGCATGTGTTGACGATCGGCGTGGGGGGATTGTGCAGGCGGCGATTGGGAACGGATCACTCTTCCTCCACTTATTTACGCCGTGGTAGCGGACAGGATTTTGGCAAAGGCAACACGAGCCAGCCGCGCTGCTTGTCGTCTTCAATCAAATGCCGGGTGAAATAGAGTTCAGCTTGGTACATGGCCAAAGACGTAGGGAGGGGCGCAGCCCCACGCGCTCTAAGGCGTCAGTCGACGCGAATTGTTGCCCCGGCAGGCCGACGCGTGCGACTGCGCCCCGCCTGCCGCCCTGATCTTCACTTTCCGCTTGCAGCAGCCAACGCCCCGCGCTACCATCGAAGTGGACTTCGGTCCAACGCGATCGATCAATCTGGGATCAATTAAAGGGGAGCGTTTCCGTGGCGAAGTTGCTGTTGATCTCGGCGTGCGGGTGGTTGTTCTTCGTCAGCGCGGCCAGCGCCGCCGACCAGGCGCTGCCGCCGGCCGACAAGCTCGAGGCGTCTAAGCGGCTGGTGATCGATACTTTCCGCAAGGAGCTTTCCGAAGCCGACAAAATTCCGGCGGTGAAAGCGATGCTCGAAGCCGCCGAGAACACCACCAACGACCCCCCGGCCAAGGCGGCGCTCTATCTTTCGGCGGCCGAGGCGGCGGCGAAGTCGGGCGATACCAAGCTCGCTTTCTCGGCCCTCGAGCAGCTCGGCGCCGCCTTCGATTGCGACGTGCTGGGCTTGAAGGACAAGCTGCTCGAAATGGTCGCCAAGTCGGCCCGCACCGCCGACGAGCGGACCGGCATCGCACACCGCTCGCTGGAACTGGCCGACACCGCATCGGCGGCCGGGCGGTTCGACGTGGCCGAGTCGGCCCTCAAGACGGCGGGCTTGGTCTCGGCGAAATTGCGTGACCCCGAGATCCGCAAAGACGTCGCCACTCATCGCCGCAACATCGAGAAGGCGAAGCGGCAGCACGAACAGGAGCAAGCCACGACGGCCGCTGCGCTCAAGACGCTCGAAGATCGGCCCGACGACCCGGCAGCGAATGAGTCGTACGGAAAGCACCTGGCCTTCGATCGCCACGATTGGGTCGCGGGCCTCAAGCATTTGGCCAAGTCGGCGGACGCCGACTTGCAAAAGGTCGCTGCGGCCGACCGGGCCAGGCCCGAGAAATCGGGCGAGATGGCCACGCTCGGCGATGCGTGGTGGGCGCTTGCCGAGCAGAGCAACAGTCCTCGCGACCGGGCCGGCTATCAGAGCCGCTCGGTGTTCTGGTACACGCGCGCCGTCGGCGGCCTCTCCGGCTTCGCCAAAACCCGGCTCGAAAAGCGGATCAAAGACGCCGGCGACGAAGCCCTCGCCTCCGCCGCCCGCCAAACCGGCGGCGACAGCGACAAGTATCTCGACATCACCCTCGCCCCCGGCGTCGTCATGCGGCTAGTGAAGATTCCGGCGAGCAAGGACGGCAAGATCAAGGAGTTTTATTTAGGGCAGACGGAAGTCACGCAGAAGCAGTGGCAAGCGGTGATGGGGGGGAACCCAAGTACATTCCAAGGCGATGATTTACCGGTGGGTAACTTGTCCATAGGCGATTGTCGCGATCTCATCGATGCCATGAATTCGGGGATCAATTCGCAGCGATTAAAATTTCGGTTGTTGGCTAAGAGCGAGTGGGAGTATGCATGCTTCTCCGGAAAGCCGGGAAATATTAACGCGAGCACGCTCAATGAAATCGCATGGGTTAGCCCGCGCTCTGACGGTAAGCCTCATGGTGTCGGGGGTAAGAAACCGAACGAGTTCGGACTTTTTGACATGATCGGCAATAGTTGGGAAATTATTGACGGACCGTTCATTGTTGGCGGTTCATTTTGGCAAACGATTAGCGATTGCCAAAAAGGGCCTATTGCCGAAGCCCTTGAAACCGATCCGAAATCTTCTGGCTACCGAAACCCCGCATTCAGCGTTCGATTGGCTGCCGAATCGCGGTGAATTATCGGAACGGCTGCATCTCGTGTGGATACTGCCGTTCGCAGATGCCATGGATATGCCGTTCCCAACGCATTCCCATACCCGCGTCGCATTCTCCGCCGCCACAAAGCTTCCCGCTCGGAGCCAGACGGTTGGCAGGGAAAAGCCTACGCCTTAGCTGTGGATCCCCACGGACCGTCCCTTTGGTTGCTCTCTTTTTGGCGCGAACGCAGCGGGCTTTTTCGTCACCGGGCGGCATCGCCCCGCGTAGGATAATGTGCACCGGCGCGGCGGTCCCGGTGCGCGCCCCGCGCTGCAAAAGTGTGCAGGTCAGACGAAGCAAGGTCACTTTCCCGATCGCTCGATGCGGGTGGCGGAGTTACCGCAAGATTTCGCAATCAGGCAAGGCTTTTGCCAGTTGCTGGCGACCGGTCTCTGTCACCCCCGTGTCCCGCAGGTCAATTTGTTCAAGCGTCTTTAAGGGAAACAACGCCGGCAGTCCGCCGTCGGTGATGGCGGCGTACCGCAAGTCGAGAGTTTTCAACTGCATGTGAGTGTTCAACAGTTTCAGACCGGCGTCGGTCACGGAGAGCCCGACAGCCGCTGATGGCGAAGGCGGCGAACCGAACGTCTGAACTTTGCCGCAGGCATGCAGGCGTTCCAATCGTACGTCGCCGCCATAGTCAAGCACCGCCGCGCGCACGACGGCGTCGCAGGCGCCGATGGTGATCTTTGCATCGGGCAGGGCCTCGCTCAATCGCCTGGCGCCCGCCGCCGTCACCGACGTCAAGGAAAGGTCAATCCAGCGAAGCTGCTTGCATTCAGCCAGTACCGTCAGCCCCTCGTCGGAAACGTCTGTCAAAGACAATCGTAAAGATGTCAATTGCTTCAAGCCAGCGATGCGTGCCATCCCCGCATCACTAACGCTCGTCCGAGACAGACCTAGTTCCCTGAGTTGTGGGAAACGTCCGATGTGTTCCAGCCCCTTGTCTGTAAAGCGCGAATCGGTAATGCAAAGCGTGTCGAGGCTTGCAGGCGCGGTCAGGGCTGCGATTTGAGAATCGCGAAGACTGGTAAAATCGATCCTCGCTAAATCAGGCATTTCCGCAAAACGGTGCAGCTCGTCGTCGGTAACCCCGTCTGCGTCGCCGTTGATGCCCCTCATGCGGCCCTGGCCGTCGTAGATCAACTCCAGTCCCCGCTCAGCCCAGTACCGCGTTTCAGTTGCTTGCTTCCAGACGCTCAGCCGCGAAGGCGCGCAACTGGCCAGCGCAATGGTCGCCGCGGTCAGGCAGCCCAGCATCCAGGCGAATTGTCGCTGAGGGCGTGCGGTGTCGGCCGCAACGACCTGCGGCGCTTCCGCCTCCCCTGGCGGCCACCGCACCAGGCGATACCCGCAACCTCGCAGCACAATAACACTTGCTAGAGATGCCAGCATCACGCCTGTTTCAATACTGCCTGCCAGCAGCAGCATTGCAACATCGTGGTCCATTTGCCAATAGACCGCCAGCACGGCGGCGATGCCGCCGGCGGTCACAACTATGAGCGACGCGCGCAGCACCAGCCTCTTTCCCAAAAGCAGCACCAGCCAGGCAACCGAAAGCGCCGGCAAGGCGGCCACGCCCATCATGATGCCGGCGAGTACGCCTTCGGCCGCAGCAGCTCGCAGCAGGCCGCTAAACTCGTCTGTCGGTAGGTCTTGAGTCAATAAAAGCCGCCGCAGGCTGGCGACAACTGCCGCAGCCGCGAGCGTCCAGACCAACAGCGACCGGATCGTGTACTGGCCGGAAATGCGGCGCGGCGCCTGTGCCAACTCGCCAAACGACCCTTCCAGCCGCCAACGCCGGACGCCGCGCAACAGGGCGAGAGGCGCAAGCAGTACTGAGAACTCGACGAGCGGGATGAAACACAGCGCGGCGAGTTCGCCGGGGTCGCTCGCCATCCCGTACCCGAAATCGCCGCGCCATGCTCCGTAGGCGAGCAGCAAACCGAAAACGGACGCAAACCAGGTCGTGAGCGGCGCCCGAATTGCGCCCGGCCAAGGCCCCAGTGCGGCGCAAAACGCCAACAGCGCCGGCGGCGTCATCAGCGCGCCGAAGACGGCGAATCTGACGTAGCCTGAGAACGACTCTGGCTGAAGGAAGTCGACAGGCGCCAAAAGCACTGCAGCCGCCGCGTGTAAACCGATCAGTAATGCCAGTACTAGCCGTCGCTTACTTGCAGACATCGGCATGCCTCCATGACCATGACGCCGCCCCAAAGCTCCCAAATGTAAGCGGTAATTAACAACGCTTTCGCATGGAGCGTCAATATCAGTCGCGGCAACCAAAGCTGCAGCGGCTTGACGATCCACATTGCTCAGCTCGCGGCGGGAATACGGTTTGCCCGGCGCGACCCTGAGTCGCCATTTCCGGCCGAGGCGGCATCGACCTGCGCAGGTTAACGAACACGCGGCGCCGGACCGGCACCGGGAGCAAAGCATGGATATCTGCCATTTCCTGTCGCGCGCCGACCGCGAACGTCGTATCGCGCCACGGCCCGCGGCAGATTCCGTGCCGACGCAGGTTTCGCCCGGCGACCGGTTCAACTCTCGATTTCATCGCGCCTCCGCCCCCGTTTTAGCTTTTTTCGACTTTACCGGCGCTACGATCCAAGGATCTGCCGCATTACTTTGTCGTCCTCAACCGTCCGCAGCACGAGAGTGACATCGAGAGCCAAACCAGACCGAAGTCGCACCTCGTCGCGTAACGCTGCGCCGGACCCTTGCATGGGCAACCTCCCGTAGCCAGTCGCGAGCGATGGCATCGCCAAGCTCACGGCGCCGGCCTGGATCGCCGTTTCAAAGTACTCTGAAAGAGCGCCGCGAACGAGTTCGACGCTTGTATCGTAAAAGGCGTCGATTGCACTGCGAAAAACGTTCAAAGACGGGCCTACTCCGCCCAGATGTCCGGGACCGGTTCGTCAGTAATCAGCGACTCAATGACATCGAGCACCTTGAAGAACCACGGCGAAACAAGCAGTCCGGAGCGGTACTCCTTAATCGGCATAAAGTGCTCCAGGTATTCGGCAGGGATGTCGTCGCCAAAATCCGAAAGTCTCGCCCTAACGTGTCTTACCAGGCCCAAGAACTCGCGCTCCTTGGCTGGATCGTCCTGCAACAATCCGTCGAGACCTAGGTCGTTGCACCCGACGCCGATTAATCGATCGTCAAAGTCGCGAGCCATCCGCTCGAAGCGCGCCGCCTCATCCGGCGCCTTCGCATTCGCGCCTCCTTCGTGAAAAAGCATGTAGCCGGTGATCGTTAAGATACTTTCCGGCACGTGAATGAAACGGCCCTT
>JAICIG010000197.1 GCA_025924495.1 Pirellulales bacterium | reverse complement strand
GTGGCTGGGAAATACGTCGACTCGCTTGCCGCCGATCTCGTAGGCGGTGCAAATCTTGATTTCTTCCAGTTCGCTCAGCACGTCGAGCAGCATGACGGCTAAGGTATCGACGCCGCTCAGCCGCGCCGTATAGCGCGCCGCGACCGCATCGAACCAGCCGCAACGGCGCGGCCGCCGCGTCACGGTGCCGTACTCATTGCCGCGATCTCGCAGATGCTGCCCGAGAGCATTGTCTTGTTCGGTCGGGAAAGGGCCCCCGCCGACGCGAGTGCTGTATGCCTTGACCACGCCGATGATCTTTTGCAAATAACGGCCCGGAACGCCCGCTCCTGCCGAAATGCCGACGCCCGAGCTGTTGCTGCTGGTCACATAGGGATACGTGCCGTGATCAACGTCCAGCAAGGCGCCTTGGGCCCCTTCGAACAGCAGGCGCCGGCCGTCTTCAAGCGCGTCAAGCAAGTACGTAGTGGTATCAGCCACAAACGGGCGCAACCGCTCGGCGTAGCCTTGATATTCCTCGAGCACCTTGGCGGGGTCGAGCGGCTCAAAGTTCCCGGGGCCGGCCAGGGCGCCGATCCACTTATTCTTTTGCGCCACGACCTGCTGGATGCGATCGCGAAAATTCTCACGATACATGTCACCCAAGCGAATGGCGTGGCTGCGGCCGACTTTGTCTCGATAGCAAGGGCCGATGCCGCGCATCGTCGTGCCAATGGCCTCGCCGCTGGCCGTCTCGCCGTCGGCCAGGCGGTCTTCGACCAGGTGCCAGGGAAAGATGACGTGGGCCCGATCGCTGATCATCAGGTTTCGGCCAACCTCGACGCCGCGGGAGAGCAGTCCATCGATCTCGGCCAGAAAACTAGGCGGATTGAGCACCACGCCGCCCGTGACCACGCACTGCACGCCGGGCCGGAGGATGCCGCTGGGAATCAGCGATAACTTGTAGGTCTGGCCGCCCGTAACCACGGTGTGGCCGGCGTTGGCTCCGCCCTGATAACGGACGACGACATCGTGACGTTCGGTCAGCAGGTCGACGATTTTGCCTTTGGCTTCGTCGCCCCATTGCAGACCGATCACGCAAGTTCCAGGCACTTAAGCAATCCTTTCACGGGCCATGGCGGCTAAGACGGAAGGTCCGCCCAGAAGCACGCCCAAACTCATCAGTCTAAAGCGGGCACGACGCCGGTCAAGGGCCGAGCGGAAGGTCGGAAGTCCAAGCTTAGAAATTAAATTCTCGAAGGCGAAAACGCCTTGCCTCGCTCAGTTCCAATTTCCGTCGCCGAGTTTAGCCCTCGGGGTATTGGCGGCAGAACTCGTAGAGGGCCATGGCGGCCGCGGTGGCGACATTGTAACTGTATGGGAGACCGTAAACGGGAATCTCGACGACCTGGTCGAGCAAGGCCAGGATTTCCTCCTCGAGACCTTGTCGCTCATTGCCGACGACCAGCACCGTCTTCGCCTCGAACCTGAACGAGTGCAGGCACTCCGACTCGGTCGTCTGCTCGAGCCCTACCAGCCGATATCCTTCACGTTTCAATTCTCGCAACGGCGGCGCCAGCGTGCGGTGAACGCGGATTTCAACGGCCGAGTGATTATCGTCGTCGATGCTGTCGCGGGCGATTTTCTCGATGATTTTGGCCGCTCCGCAGCAAATCACCGTCCGCACTCCGCAGCAGCCGGCCGTGCGTACAATGCGCGATAGATTGATGTTGCTGCGCAGCGGCGCGCAGGCGACGATCAACTCGCGCGGCCGCTCCAGAGGCGCCGGAGGCTTATGGCGTAGATGCTCGAAACGGGGCATATCACGATGCGTTGCGCGCAGGAGTAGAATCTGGTTGCGAGCCGTGGTTGGCAGGCGCCGAAAATTCTAACGGCTTGCAGCGCGCTATCCAAAGCAGCTGAGGACGAATTTGCCGTCAAGCGAGGAGGCAATGACGCCGCCACGGGCACATCCGCGCCAAAGCCCCACGCTTGTGCTGGTAGGAAAACAGTTCGATAAGCCGAGTATTTCTGCGCTGCGTCGAGTCGGTTCCTGCGGTTCGAGCGAGAAAGGCGCAAAATCCGCCCTCAATCGGACAACCTACGGCGCTTGAACCAGCTCTTCTTCGGGAGCGTAGCTCAGCACGTAATCTTCAAAGCGAATCCGGCGCTCGTCCTTGGGGACTGCAGCAAACACCAGGTCGAGCAGTTCCTGAAAACGATGCGGCAGGAGCCGGTAGTAGTTGTGCTTCCCTTCACGGCGAGACTCGATCAGCTCGGCCACTCGCAACAGCGCCAGGTGATGGCTTACGGCCGGCTGGCTCTGCTTCAAGATATCGCACAAGGCGCGGACGTGTAGTTCGTGCGTGCGAGTCAAGTAGAGCAAAATTCGCAGCCGCGTCTCATCGGACAGCAGCTTGAATACCTTCACCATGTCCTTGACGATGGAGTCTGGAACCTCAGGCATCGTGGCGGAAAACGCCGTTTCCCCATTGTACTTGCTAATCATACTTCTCCCTTTCTCCTCTCCTTACGTTGAGAGTCTTGCAGGAAAGGCTCGCCGTCCTGGCCCTTTCCGATGCGAAACCGCGCTCTCTGCCCTCGGCCGCATCTCAATAAGACTCCTGGTGAACCTAGCCTCATCCGCCCGAGCGGCGCGAACGCCGTCGCACACATGAACCCACGATCACGCCGCCGTTCCGCCAAACACACAGCTAGAACGAGAGTCGCTGACGAAGTGCTTTTTGTCGAATCAACGAAATCCTTGAGACGTGACCCCGCGTTCAGCTGCTCTTCGCGAACCAAAGAATATGGCTCATGCTCGAACTCGGAAGAGCAAACCTACCTAGCAGAGCATCGGCGCATTGTACTCGAAGAAATCCGCGTTTAAAAGCAGCCATTCGTTAGTTTTATGCGGATTTCATGGTTTTCTCATGCTATCGTCACCGTTCACTTTAAGCGGACTAAGGTTCGCGTCTCTCTTGCTCCATCGGGCCCCTGGCTGCTCGCCAATCGCTTGACTGGCGGCATAAAAAGTCGCTGTAAAGCCGTTGGCTGCCCACGGCTCTCCTTGTTAATCGTATCCCCCGGTCAAGGCCTGCGGCCGGGCTAGCAGAAAAACCATCGCTCGGGTGGATTTCCAGCCCGTGGGCGGCGCCGGCTGCCGTCAAGGGAAAAAGCCGGGGTTGTTAGCCCGCGTCCGTCCTAGAGGCGGACGACTTTTGCCTCACCCAGGTGCGATTCAAGAGCGGTTCCGGGCTCGGTCAGCCCGCGACGGACGTAGGCCAAGGCGAGCGGCGCCTGAAACAGGGGAGAATAACAGCTCGAGGCGGTTTTCCCCGCAGGTTGGCCCCCCGCCGTTAATTCCAGTCCGGGCTCGGGGACGCGATCGCCCGAGAATTTGAGTCCCACGAGCATTTTGTTGACGTGCCCCAATGCGTCGATCCGTGCAACGGTCTCTTGGCCGATGTAACAACCCTTGACGAAGCTGATCGCCAACTCGTCGCGACCCGCTTCCTGGGGCAGATTTGCCTCGGTCAGGTCAATTCCGTACCAGGGGAATCCGGCTTCAATGCGCGCCGTCTCAAAAGCTTGATAACCACAGGGACGCGCACCGGCGGCGCGCAAAACGCGCCAGATTTCAGCAGCATTCTGTTGCCCGCAAACTATTAGAAAGCCGCCCGAACGCGTGAAATCGACGCGCGCGATCAAGACCTTGTATCCCGCCAGATCCCCTTCCACGTGACCAAGCGGGTCTTGGGGCAGCGGCGCCGTCGTCAGCGTCGCGAGCAGCGCTTCGGCTTGGGCGCCTGCCAGCAGCAGTTCGGCCGTGTCGGCGCTATGGCCGACGAGTTCCACTTTCTCGCGAATCAGATAACGATCAAAGTGAGCCAGCAGCTTCGCCTCTTCTCCTGGCACGGTTTCCAACAGCAAGGCCTCAGCTCGGCAAAAGACGAACACATGGCCGAGCACGTGACCGCGGGCATCGGCCAAGAAGGCTTCGCATCCCGATCCAGTCGGCAACTTGCGAATCTCATTGGTGCACAGGTTATGCAGGAACTTGGCTCGATCTTCGCCGCGCAGTTCGATTCGAGTCCGTGCGCTCAGGTCAACGAGGCCGGCGCCCGACGCCAGCGATTCGTATTCGCCTTGCGCGTCGCCAAAATGAAGCGGCTCTTGCCCGTGCTTTACGGTGCCGAAGACGGCCCCGGCCAATTGCAGTTCCTGCTTGAGCGTGGCTTCATTCGCCATGTCAGATTACGTCCCTTAGGCGCCCGTTAGCGCGGCCTATTCGTCGTCCGCCGTGCTCGCCAGCACGCGCTGAGCGTTGGGTAAAACTATGCACGACTCGTGCCGCCGAGCGAGCCTCGCCACGTCGGCAATATTTCCGACCGGGGCAATGCCCAAATCCTCGACCAGAGACTCTTCGAGCTGGCTCAGCAAATAGACCCGGGCGCGACCCATCACTTCAATCAGCTCGGCGGCAACCAGTGCGTCCGGCGGGCAATCGCGACGGATGCGCCGCAGCACCGATTGCCAGTCATCCGTCTGCGCCAGACTAGCGACGCCCGAACCCGGCGCAGTGTCGAGATCGGTGCACAGCGCAATGGCGCCCCCTTCCGCCACAAGGCGGCCGGCGCTCGCCAGCGCCCGAGCGACATTCTCCCAGGTTTGCAAGCCCGGCCGGCCGCTCACAGCGGCCACCACCAGGCTTGCGGGCCGATCCACCTGAAACGTCCAGGCGGCATCACACTGCCGCTGGCCTTGTTCAAACACCTTGTGCGTCTCGCCAGCCAAGATAGCGATCACGCTTTCGCCCCCGCCAGGAATCGCCTGCACGGTAAATTGCGAGCCGAGAAGCCAGCCGATTTCGTCGATTTCGCGCCGCTGGCTGCCGGTCACTTCGCGCCGGGCTTCGATGCCGCGCGGCTTGCGATAACGCTGCACCGTTTTCTCGTCGGCGAAGGCGGGAAACAGCCCGCCGTAGCGACCATGATAATTGAGAGCGCCCGTCGGATGCAGGCAGCCGATCGGCACAACAAGGTCGGCATCGAGCAAGCTCCGATTCATATAGATTGGCCGCCCGTCGTGCGATTGTCCCAGCAGGCCGAGTTGCTGCTTGTCAGCGGGATCGTGAATTTCAACTTTCAGCAAGTCGCGCCAGGGCGAAGGCATTTGCTCTCGAAGTTCGTCGATATCGAGATTTGCGTTCGACTTTGTACGCAATAGCGTGAGGTCGTCGGCCGCCGCCCCCGATTCGACAAGGTGCTCCGCCAGCACGGCCGCCAGGAGGCTGGGCTGAGGCAAACTGCCATCCAACGCTAATACGATCTTGTCGCCCGGAACGGTGGCGCGAGCCAGCGGCGGGAACTCGAGCGGATTGGTCAGGGCCTCGGAAAGCGCGGCCGCCGGATCGCTCAGCGGCTCGGCATGCGGCGTCTCGCAAGCCGCCACAAGCGTTTCGGGCGGCAGATCCAGGTCGAAGGACGAATCAACACCGTATGAGATAGTGCAGGCCATTTGGGGAAGTTGGGTGATCTAAAGCTGACGCACTCTCTAGCCGCGGCCAAAGAAAGACGTGGATGGCGCTCGGCGAGGCAATTGCCTCTGCAGGGGCAAGCGCAAGAGATCTTATCTCTGGGGCCCGAACCCGGTCAAGAAGCCGAGCTTTACCTGTTGGCCGAAGTTACCAATAATGCCCGCGCACTGTTCGCAGGTCGCTGCCGCCGGAGCAGCCAGCCGATTTCGACGTGCATTGGATCAAAATGGATCAGGAATCTTTTGCATGCATGCCCCACTTCGACTCGCCGTGCGTTGGCAAATTCCGCTCTTGGCAGGTTGCC
Organism: Pirellulales bacterium; assembly: GCA_025924495.1. The sequence continues at coordinate 8,194 of JAICIG010000197.1, read as the reverse complement.
TGTTGCTGGCAGTGACGCCGCTCGTTGGCTGCAGTCAAGGCGGCTCTCCCGGCGATACTCGCGCAACGCCCCTGTTGACCAATGCGGACGACGTGCTGAAAGCCATGGCGGAAGCCTATCGCAACGCGAAGACCTACGAAGACGGCGGTCAGTTTCGCTTGAAATTCGATCGTGGCGAGGAGCGAGTCGATGAAACGGCGGATTTTTCCGTTACTTTCGCGCGCCCGAATAAGTTGCGCATGCACGCCTATCAGACGATCGTGGTCTGCGATGGCAAACAATATCATGCGACGATTTCCGACCTGGCCAATCAGGTCTTGGATCGACCGGCGCCGGAAAAGCTGGCGATCTCCGACGTGTTCGCCGATCCGGTGCTGTTCGAAGTGGTGACCAATGGCATGGCCGGCGCCCCGATTCAGTTGGGCTTGTTGCTCGATAAGGACTCGTTGGGGCCGATTCTGAAAGAAGGCGATAAGCCCAAACTGCTCGACGCTAAAAAAATTGACGACCAGATGTGCTACGGCATCGAGATCAAGCGTCCCGATGGCAAACTCGTGTTCTGGGTCGAGCAGCAGAGTTTTGCACTGCGGCGGCTCGAATACCCGACAGACGCTCTGCGGGCCGGGTTGGAAGAGCAGGGCGGTCCGAAGCCGACCGACCTGTCGCTGGTCGCGGAGTTCAAAGGAGCCCGGCTCAATCATGAAATTGAGCCGGTGGCGTTTGAACTGGAGCTGCCCTCCGAGGCCAAACTGGTCGAACGTTTCAACGTTCGTCCGCCTCCGCACGAACTGTTAGGCCAAAAAGTCAAAGACTTCACATTTGCAACCATCGATGGCAAGCCAATCGACCGCACTAGCCTGGAAGGCAAGATCGTCGTGATCGACTTTTGGGCCACCTGGTGCGAATGGTGTTTTAAAGGCTTGCCCAACTTGCAGTACGTTTACGATCTATACAAAGACAACGACAAGGTCGTGTTCTTGGCCGTCAGCACCGACGAGCCCCAGGTAAACGAGAAGGATCTGCAGGCGTCTTTCGAAAAGGCGAAGCTGAAGCTGCCGATCTTTCGCGACCTCGATCGCTACTGCGAGAACGTGTTTCAGGTCAAGGGACTACCAACCATGGTAGTTCTGGGGCCGGATGGGAAGATCCAGGTTTATGAAACTGGCTACCAGCCGCAGTTGGCCATGGAGTTGCCCGTTAAGTTGGAAAAACTGCTCGCCGGGGAGAACCTTTATGAGCAAGTGATCAAGGACTTTGAAGAGGGGGGCAAAATGGCGGCCGCGGAAGCGCCGGTGCAGCTCGCTAAAATTGCCAAGAAAACGGAACCTGCCAAACTGAAGATAAGCAGCCTGTGGACCTGCGCCGAGCTGACTCGGCCAGGCAACTTCTTGATCGTACCCAGCGGCGAAGGACAAGATCAGATGTTCGTGCTCGATGCATGGCGGACTGCGGTTGAGCTAAGCGCCGATGGCAAAATCGCGGCACGGCACGAGTTGGACATTCCCAAAGAGCCCGAAGAAGCGGTCATCAGCTTCCTGCGCACCATGGTCGACGCCGACGGCAAACGCTATTTCGCCGGCTCCGCCGTCAACGTGCAGCAAGTGCATGTTTTCGACGACGAATGGAAAACCAAACTCAGCTTTCCCGACAAACAACATGCTGGGATTGCCGACGTACAATTGGCCGATCTCAACGGCGATGGCCAGCCAGAATTGAACATCGGTTATTGGGGCGAAGACGGCGTTCAGAACGTCGCGCTCTCCGGCAAACAACATTGGGTCAGCCGAGCTCTAGACAATGTCATGCGGCTGGCGGTCGTCGAAGGCCAAGGCCAGCGCAACCTGCTGGCCGCCAGTTTGCGCGGCAACCTGGTCCCATTCGATGCGGAAGGCAAAGACGCCAAGCCGATCGTGCTCGCGGAGCGATTCATCCGCCTTGTCTTTTCGGCCGACCTTGACGGTGACGGGCAATCGGAACTTTGTGCGATCACGCAAAACAAGCTCGCCGATGGCGGGCTCGGTCCTGATATTGCCGTCGGCCTGAACACCGCGGGCGACGAGCTGTGGAATCATCCATTGCCGCCGGGCGTACATCCTGAAGGGGCCATCGAGATGGTCAGCGCCGGCAAGCTGCTGCCGGGCGAAACCGGCCAATGGGCTCTCGCCGGGGCCGACGGCTCGGTGCACATCCTGTCAGCCGGAGGCGAAGAGATCGACCATTTCGGCTACGGCGTCGCGCTCTCGGGAATCGCAGTCGCTCAGCTCAACGGCAAGGGCGTGTTGCTGCTCTCCAGCGAGAAGGGCGTCGAAGCCCTGCAGGTCGAACCGTAATCCGGCGCAACGGCGCTAAGAAATGCCACGCGCTGGCCGGTTTTGCGCGCCGCAACGCCGTGCCTTTCAGCGCCTATTCGGTGCTGTCGTTCGCCCGAGGGCGTCTGATTCGCCCATGCGCGCCCCTCCTGTCGCCTTCGAGCCGATTTTGTTATTTTGAGTGCCGAACTTGTCGCGAAAGACGTCGACCGGCCTCTCCCTGGATGACATGAGCGGCAAGCACATCGGTCGAGAATCGAGCCTAAGGGTCAAGCAGATGCCTGTCACGAATCAATCGATCGCTCAACTATGCCGTACCTTATTGGGCGATGATCCGGAAATTCAGAAGCTTTCGTTGGCCGACTATCTCGGCGCGATTCCTCGCTTGGCCAGTCTCTCTGGAATCTCCAGCGGTACGCCGGTTCTGGTCCGCGGCGACGTCGACGCCAAGCCGGGCGAAAAGATCGGCGACGGCGACATCCGCCTCCGCTCGATGGTCTCGACGCTCGAATTCGGCCGCCAACATGGCTGGAAGCAAATTGTTTTTGGACACATAGGTCGCAAACCCGAGGGAAGCCTGAAGGCGGTGGGCAAGCGACTCAGCGAACTGCTGAAGTGCGAGGTTCCGCTGATCGGCGATTGGCTGGACGAGAACACGCTTGCGGTGCGCGACGAACTCGTCAAGGCGATTGCTGCTGTGGCGCCTGGCAGCGTGTTGTTGTTGGAAAACACGCGTAAATACGAGATCGAACGGGTGCTTTGGAAGGCCAAACCGCAAGATGCCGACCAGTTGGCCGAGCGGCTCACGAAGTTCGCCAACGAAATGGCAGCGAAGGTGGCCCGCGTCTACGTCAACGAAGCTCTGTCGGCCGGCAGCCTCGATACGTCGACGACCGTGCTCCCGCTGGCCATGGACCGCATTGCTCTCGGCAGCTATGTGGCCAGCGAGTTCGATGGTCCGATGAAGCGCTGTCTCGGCGCTCAATTGGTCGTGTTCAGCGGGCTCAAGACCGACAAGCTCGACGACCTGGAAGCCATGATCGCGCGCGGCGCGATCCGCTGGGTCTTCACCGCCGGTTCGCTCGCCATGGCGCTCAAGAAAGCCGCGGGCGAGTTGGACGGCAAGCCGTTCGGTTTGGGCATTGCTGAAAACCCCGATCATCAGGACAAGCCTTATTACATTGCCCGCGAGCGCGTCGATCAGGCCCGGCAGATGCTGGCCGATGGCAGAGCCAAAGGCATTCGCTTTGTGTTGCCGGTCGACTTCGTGCTCCAAGACGGCCGGACCGCGGCTGAGATCGGCCCCCAGGATCAGCAATTCGACATCGGACCCAAAACCAGCGAGTTATTCGCCGAACAGGTCGGCAAGTTCATCGCGGAACAGAAAACCGCAGGTCAAGGCGCGGTCGCATTTCATAACGGCGTGTTCGGTATGTTCGAGGACCCGCGATTCGAAGACGGCACGCGCAAATTCGTCGCTCAGCTCAAGCGGATGAAGGATGCCGGCGTCGAGGTCTATGTCGGGGGCGGGGAAGGCGGAGCCGCTCTCGATCGCTATGGCCAGCCCGACTGGGTTACGCACTGCTTTACCGCCGGCGGCACGGTGTTGAACGCGCTGGGGAGCAACCCGGTCCCTTATCTGCAAACGCTCCGCCTGGCCGCTAAGAAATAAACGAAATATCCAACGTCGGCTGTTGGCGGATTGCGCCAAACAGGTTTGACTCGGCGCTCACTGTACGCGGCGGCAGAGGTCCACGAGCGCCTCGAGGGCAGCTTCGATGTGACGCGGGTCGGGCTGCTCGCGCGCGGCGTATTCTAGCGCTCCAGCAGGCTCTGTGAGCTGGTGGAAACCATGGCTGCCGGCGGCGCCTTTCAACTGGTGAGCGCATCTCGCTAGTGCCGGCCAGTCGCCCGCGGCGAAGCGATCCAAAAGCATTTCAACTCGCTCGGGCATCTCTTGCGCATAGATCGCCACGAGCTCGCCCAAATCGGGGTCGTCGGCCAGGCATGAGATGACCGGCTCAATGCCTCCGGCGGGCTTGGTCATGGGCGGGCTCTCAAGTTGCTGGGGCTGTTTCTTCACAAACCGCCGGCGCCGCCTGCCCATCTGGCCCTGTCGGTTGGATGAACCGCGCAAAGAAAAGTCGAACTTTAAATCATAGCTCGTCAGAGAGTCTCTGAATGACCATTAGGCAGGGATGCCGAGTGAGCCATTCCGGCTGGATCGGGATTGCCCAAAATATTGGCCGCAACACATGCGCGTAGGCGGAGCCGCACTCATCGGTTGCTGGCTGGCGGTCGACTGCCAAACGAACCGGTTATGTCGAAGCTTGGAGCGCCAACCGAGCCCTTTGGGCGGAAGTTTTGCTGCAAAACCGTATCAGTTCGATCGATGGTCATAATCCTTAAAGTGCTCGTTTACCGTAATCATGGAATGCAGCTTTCCCAATTAACGCCGCCGTTTGGGGCGGACGATAGCTGCCAGTAGCTGGAGCCTAGATTCCCTAGGTTTACTATTCCACTGCTACTGGCAGGAGATTTACCCGATGAAAGCGAAGATTCTCGTCCCCCTGTTTGCCGTCGCCGCGCTGATCTTGGTCTGCAGCCAAGAGGCCAACGCCGGCCTGTTCTGCCACCGTTCGCGTTGCTGTGCCGCTCCGAGCTGTTGCGAGCAGAGCTGCTGCACGCCTGAGCCGAGCTGCTGCATGCCCGAACCGTCGTGCTGCGAACAGCCCTCGTGCTGCGAGCCGGCTCCGTGCTGCGGTCGCCGTCATGGCTGCCTGCACCGCTTGTTCCATCGCAATCGCGGCTGCTGCAACACGGGCTGCGGCGGCGGCTGCGGCGGTTGCGGTGGCGGCTGCGGCGCTGCCCCGAGCTGCGGCTGCGGCTACTAGTCTAAGTTTTGGGAGCGGCATGGTAAGTCGCGCCCTCGCTCAACGCTAGTTGATTCGATACAAAAAACGGCTTCCGCAATGGCTGCGGGAGCCGTTTTTTTGTTTTATGGCAGGCGTTGTTCATTCGCCTCGATCCGTGCGAAGCGAGCGCCGCCCGCCGAGTCCGCGACGCACTAGTTCGCGACGACCACGATTGTAGTTCCCAAGACGTGAATTTCCTTGACTTCAGATACCACATTTCGGAAGGTACAGACTGGCGTGCGTGCCTCTTAACGAACAGAGAAGCGATCTTGAGGAGTGTCGCCATGTCTCGTCCTTTCTGGATGTTTCGTTCGAAACGACTTGTAATCGGTTGGGCAGTACTGGGATTCGTTGCTCTGAGCCTCGGCTTCGCTTCGGCGGCAGAGCCGGCGCCCGATGACTTGTTGCGCGAACAATTGGCGACAGGGGAATTTGCGCCAGCCTTAAGGCAGGCGCAGGCCGCGCCGCCCGATCAGCGCGACCAGCGGCTGGCTGCGATCGCGCAATCACAAGCCGCGGCCGGCGAGAAGATCGGGTCGATGTCGACGCTGAGCGAGATCGGCGACGATGTTGCCCGAGATCGGGCCTTGGCCGGCATGAGCAGCCAATCGCCCGCGGGAGCGCACGGCGGAGCGGGACAGGCCGACTTTCAGTCGCTCATCGAGCTGATCACCTCGACCATTGCGCCGACGACTTGGGACGAAGTCGGCGGCCCGGGCGCAATTCAAGAGTATCGCAACGGCGTGTATGTCGATACTTCGGGAGTCTTGCGGCGCATCGTTCAAGAGCAGCAAGGCAGCAACCGCCTTGCCGAATTACGCCGGGCAGCCGAACGCGTCGTTGCGTCGACGCTAGCGCGTCAAGCTTCGCCGCTGCGGAAAGTCTCGCTGCCTCGCTTGGAGCGCGAAGTGCAGTTGCGTCTGGCGGCCGGACGTCCACTCGACGAGGAGATGCTCGTCCTGGCCGGCTTGCAGCGGATCAAGTACGTACTGGTATATCCGGAGACCGGCGATATCGTTCTGGCAGGGCCGGCGGGCGACTGGCGGCTTGATGCGGAAAATCGGTTGGTCAGTGCGGACAACGGCCGGCCGGTCGTGCAACTCGACGATTTTGTCGTGCTGTGGCGGCACATCAACCATTCGCGCGACGGCGAGTTCGGTTGCTCGATCACGCCGACCGAACAGGGCCTGAGCAAAGCGCACGCTTTTTTGCAGGAATCGAACAAGCAGCCGCTGAAGGCCGGCACGCGCGGCAAGTGGCTCGAACAATTGCGCGGGCAATTAGGCCGCCAGACGGTGGAAGTCTTCGGCATCGATCCCGGGTCCCGCGTCGCTCATGCCATCGTGGAAGCGGACTATCGCATGAAGCTCGTCGGCATTGGATTGGAAGAGGGAACCGCCGACGTGCCCAGCTATCTGGAAATGGTCAAGGTTCCCGCCGGCCAGGCGCCGCCGCCAATGGATGTGCTGCGGTGGTGGTTCACTGTGAATTACGATTCTGTCCGCACCAGCGCCGATCGTGACATTTATGAGTTCCGCGGCCAAGGGGTCAAAGTGCTGAGCGAGAACGAAATGCTCACGGCGGCCGGCAAGCGGATCCACACCGGCAAATCAGACGAGTTAAACTCGCAATTTGCACACAACTTTACGAAGCACTTTGATTCGTTGGCAGCGAAGTATCCGGTCTACGCCGACTTGCAGAACGTGTTCGACCTGGCGCTGGCGGCGTCGCTCATTAAGTCGGAAGGCCTGGCGGACCGCGTCGGCTGGCACATGCTCTGCTTCGATAACCCAGCGAGCTATGCGGTTGCACATGGCCATGCGCCGAAGGAAGTCGACAGCGTGATAAATCATCGCGTCATCAACCGGGTTCACATTCTGGCCGCAGTCAGCGGCGGCGTGACCGTCGATTGCCGCTCGCTGGTGAAATCCGATGCCATCCAGCTAGATCGCCAGGGCGCGCTAGGCAGCGAACACGGCCGCTCGGCGCCCGAGCAAGTGCCGCACGCCAGTTGGTGGTGGGACTAGTAGGCAAATGGGCAGCATCTTAGACCGGCAACTCGGACGTAAGATCTTGCCGGTGGCGGAGAGCTGTTGGCTTTCAATCGATGATGAAGTGCAAACAGTGCGAATGTGAATTCCTATCGATCTGGAAAGAAGGCTACCCTGGCGGCGCGGAAACCGGCGCGACGATCTTGCTTTGGGGAATTGGACAGTTCGTCGTGGGCGTGATGTTAGCGGGCGTAGCCTTTGTCTTCGGCGTACCTTTGCTCTACCTCTTCGGCGCTCTTTTCATGCTGATGGGATTACTAAAGGTCGCGTCTATACCAGACAACAAGAGTCTCATTTTACAGCACGGCGGCAACAAATGCCCCAACTGCGGTGCGTCGAATGAACTCAGCTGGTACGACTGACGGAGCATGAGCCGAGGACGCAATTACCGGAAACGGAAGAGATTCTGCAGCAGGCCGGTCTAATTAGATATGCGCAGGGGACTGCCTGAATGGCGACCGCACGTGGGCCTGTAAGAAATCTTGTGTCAGCTAGCAGAAATAGCTAGGTTTTGTAACCTCTTTCTGCCCAGGAGACTGACGCATGGATGCTTCTTTACGAGCTCGCGCGGAGCAGCTAGCGACGGAGTTCGCTGGCCAAGCCCAAACGGCTGAAGACCTCAACGGCTTTATGCGGCTGATGATGCAATCGGCGTTGGAGCGGATGCTCAACACCGAAATGGACGTCCACTTGGGGCGCAGGAAGGCGCCTGGCATCGGGCAGACTGCGGACGAGTCGGGCGCCGCGACGCCCTCGGCTAGTTCATCGGCCCGACGTTCCCCCAACCGGCGCAACGGTCGCTCGCGTAAGACGGTGCAAGGCGACCTGGGGGAGCTGACCCTTGCCACGCCCCGCGATCGCGACGGCACATTTGAGCCGCAGTTGATCGGCAAGCATCAGCGGCGTTTGGCGGGCTTCG
>JAICIG010000196.1 GCA_025924495.1 Pirellulales bacterium | reverse complement strand
GGGAGCGAGAAGGCGCCAGCGGGTGCAGCAAGCTGTAGTCCGTGCCAGGGCGTTTCAGGCCAAACAATCAATGCCTGGCGCCGGGCACTCAATAGGAAGGCCAGATGAACGAAATGTCGGCTGCCATCGAACGCTTGCGGTTTGCCGTCCGCACGCTGCCAAACGTCCTCAACGGGTTCTCCGAAGCCGAGAGCGAGCAGCGCCCATCGCCCGAAAGATGGACCAGGAAGGAGGTCCTCGGCCACCTGATCGACTCAGCCTCGAATAACCACCAGCGCTTCGTGCGGGGGCAGTTAACTCCTGGGCAGAACTTTCCCGGCTACGAGCAAGTGCAGTGGGTCCGCGTTCAAGCCTACCAAACGGCCCGGTGGTCCGACCTAATCGACCTCTGGCGGGCCTACAACACGCATCTGCTCCACGTCGCCGAGTGCATGACCGAGGAAGGCCGGCGTGCGACCTGTCGGGTCGGCAGCGGGGACGAAGTCAGCCTGGCCGGGCTGTTCGTTGATTACGTCGATCACCTGGAGCATCATCTGCGGAAGATGTTGGGCCACTGGGAAGGCGAGGCGACATGAGATGGGAGCAATACCAGGTTCGGTACGAAAAATGGATGCTCGCTCAACTCAACCATCCGAACCGGATGGGACGCCTCCCTCCTTCTATAAGACCTGCAATCGGTCGACTGTCAGATCGTTGCGAACGTTGCCTGTGTTCAAAGTGGAAGACGGTTCAAAGAGCAACACATGGCACTCCTCGTCAGCTACCGGTCGGTGCTCGATGCCCCGAGGTACGATCAAGAACTCACCCTCCTCGAGATCGATCTGCCCGTCGCGCAGTTCCATACGAAATCGTCCTTTGACGACGTAGAACAACTCGTCCTGCTCGTCGTGGCGATGCCACACGAATTCGCCCAGTAGCTTAACCAGCTTTACATGCTGGCCATTGAGTTCGCCGACCAATCTTGGGCTCCAGTGCTCGTCGAACTGAGAGAGCTTGTCTCGCAAGTTGACCTTCGTCATAGACCCGCCGACCTCCTGCTTCCAGACTCGCGGCCGTCTTCTGGCGCGCACGTGACTGCAGTCGAACTTTGTCGCCGCCTTGAGGCACTCCCCATTCTAGATCGTCGCTTTAACCGCGAGCGCGCTGATAGGCGATGAATTCTTGCGCATCGTCGCGAACACTTTCAGCGCTTTCTGGGTTTGAGACTACTGATTCCAGCAGGCTCATCACGCTCGTACCGTCAACTTGCGTCGTGCCTGCGTTCAGCATTCGATTGAGCATCTGCACGGGGAATCGCGACGGACGGCGAAGAACGGACTCAACCACGAGTCGCTCTACTCCTGGAATGGCCTCGATGCCATGCAAGATTGTCCAAAACATCTCGTAGCCGTCATCCTCGGGGAACCGCTCGAATAATCGGAACCAGACAGCTAAGTCGGCGGCTTCCCTAGGTAATCGAAAGAATCGCGAGATCAGCTCTTCAAGGGATCGCAACTGATCGACGTCATCGACGGACGAGATCGCATCGATGCCGGCAGCGATCGTGGAGATATCATCTGCCATTCAAAGCTCCTCGTCTCGGTAGTAGGCTCTGACTTGGTTCGGAAGCCGAAGGCCCGCGGCGGGCAGTGTGCTAAAGGCGTGTTGGCGATCCCGCGGAACAGCTCACTAGCTCAATTGTGATCTCAGACATTGTGCATGTCCGAAATTCATCCGTGCCCAACTGTCTGAACCGAAGCCGGTTGTGAGCCGTCATGGCTCATCGATTTGCATCCATTGCTTCTGACAACCGGTTCATTTACTCGGAAGCCTGGGTCAGCATTGCCAGTATTTCATTTCTGGTTACCGGCTTGCCGAGATGATAGTCAATCCCTGCCTGTTTCGACTTTTGCCGATCTTCGGACGTTTGAAATGCGGTTACAGCGATGATCTTGGGATCGGTCAATCCTGGGGTCTGTCTCATTTCCTTTGCCAGTTCCCAGCCGTCCATGTCGGGCAGCCCGATGTCCAGCAAAACAACCTGGGGAGCGAACTTCGGCGCCGCTTGTAATGCCTGAAATCCGGTGCGAGCAAGCTGAAACTGATGACCGGCAGATTCGACCCATTTGCAGAGTAATTCCGCCGTTGCCGGATGATCTTCGACGATCAGGACACGAAGGATGTTCATCTTTTCCCGAGAGTCACGATTACCCAGCCCACTTCATCTCAGAATCACGTCATCGTAGCCTTCCAACAGTTCCCGCACGGTGGGCGGTTCGGAGCGATCCTTGGCGCGGAACCAATAGAACTGCTCATTCGGGTTCGGCACGTAGACCATATCGCTGACTTCGCAACCACGCTGCTCCAGTCGCTTTCTGATCTTCTCGGCTTGAGATTTGACAAGTTGCTCCGCCCCGGCGCGCGCCATAAAGCCGAGCTTCATGCCCTGCGTACCTTGTTGCACAAAGTTTACGAAGATATGCGGCAGCCGCTCAAGCGGATCGCTGATCGGCAGGCCAAGCTGTTCACAAACTTGAAGTTCGATTGCTCGAATCGCGGAGGGGTCGAGGCCCCCCGCCTGCAACCAACTCAATGACCTATGCAGATTTTGAAGTCGCTGTTCCTCAGGAACTCGGCCCAACAACTCCACCAATGATTTTACTTGAAACTCGATATCATCCATGAGCCAAATCGCCGAACGAAAAAGCCACGGTGGCATGGCCGCCGTGGCTCGAAAACGAAGCGGTATTTTAGCCAGAGAGTTGCTGAGCGGCAACTGGGGGAAGCGGCCTATCGCTTGGCTTTATCCGAGAGGCGATCGTGCAACTGTTTGCTTCGCTCGATTGCTTCTTGGAGTTCTGCGACCAGCCGCTGCTGAGTCTCCCGCAATGATTGAATGCGCGCCCATAGGCTTTCGGTTCCTGACTCCTGCCCGCCTTCTTCCTCCGCCGCACGCATGAGGGCGGATTATATCAACCCTCTTAGGCGTCTGGCACGACACTTGCAAAAAATCTTGCAGTTCGAAAGCCTGCGTGGCAAAACGTGCATTTTGGCAAAGGGAATGTCCAAGGCGCACGGCTCGGGCATGAACATGAACCCAAAACGACCACGTTCCTCGGGAGACCGCCAATGAAATGCCCACTGTGCGGCGCTACTGAGAAGCAGGAGCGTCTTGGCGAGTTGGCAGATCGACCACACATCATTTATCGATGCGATGTTTGCCACCAACTTGTGCGTCGATCTGCTGCAGCAACGGCGGCGCCCGATCATCTTGGTGGTGTCTGGAATCACCGACCCGAGGATTTCGCGGGACTTATTGGTGCGCGGCGTTGACGACGTAATGTACAAGCCGCTCGACTTTCAATTGTTTGTAGCGAAGGTCGACGCCCTGCTCACTCGACGCAAGGCATCGCTCAATCCCGGCGAAGCAGGCGGCCAGTTGTGCGACTCGCTTCCTCGCGACATCGAGCTTGGATTATCGGTCGCAGCGATTCGACGGCTCAGCGGCCCCGAGCTCGAAGGTAAGATCGCCATCATGGCGAGCCTGTTGCCGATTTCCTCGGCGGCGATGGATGTCGCCAAGTTGACAAGCTCGCCTGACGCCGACATGCATCTAATCGGGGAAACAATCAAACGCGACCCGGCGTTGGCGGCGGAACTGCTCCGCTTGGCGAATAGCCCGTTTTACAATCCAACGAATCTAAAACTGCTTGATATTGAAGAGGCGGTCATTCGCATTGGGACCAAGCGAATCGGGGAGTTGGCGATGGCCACTGCGGCCCTCTCCGGGATGACTCAATCGCGATTGCCATGGCTGGACGTCGCCCGGACGGCGCGCCAGAGCATTGCCGCCGGGATCGCCGTGAATCGTCTATGTCAGCACGCGGGGCTGGCCATGGAAAGCGATGGACTGTTTCTCAGTGCGCTGATGAGCGAACTGGGGCGGGTCGTCTTGGGCACGGTTTTCACGGAAGAATATAAGGCAATGGTCGCGGCCTGCGAGCAAACCGGCACTTCGCTGGTCGATCAGGAAGTTCGAATCTTTCCGACGCGGCATGCGGATGTGGCGGCGCGCCTACTTTCAATGTGGAAAGTGCCCGCATCGGTCTGTCAGCCGCTCAAGCATCTGGCCGACAGCTACTATCAACTGGAACAGGTGCAAGAGCCATTGCGCACCAAGACTGAACTGGTGAAAATCGCCGTCTTGCTCGGCAACCTGGCCGTCGGCGGTTGGGAACCGTGGCAGCTCGTCGAGATCCCACCTGTGCCGGTATTGGCCCGGTCCCGCCGCCCAGCGGCGCCTGATCCTCACCGACGCGCAGCGCGCGAGCGAATATGCATCACTGGGAACGCCGCTCGGCCTGCCCTGCAGTAATCGAACTCTGAAAGAAGCATGTTCGGAGTTTTCGAGCGGCCGGAGCAGAACCAACTCCGCCGCGTCAGCAAATCCCGCCCGTCTCTAAGCAGCAGGCGTTGCGTTGATGATTGATTCAGGTTCGCGGTTTTGGTTTCCGGGGCAGGATTGATTGCATGAATGCATCTGAAGAAATGGAAGCGGATGCCGTCGTCGTACCGTTCGACGGCTTTTACTCGGATCAGTACGGTCGGCGATCAGGCGCCAAGCCGTTTTCCTGCATGCGCATGGCGGCTCCTTATGATGGGCGTAGCGCACCTCCTGAGAGCGCTTTCTGCCCCGTTCAGTGCTGTGCGCTGTCGCGAGACGGGATTTCCTTCTTATCGCCGGTCAGGCCAGGAAGCGAGCATTTCGTTCTGCGGCTCAACGAACGCGAGCGGCCCGTGTTCCTCATGGCGGCGAGGGTCATTGATTGCAGCGAACACAATACCGAGGATAGCCATGGATTCCTGGTATCGTGTGCATTCGTTAAGCGATTGCAATAGCTGCGAAAACCTTACCCACGCACGACTCCGAACGCTTCCGTCTCCATTAAGGCCGGTATCGAACGCCGAAGTTTCGCTATGGCTGATGGCGGGCGCCGGGTTGGTTTTCCTCGTCAATAAGCGCGTCGTCGCCTTTCTAGCTACTGCCGTAGCGTTCGCATTGCTCCCTGCGATCGGTTCCACCCTCGCACGATGATGCCCGATAAGCGGAACGCCGCGTCCAACGCACTGCGCCAATAGACCAGGCTATGTCTGCCGTCCGCTTTGAAAATGACAACGAGGACGCAGAGCGTCCGGGCCGCCGTTCCCACGCAGAGCGTGGGAACGAGGGGGTGTGAGAACGAGGGAAGAGGAAACGTCACTCGAATTGCAGCGAGCCGAACTTCTCGTAGTCGTGAAAGCTGGGGCCGACGGGGGACCAGTTCCAGCCGGTCGCGCGGCCTTGGTCGTAGTCCATGCGATAGAAGTTGGCGCGCCACGTGGAGCCTGATTTCGGCGGCACGTTTTCAAGCGGTTCGAGCAGCGCGTAGGGGATGAAGATCTCGGCCGTCCAACCGTTGATGTCGGCGCCCGGCGTCTGCTTGCCGCCGGCAATGGCGACCGCCTTGCGAATGCGGCGATCGCCTTCATAGTGCCAGGGCAGCCAGCCTTTGAAACGGCTGCCGAAGTTCGGCACGAGGATCGGCAGCTCGTAACCCAGCGGCGAGATTTCATATTCGAAGTACACCGTCTGCCGGCTGTCGGGCCAAAGGAAAACTTCGAACACGTCTTCGGTCCACAGATCGGCGAAGTCCTGGTCGATTTTCGCCGACAGTCGCGCGTCGTCGCCATTCATCAGCACATATAAGCCCTGGTCGGAGTAAAGCGACTTGAAACGGGCCGTGTAGTCGAGCCCCTCGTCACCGCGGCGCGCGAGCGGCTCCCAGGCCGCCTTCTTCCAGGCCGCGGCGCTGCCGTCGCCCGTCACTGCGAAGTCGTCGGTCTTTCGCACCAGGCACCTTTTCTCGGCTTGCCGAGCGGCGCTTGGCGATTTCGGTTCGGCGACCGCTGCTGCGCCGGCCGTCGCCGTCTTGGGCGCCTCGAGCAGAATCCGCTCGGCGTTGGTGCGATAAATTTTTTCGAGCACGTCGCCGGGCAGGAACACGCCGTAGATCATCCAAAAACCTTGCAGGTGATGGCTGGCGGCGCAGTCGAAGTATTCGTCGTCGGTTTCCAGAAAGCGGTAATAAATGCGAAACGCCTCCCGCTTGGGCGTCGTGTCGGTACCGAACATGATTCGGTCTTGATACTTGATCAAGAACCGCCGCGCCGTATACGGCTGCCGGCCGAGTTCGGAGATTCGCGCGTCGATATCGATGTACAAGTTCGGGTATTGATCGAGCCAGCGGCCGACCGTGGCGAGGTCTTCGACGTTGTTGCCGAAATGGGCGCCAATGAACGTCGTTTCGGGATGCCGGGCGACGGTGTTGACGAATTGCTCGAGCAGTTCCTCGCGGCTCGGGAAGCGCTCGCCGAAAAAGAGCCAGTTGGGATGCTCGTTCAGTTCGTGCCAGCGCTCGTTGAAACGATCGAGGGGCGTGAAGAACGCGGCGGGGTCGGCGGTATGCAGCATCACCGGCCGCTTGTACTTGGCGCACACCGCAAAGATCGGATCGAGCTTGGGATCATCCACCGGCATCAACTTGCCGTTCTTGTAGCGGTAACTCAGCCCGAGCGACTTGTGGAACTTCAACCCTTTGGCGCCGGCGCGAAAGCTCGCTCCGAGCCGCTCGGCCTCACGCCGGCTCCAATCGTCGTCGTCGAGGCCGTCGAAGTTGATCAGGGCGAAGGTGAGGAACCGGTCGGGGTGCGCCTCGTCGAGCGCAGCCAGCGTTTCGGTCAATTGGTCGCCCCAGCCGCCATCGAGATTGACCACCGTCCGCACGCCGGCGGCGTTCATCTCTTCCAGATACCGTGCAACGCGATTGGGCGCGAGAAATTGCTTGCCGCCGCCCAGATGGTTATGCACATCGATCGCCGGAAACCGCGGCAGATCGACGGCGGTCTGCTTGACGACGAGCATCGATTTGGGCGCCCAGTCCTTGAGCTTCAGCTCGCGGATGTCGTCTTGTTGGGCGACGGCCCCGGCCGCCATCCAGGTCCAAACCAGCGCGACTAAAATCGCATTTCGCAACACGTGGATTTCTCCTGCGAGAAGAAAGGAGCCGGGTTCGCCGAAGCATGTATTACCGGAGCCGCACAACGTCGTCAGCGTCCAGGGGAACACTTGCAAGAAGCTCCACGGCTCATGCTGGTAAGCGTTCTTGACGTGTTAACAATGTGGGCTCGTGGCCGCATTTTACGGGTGCCTAGCCGACGAGTCAGCTACTTTTTTCCACGGCGCCGATCAGCCCGCGCTTGCCCGAGGATGGCGTAAAGTTGGCGGCGGACGTCGGAAAGAATAGTCAAAGAATGGTCGACCTCTCACCAACTTGCAATTGTGGGATCGGCAATTAGTTGCCAGAAATTCCAGCCGCGTAGCGGCGGCAGGAGTGGACAGCTAGGCGAGCCGGAGGCATTAGCCTCCGTGTCTTCATGGCGTTATTAAAGATTCCGGCAATAAATCAACGGCCGTTACGGCGCGGTGGAATGAACAGGGGACTGACGTCCCCCGCTCACCGGACGATGGATGGCATTTTGCTCTTCGGCTCCTGTCGCCCCAGCTGGGGCTGACGACTGGTTCGTTGGCGCCGGGACCTGGGGCTTGCGCCCCCAGGCTTTATCCTTCCGCCGCTACGCGGCTAATGCAAAATGATTCCGCCAGCCGTGTGGCGGCGGCATCCAATTGCCAGAAATTTCCAGCCGCGTAACGGCGCTATCGATCGACATGCCATCGGTCAATTCGCCGGGGCGGCCTCGGGCGAATCGACCCGTTCACATCTTCGGCTAGTGGCCCGGACCTTTGCTCGCGGCCTCCGCCTGTTGCATCCTTTTTGCCATCTCCGCCTTTACGGCGTCGAGGTTGAAGCTCGCCCCACGCTGCATGGGCGGATAATCGATGAAGGTCTGGAGTTGCTTCCCCATGACCTCCTGCACAAAGACGAACCGCCAGAATTGAAACTTGAACCAATCGAAGTATTGCTGCGCACCTTCCTTGGTTCCGCTGTTGGGCCAGCCCAAGCGTTCAAATGGATCGAGGCGCAGGTTAGTGATGTAGGGCACGTCGGGGCGGGTCTTCTCGCCTAGCCAGCCTTGCGGTTGGTCGATAAAGCGATACTTGTAATCGTCGATGCGCACCGCGCCGACCGTGCTTTCGCCGAGGTAAAAGATTTCGTGCCGCGCGGAAGGGCCGTCTCCGGTGAGCATGTCCATCTGGTTGTAGCCGTCCAAATGGTTTTTGTAAGTCCGTTCGCCAATCTTCGCTCCCTTAAGCAGGTCGCTGGTAATTGTGGTGTTGCCGGCGGCAGCGAGCAGGGTGGGGAACCAATCCAGGCCGGACATGAGGCCGTTCTGCACCGTGTCTGCCGGAATCTTGCCTGGCCAACGAGCGATACAAGGCACTCGGAAGCCTCCTTCCATGATCGTTCCCTTGCACTGAGCGAAGGGCGTCGTTCCGCCATCAGGCCAGGTGAAGCTTTCCGTGCCGTTGTCGGTGGTAAAGACGACAATCGTGTTGTCTTCCTCGCCGACGTCCTTCAGCTTTTGCAGCACCAAACCAATATCGTTGTCGAGCTGCGCCATGCCGGCTTCGTGTTCCGACCAGCCATTTTCCGAGTTGCGCGTCGCTTCCCATTTCGGCGAAAGATGCGTGACAATGTGCATGCGAGTGGGATTAAGCCAGACAAAGAACGGCTTGTTCGCTTTTTTGGCCGCGTCGATGAAGCCCATGGCGAGATCGCGAATCTCGTCGTCGACAGTCTCCATTCGCTTCGGATAAAGCGTGCCCGCGTCTTCGATCTTCTGTTTGCCGATTTTGCCCCACCGCGGCATTTCGGTCGGGTCGTCCGTGTCCGTCGCCCAGCTATGGACCATGTTGCGCGGTCCAACCTTGCTCAAAAGTTTCTGTGGGTAGTTGGGATGCGCTGGGTCTTCCATCGCGTCCAAGTGATAAAGGTAACCGAAGAATTCATCGAAGCCGTGGACGGTGGGCAAATACTCGTTGCGATCGCCGAGATGGTTCTTGCCGAATTGGCCCGTAGCGTAGCCCTGCGCTTTGAGCGCAGTGGCAAGCGTGCAAGCTTCGGCAGGAAGACCGACCCGGGCGCCCGCCTGGCCGACGGTGGTAAGACCGGTGCGGATGGGTAGCTGGCCCGTGATAAAGTTGGCGCGACCGGCTGTGCAACTTGCTTCCGCATAGTAGTCGGTAAAAAGCATGCCTTGTTTGGCCAGCTTATCGAGATTCGGCGTGCGTCCCGCCATCAGGCCGCGGTGATAGGCGCCGATGTTCCACATGCCGATGTCGTCGCCCATGATGAAGACGATATTGGGTTTCTTGCTTGAGCGAGCCTTGTTCGGGGCCGCCGCTGTCTTGCCTGCTTGGGCAATTAACAATTCCGTAGCCGATGGCTTCGTGGGCCCGTCAGCCTGTTCGCGAGGCGCCGCCGCGCCAGTCGCTTGCCCTGCGACTCGAAAGTCACTTGCGGCAAGTGCATACCCCAGCAGTGCGCCAAGAGCGAGGGTCGAGAAGGCTTTGGGACGTGAATGCTTGAACATGCCGACTCCTTAAAGCGAGGTGGATTGTTGGAGTTGCACTGTTTGTTGACAGCCCATTATTCCCATTCGCGCGGCTGAGCGACAGCCTCAGGCGTTCGGTCCTTCGAATATTCTTTTTTCCAGTTTTGACAGTACCCGATCTCTTGGACCAGCAGGAGATAACGGCCTCACTGCATCCGCCGCGCATTTTCATTTTCCAGCGGGACTCGCCTTCAATATGCCGAGCCGATGTGCAGGTGCGGTTTTGAAAAAGCGAACATGGGCGAACTCCTCGAAGCCGAGAACTGCCCCAGCGCACCAGGAACGCCGGAGATGCTTACGGCGCCCGGCTTGTCGATTTCAGCAGCGGTTCGTTGATGTCTCGGTCGAGCAAATTGCAAAATCGCTCGGCGTCGACGTGCATGGATAGCTGGGCCGGGGAGGGAATCGACGACTTCTGGAAGGTGCGACGCGTCCGCGAGACGGCAGCCATCTCGACGATCGCTTCCATAGATCTCACGCCGTGCTTGTACTTGTCGATTTCCAAGAAGGCGTAGATGACTCCTTTGTCGATACTCGCCGTCTCGGTATCTGAATCAAAGATGTACTTGAGATGCTGCAACAGCAGCGACCGCAGGATCACCGCCCGGCGAATCAGCACCAGTTCATTGTCGTGCTCGCGGCCGTCGATGCCAACGATGTCCAGATAGCCGCGCAAGCGACTGACGAAATCAGGGCCTTTTGCCGCCCTGAATCCCGTATCGCCGCTCGATCTCAAGGAGAACTCCGCAAATGTTGCTGAAGTCCCGCCAGAAAATACGAACACGGAACGGCCGATTCGATAAATGCTTTCGCCATGCTTGAAGGCGCCATCTTGCATCGGCGCCAGCAGGTATTTCAGCCAGCCCAAGGGCTCGCCTTGAAAGACGCTGTCGAACTCATCGAACACGACCAGCGGCGCCTCGCCCGTCGAGGCCCGATCTTGGACCTTGTGAAAAGCGATGGCCAGGTCGTTTAAATCATTGAACTGCGCCAGATTGAACTCCAGCGGGGCCTCGACCATAGCCGGCGCCACGCGCGACAGGACTTGCTTGACCGTGAACGACTTGCCTGAGCCGGGCGGACCAAACACGGCAAACGATAATGGGCGTTCGCGTCGCTTGTGAATGAGGTACTCGCGGACCAAAGTCTCGATGCTGGCGAAGGCGTCGATTTCATGTTGGTCGCAGGTCTGAATCTTTCCGTATTCCGCGTACGGAATGACGACCGCGCCCCGGGGCGCCCAGGGAATGGTCTGCGCGGCGGGCGCCGGCGCGACCTCGTCGGCGCCGCGGCGGACCACCTCTTTAAGACCCCGCAACACAATCTCAACCGCAACGTCCAAGGCCGACTCATACCGTGGGCTCGGCCACAAGGCGTGAACGCGGCTCCAGCGCAGCGGATTATGGAAGTTCTTCGGCAGTTCGACCGTAGCGATTTCCATGTCGGACGCCTGACAGACTTCGGCGGCCTGATCGAATAATTCTTGATAGGCGTCGGGCGGCTTCATCTCGCCCGTCTCCAAGAACCGGTCGAGCAGTTTTTCGTCGGCGAAGCCATTGCGGTAATGCTGTTCGGCCAGCACCACGCCCAACTTGACCCCTTCTTCGATCGCCGCAAACGCCGCTTCGCCGGCCGCGAGCGACCACACAATCGCCTTCGTCAGCGTCGCCACCAACAGCGACGTATAGCCGGCCATGGCGCCGTTGGTTTCCAGGTCGGATTTATCTTTGGCGTGAGGCAACACGTAAATGCGCAGCGAGTCGACGGCACGATCGTAATGCAACACGCCTCGATCGAACCGGACGATGAGATGCCTGCAGCCGGCGGCGAGCTGCTCGAGACGGGAGTGCCGTTTGAGGTGCGTCAGAAACTCCTTCAACGTCCGCTCCAACGAGCCCTCTTGGCGCACATTGACGCCGAACTGGCGCAGGCAGTTCTCTTTGACGACCAGCACCGTTTTGTCGGCATGCCCCGACGCCGGCTCCATGGCGTTCCATAATCGGCCGGAGGCCAGCGGGCTGAACATTTGCCAGACGATCGCGTCGGCTCTGTCGAATAAATCGACGGCTTGCTGCTGGACATCTTCCAAATCGCGAAAGATGTTCGCTCGATCATGCACGACAACGACGCCTGGCTTGGCGCCTTCGTCCGTCGCGAGTTGCTGGCGCAGCCCCTCGTAGAGACGAGCGTACAGGCTGCGTCGTCCTTCGCTGGCATCCTTGACAAGCCGCCGATCGAACCATCCCAGCACTTCGCCGATTCGATAAACGCGCTGTTTTCCGCCGGCCGACTGAGGAAACAGCTTCAGCTTGACGATCGAACGCAAGAACAACCCTTTGTAGACCAGGTCCTCGTCGAACGGGTCGAGCTCTGGGTAGGAGAGGACCTGCAGTTTCCTCGTGACGGGCTCAGTCGCTTCGGTCACTGCCGCTGCATCGGGCGGCGCTGCGACGCTGGCCAACGGCTGACCATCGGACGCGACGGCCAATTCAATCAAGCTCCGCAGAAACCATGCTCCGCTGGGGCGGTCGAATACCAGCCAATTCTGTTCGTTGGGCCAGTAGCGCAAGCCGGCATTCTTGCTGCCTCGATCGCGGTGCAGCTCGGGGACGGGTACGAGCACCGTATCGTAATTGACGTCGCCGAGCACGGTCACGCGCCGGCCAGCTTCCTCGGTTTCGTTACTCGCCATACGCGCCACCTCTCCCAGGTAAGACGCAATGCCAGACAGTCAAGCGATACTCGGGCGCTCGGTGTTAAAGGCGTGCTGTTCGCTACCAACCCGAAGCGTCAGCGAGGAAATCAACTGATTCCGCCTCGCTCACGCGTCGGGTTAGTGTTTTCTTGCGAATCGAACAACACCGTTTTAGCCCGCCATCTCGGGGCGGCTCGCGTCGGTCGCCGGCTCGATTGTAAGGTTACCATTTACGAGATGCTATCAGGCGCGTGCCGACGGCTCATGAAATGTAGTTTGGCGGCCTGCTCCCCCTACTTCGTCTGCAGACTTCGCTTTCAGGTTCGAGCGATTGTCGGCGCGACGCCCGGCCGCCTGGCGCTGGCTTCTAGCGTCGGTTTCTGCGATCATGATCGCCGTGGCCCGAACCGACTGGTTGGAGGAACAAGCGATGAATGCGACGGGGAAATGCCTGCGACGCGATCCTGCTGAAATCACGCCGTGGGCGGAAACCTGCGGCCAGATTCGCCCGCTGGTGGAAGAACGCGACGGCGCCGCCGCCGAGATCCATCACGTCGAGATCGACCACGCCAAGCTGCATTATCACCAGCGCACCGATGAGTTCTATTACGTCATCGACGGACAGGGCACGATGGTGTTGGACGACGAAGAGATTGAGCTTCACCGTGGAGTCGTCGTTTACGTTCCGCGCGGCGTCAAGCACAAGGCCATTGGCAAGCTGACCGTGCTTACCGTCTGCATTCCCCGCGGCGTGCTGAGCGATGTTCATGAGCTAGAGTAATCGCCAGCAAGCGCGAGCGCTTACTTCCTCTTGGCGGTGAACTCTGAGCGTTCACAGTGATTCGTGTGGCCATCGCCATTGAGGCGGAAACCGAGAGTGATGCCGCCGTGAAGCAATAGCTGAGCCGTGCTCGGCGCCCCGGCCGACTTTGGCAGCTTTCTTTTTTTGCGCACCACCCGCCGACGGCTATTGCTTGCGCCGCGCCGGAGGTAGGCTGCGCGCTGTATTGCACACCTGAACCGCACATCTCCTATCGCGTGGAGGCAGCCATGAGGTTCGAGGAACAACACCCAGACGCCTTCCATCACTTCACCACCGAAGACGGGTTTATGAAAGGCTCCGGTCGGCCGGCCGAGTGTGTCTGCTGCGAAGATCCGACCACTTGGTTCCACAAGGCCGCCGGGCTCTATTTCTGCTGCCGCGAATGCTACGAGAGATATCAGGCGGGAAAGTGCGGAGGTGAAACACTGTCAGGGCGCTAAGTTTGGATTGGTCAAGGATTCTTCCGATTCATTAGAATCGGAGCATGGACGCGCAGCCGCTGATCTCGAGCCTCGAATCACACGGCCGCATTCGGGCAACGCTTGTCGTGCTATGGCACAAGCTGAATGTCCTGCGCGAACGGTCAGCGGAGCTGCGGTTGCATCAGTGCGAACAAACCAGCCTCCGCATGGAGATGCAAGCGGTTGTCGAGCATAACTGCGCCATGAGCAAGCTCGATGCCAACGCTGGCTGGCGGCCTTCAGCATAGCCGGCACTATAACCTTGGCCGGATGCTGCCTGATTCCAGCCGGGGCGTTCTGGTTGGCAGAAGCAGGAGGATTGCAAAGTCAGAGTAGCCCGAGCAATTCGAGGCCCAGGCGAGGGTTCCAGCAGATATAGTCCGCGAGGGCACGAAGCGGATCATCGGTGGTGCGAGAGAATCGCAGCACCATCGTGGCGGCCGTGGTGAGC
>JAICIG010000195.1 GCA_025924495.1 Pirellulales bacterium | reverse complement strand
GAAGATGACGCCTTGATAGCGCGAGGGCGCGTTGTAGCGAATGACGCCGTTGATGCTCTCGCGAAGCGGCGCCGTAAAGACTTCGCCGTCGGGAATGTTTCGCTGGCCATGACAAGGCCGCACGGCCATGCCGCGAATGGAAAACGACAGGTCAGTACCGGGAGCGACCAGACGGACGCGATCGGCGGCCGTCATCCGCCGCACTAGCGGCTCCTGATCTTGTGCCATCTGCGCATAGTCGGCCGTGCAAACCGAGTAATAGAAATCCTCGAAGTCCTCGCTGCTCATATTGGCGGCCTGGGCCATCGAATCGGTCGGATAACGCAACACAACCCAGCGGGTGCGCGGCACTCGGACCTGGCTGTGCACCGGCTGCCACCAGAGCCGCTGGTACAGGTCCATTTGTTCGATCGGCACATCGGCGAACTGGCTCGAGTTGGCTGCCCCACGGACGCCAATGTAGGCATCCATTTCCTGCATTCGCGCTTTCTCGAAATCACCTGCCAGTCCCAAGTTCGTCTCATTGCCGGTGCGGTATAAAGCCCGCAGCACGGTATTGCTTTTCCAGGTGACCAGCGGGTGGGCGCCGCGCTCGGCGGCCAACTCGATTAATCGACACACGACGGCGGTATCGGGCAGGTCGTAGGCTTCGATGAGAACTTTGTCGCCGGAACGGAGCTGGCAACTATGGTCGATGAGAATCTCGGCGAGCCGATTCAGTCGGGGATCGTGCATTACACAGTTCGCGGAGCAAGAGCAGGCGGAAAGACGCGTGGCAACGAGGCGTCGCCATGATAGGATATTGCTCCCTGTACAACAACGCATTCCCGCCTTCGCCAACCCGACCCAAACGAATCATGCCTCGCTTCAAAGTTTTGCTCACCGATTACGCCTGGCCCGACTTGGACATTGAGCGCGCCGTCCTGACCGCGGGCGACGCCGAGCTGATCGTGGCCCCGCAAGGCGATGCAGCGACGCTTGCCCGCTTGGCCGTCGACGTCGATGCAATCATGACCAACTGGGCCAAGGTGCCCGAGTCAGTGATCGCCGCCTCGCCCAAGTGCTCGATCGTCTCGCGGCTGGGAATCGGGTTAGACAATATCGACGTCGAGTTCGCGACGCGCAAAGGCATCGTGGTGACCAACATCCCCGATTACTGCCTGATTGAAGTCGCCGAGCACGCCTTGGCCTCGATCTTCGCGCTCGGTCGGAAGATAGCTTTCTACCATCTGGAGACCAAGGCGGGGCGGTATGCCTTGGGCGCCGGCCCCGAGTTGCGGCGGCTGGAAGGACAAACGCTAGGCATTATCGGCCTGGGAAATATCGGCCGCCTGCTGGCCAAGAAGGCGCTGGCGCTGGGCTTGCGCGTGATCGCCACCGGACGCAGCCGCGCCAATCCGCTGCCGGGCGTCGAGTGGCGAGAGTTCGGGCAACTACTGGCCGAGAGCGACTACATTTCCTTGCATGCGCCGAGCACTCCAGAAACCAAACATATGCTCGGCGCCAGCCAGTTCGCCCTAATGAAGCCGAGCGCGTATTTGATCAATACGTCGCGCGGCGCCTTGATTGACGAAGCGTCGCTGGCCGCAGCACTCGAAGCCGGCCAACTGGCTGGCGCGGCGCTCGACGTGCAGCAACAAGAGCCCCCCGATTTAACCCGCCCTCCCTTCAATGATCCGCGCGTGATCGTCACGCCGCACGCCGCTTTTTTCTCGCGCGAGTCGGTCACCGAACTGCGTCGCCGCGTGGCGGAACAAGTCGTCAAGCGATTGCATGGCGGCGTGCCAGAAAACGTCGTGAACCCCAGCGTGCTTAAAACAGCATGACGCATGGA
Organism: Pirellulales bacterium; assembly: GCA_025924495.1. Next base: position 12,205 of record JAICIG010000195.1, on the reverse strand, counting down.
GCCGCCCGTCCGGCGAAGCACGCGGCCCCCTGCAGGATGCGCCTGCGAAGCGGTCCGGCGGCGACAGCTCGTCGTCGGGCGGTCGGCCTGGGCGGCAAAGCCGGCACAACCGGACCGGTGCGGATTCACGCTTTGACCGCCGAGTGAGCATGTCCTATAGGAATATAGGAATTCAGCGTTGATTTTTTCCAGCGCAGCCGCTCGGCCAGGCGTCGCGTATGGAAGCCGTCCCTTGTCTGCGCCTCTCGAACGCCGTTGAGCTCACGATCCATGGAAGATACATCGACGCAGAGCGACAGCGGCTCCTGGAACGACGATTTCGTCCGCACGCTGGCAACCCAGCGCGACCGCGTTCACGAATTCGTGGGCGCTCACCAGAACAAGATTAGCGCGCTTGAAGCGGAGCTGGCCAAGCAGATCGCGCAGATCAATGAGCGGCTCGCGACGAATCAAAAAACGCTCGCCGAAGAACAGGCCGCCATTGAAAAAAGTCGGGAAGAGCTCGAGGCTGCCCGAACGCGCCTGCGCGGCGAGGAGCGGGCGCTAGGACAGCAACGTCACGATTATGAAGCCGACGCCGAAGAGCTGGCGCGGCAACGCCAGCGGCTGCAGGAAAAGATTGCCGATCTGGAACGTCAGCGCGAGGCGTTGGAGGACGAGCAATCGCAAACCAAGAGCCAGCGGCGGCGGATTGCCCAGGAGTTCAAAGAGCAGCGCGACAAGCACCTTAAAGAACTCGAGCAGCAACGCGCCGATCTGGAACGTGCGCAAGGCAAGCTCGGGGAGGCCGGAGCTCTCGTCGGCGAGCTAAGCGAATTGCGCGAGCGCTGCAGCCAACTCGAACGGCAGCTCGCCGAACAAGCCGACAGCGCGCGAGACGACGGGCCGCAGCTGGCTGCATTGTCTAGCGAAAGAGACCGGCTCGCCAGGCAACTGGCCGAGACGCAGAAAAAACTGGCTCAAGCAGAACAGCGAGCTCCAGGTGATGCGGAGGACAGCAAAACCGCCGAAGAACTGGCCGATATGCAGCGTCGCTATCAGTTGGCGATGGACGACGTTCGCGAGTTGAAGAAGAAAAATGCCGAGCTAGAAAAGCGGTTGTCGAGCGGCGGACAGGCTGCCGCGCCGATTGCCAGCGATGGCATGGACTGGGAAGCGCAAAAGCGTCGCCTGCTGGCCGCTTTGGAAGCCAACGAGAATGACGGCGACGACAGCGAAGAAGACAGGGCCGAGCGCGTCAAGATGCGCGACGTGATCGCCAAGACCGACGCCGTGATCGCCGCTAAAGATCAGGAGATCGCCGAACTCAAGCAATTACTCGACGCTCAATCCGACAACATCGGCTCAATGGCCGTCGGCGCCCAGGCAATCGCCGAACTGCTGAATCAGGACGAGGTCGTCGCCGCCGAGCGCGAGCGCTTGCAGCAAATGCAAAAGGAGTGGGAGGAGAAGCTCCGCCAGGCCGAGATCGAAATGTCGGTGCAGCGGGCAAAGATTGCGCGAGAGCGGGCCGAAATCGAAGAGCGTCAGCGTCAGCTTCAAGAGCAGCAGGCCGAGCAAGGCGGCGATGACGCTTTGCCGTCAGACGGCAGCAAGGGAAAGAAGCCGCAGCGCGGTCGCTGGCTGACTCGCTTGGGGCTCAAGGAACAGGACGAAGAATAGCCGCCGACTGCGGCGCGCTCGGCCCCGGCAGCCCCACCTCCATCCCCTCGCCGAAGTAATACTTCCGCGCCTCGGGATTGGAAAGCACTTCTTGCGGTCGGCCGTGGCACAGCACCTGCCCGCCGCGGATCACATAACTGCGGTCGGTAATCTGCAGCGTTTCGCGCACCTGGTGGTCGGTGATCAGGATTGAAATGCCCGAGTCGCGCAGAGCGCGGATGATGTCCTGAATGCTGGCGATCGTCACCGGATCGATGCCGGTGAACGGCTCGTCGAGCAGAATCAGCCGAGGGTTGGAAACCAGGCAGCGGGCAATTTCCAATCGCCGCCGTTCGCCGCCCGAGAGCGACATGGCCAGCGACTTGCGCAGCTTCGTGATCTTGAATTGATCGAGCAGCTCGTCGCAGCGGCGGTTGCGCGTCTTGCGATCGATGCCGATCATCTCCATCATGCCCAGCAGGTTCTTCTCGACGCTGAGCTTACGGAACACACTCGATTCCTGGGCCAGATAACCCATGCCCCCTTCGCGTGCGCGGCGATACATGGGCCATTTGGTCACATCCAAGCCGTTCAGCATCACCTTGCCGGCGTTCGGCTCGATCATGCCGCAGGCCATGCGGAAGCTGGTCGTCTTTCCGGCGCCGTTGGGGCCAAGCAGACCGACGATTTCCCCTTGCTCGACTTCGAAATCGACGCCGTCCACGACGCGGCGGCGACCGTAGATCTTAACCAGCCCGTGGACGCTCAGTACTGTGGTGCTCATCGGTCCTCCTTGACCTAACGCGCGAGCCAACGAAAGCTTTACCGCACGAAGCCCATGCCGCCGAAATTGGGGAATAACGGGAACCAGACGCTCGTGCCGGGAAGGTGGTCCAAGGCGTGCGGCCAGTAAATGAACAGCGCCTTGCCAATCATCAGATCACGACTGACATAGTATTCCTGTCGGCCTTCCGCGTCACGCCGCATCCAGAGCCGGCTGTCCTTGCTTTGCGGGCTGTTGTCCCCCAGCATCAGATACTCGTCGGCACGAAGCACGAAGGCAATGCCTTCCAGATGCTCAAATTCGCCCCATTCTTGAGGATTTGCGAAGAAATTGCTGGCGCCAATCGGGGCGGGCCCGCTGTCGTAGTGCGGGTCAGTGTAATAGACGTCGCGACGCAGGAGCAGATCGGAGACCTGGACCGCAGCGCCGCGCGATCCGACCCGCGCCGGCGCAAGATCGTCGACCGTCGGCACAAGGTTATTCAACGGCCCATAGCGGCCGTCGAATTCCACCGACTTGCCATCGACCCACAGGAACAACTGGTCGTCGACATTCGCGAATTCGACGCTGTGCGAGCCGGCGCCGCGAATGACCGTCGGCGCGGCCGCCTTGAACGATGGATCGCGTGAAATGGAGAACGAAGCCTGACCGTCGGCCAGGTTAATGCGGCAAGTGAACAGGCATCCCCCTTCGACCAGCGTCAGCAGGGCCTCTCCCTGATCGCTTTGCGTCTGCAGCCGGCAACGGAGCGATAGGTCGCCAACCCAGTTCCGATCCAACGGTTCGCTGACGACAAAAGCGTCGCGCGATCGCGACATCTGCATCTCGCGTGCAGAAACGCCCGTGTTGTAGGCGTAAAAATCGGTGATCAACTGCGGCGAGACTCCGACGGGACGCGATGAACCTTGATCTTTCAACGCCGCACGCCAATCTTCCGGCCCAGGCGTCAGGTGCTGGTAGGTCAGCCAGCGAGTCTGGTCATCGCCGCCTTCGCACTGAAAAGCTTTGCCGCCGTCGAGCGATTCCCAGGCTTCATCGGCCGCCGCCCAGCGCGGCGGAAATTTCGAAATCCAAGGCTCCGGCAAGAGGTAGTTATTGTCGTAAACCGTCTGCAAAATCGCCTGCACTTTGGCGGGCGTTTTATGCGCGATGGCCAGCTTGCCCTCCTGCCGCAACGCGGCGACTTCGCGTGCGTCGAGAACGGCGGTTCCTTCGTTGTTCAATCTGCTGGCGGCCCGAGGATCGATCCCTTCACTGGCCAGATCGCCGGCCGCCGTGAGAATGTCGCCGTGCGAAATGACGACCGTTTCATTCGGCACGCCCGCGACGCGCTTGATAAAATTGACCTTGGCCGACTCGGGGAATTTGAAAACGGCGACATCCCACCGCTGCGGATCCCCCACTTCATACGACAACTTGCCGACCAGAATGCGGTCGCCTTTGTAAGACGGCGGAGGTTCGGGCCCGTCGGCCGCGCCTTCGCCAAATCGCATTTGATAGCGACAGTTCGGGCACGTAAAAGCCATGACCCGATTGTTGATGCTGTGCCGCTCGATCCGGACAGGGTCGGTTTCATCCTCGGGCGCGGCTTCCTGACTGGCGCTAACGCGGAACGGAAAGCCGCACTTATTGCAGGTCGTGTCCTTGTGCTGCCCCATCAGCGTCGGCGCCATCGAGCCGGTGGGAATCACGAAGGCTTCCGCCTCGAAGGTGCGGAATAGGAACGCCAGCACGAAGGCAATCACAACCGATTCAACCGTCTCCCGAAAGCCGTCCTTGATGCCATGTTCGACCTGCGAACCGTCCTTTTCCCCTTTGGCTTCCGAGGCGGGTTTCGAGCGCGATCGTGGTTCGTTTTTCTTGGGCATTTCAGTGAATATACCGGATTCGCGAGGGATCAGGAACTTGAAAACCTAGGCCGCGCCAACTCCAAAACCGGCTGGGAAAATAGACCACAAACGGTTTGCCCGCCAGCAGTTCGCGCGTGACGGCCGGCTCCTCGAACCAGCTTCGGCTGTCGGCCGAAACGGGGCTGTTATCGCCCAGCATGAGATATTCGTCGGCGCCCAGGCGGTATTGGACCACTTGAGTTCCCGGCAAATTTGCCGGGCCTGATGCCGGCGGCGTGTAATAGACGTCGCGAAATAGCTTCAGATCCCGCAGTTCGACCCCTAGATCCTGCGTTCCTACCGCAATTGGACGCGAGGTGGGATGAAACGGCGCCGAGCCTTCTGTATATGGAAACTTCAGCACGATTCGACCGTCGAGTGCTAGCAGCACCTGCCGATCGCAGAGCGACAGCTCGAATTGCGTTTCGCGATCGGCAAGTTGCGGCAGCTCGGCAGTCGTGGCGACGAGCGCCCCTTCGCGGCGCAATTCCGCCTGCCGTTCGGCCGGCGACAATTCCAATAAGAACTGCGTTTGCCCGTCCGTAATGAACCATGCCAGGCGCCCCTGCCCTGAAATTCGCAATCGGCAGCAAACGAAGAGATCGCGGACGGGATGCGAGTTGACGATGGCCTGCGTCTGGTTGTAACCACACTGATCGGTAATGGGCGATTCTTCCGCCTCGCCCGGCATGCCAGGGCGGCGCCGCCAGTGGCGATAAGTCAGCCAATCGATCTCATGCAATCCGCCGGCAGCCTGTGAAGCGCGTCCTGCAGGAGGACGCCAAAAGCGACCGCCGGCCGCCTGCCAGCGAGTCGTTCTCGGCTCTGCTTGCCACCGCTGCGGCAAGCTAGCCGAGACGGCGGGCGACGAATTGCCGTCATAGACCAAAACGGCAATGGCCCGTTGTTCTGTCAGCGTCTTTCGTTGAATATCGCCATCGGCGTAAACGTCGCCGTGGCGGATTTCGATTGTTTCGTGAGGCAGCCCGGCGATGCGCTTGACGAAGATCTGGCTGGCCGCGGCAGGGTTGCGAAACGCGGCCAGCTCCCAGCGCCGCGGCGGCCGCCATTCGAATGCCGACCGATCGAGCAGCACTCGGTCGCCGCGGACGACCGGCGCCGATTCCAGCTCCTGGCCTGCGTAACCGCAGTTCGGACAGATCGCCCGCTTGCCGCGCATCGCAGGCTCGTCGGCGCCACAAACGAATTCATGACCGCAGTCGCGGCAGGAGAGACGACGATGCCGGCCGAGCAGCGCCGTTGCCATCGATCCACTCGGAACCTCGCACCGCTCGATCTGCCAGGACGCAACAAGCAGCAAGACGATCAGCGCAACGGTGGCGCGCTCGACGATCCGACGGAGCCGATGGCCAACGTAAAGCAAACTGCGCGAGAGCAATTGCGAGCGTGTCCTGGGCATCCATCGCCTCCGTGCTCCTGGCACAAATCGAGCCAAGCTCGCACGCGACTATTTTTCTCCGCCGGTTTCCAATACGGCAAGAAAAGCCTTCTGCGGGATATCAACGTTGCCCACCGACTTCATCCGCTTCTTGCCTTCGCGCTGTTTGGCCCACAGCTTGCGCTTGCGCGTGATGTCGCCGCCGTAGCACTTGGCGGTGACGTTTTTGCGCATGGCCGAGATCGTCTCGCGAGCGATAATCCGCGTGCCGATCGCCGCTTGAATCGCCACCTCGAACATATGCCGATCGATCTCGCTGCGCAGTTTCTTGACGATTGCGCGGCCGCGACGGTCCGCATCCGCGCGGTGACAGATGATGGACAAGGCGTCCACGCGCTTGCCGCCGACCAGGATGTCGAGCCGCACGAGATCGGCCGGGAAGTATCCGACCAACTCGTAATCCATCGTGCCGTAGCCGCGGGTGCAGCTCTTCAACTTGTCGTGCATATCGTAAATCACTTCGGCCAGCGGCAGGTTGTAAGTCAACATGGCGCGCGTGGGGGAGAGATATTCGGTGCGAATGTATTCGCCGCGGCGGTCGTTGCACAGTTGCATCACCGGACCGATGACGTCCGTCGGCAGCACGAAATTGACTTTCACGACCGGCTGGCGGAACTCCTCGATCAGGCCCGGATCGGGCACTTTCTGCGGGTTGTAAATGCGCAGGGTCTCGCCCGCCTTCGTGACGATTTCGTACGTCACGTTAGGGGCGGTCTGCACCAAGTCCAGATCGGCCTCCTGCTCCAGCCGCTGTTGGATGATTTCCATATGCAAGAGGCCGAGGAAACCGCAGCGGAAACCAAACCCTAAAGCGTCGCTTGTTTCCGGTTCAAACTCGAAGCTAGGATCGTTGATGCTGAGCTTGGTCAGCGCTTCTCGCAACTCGTCGAAGTTTTCGCCATCGGACGGATACAGCCCGCAAAACACCATTCGCTTGGGCTCTTGATAGCCGGCGAGCGCCGTTGCCGCGCCGTCGCCCGGCACGCTCACCGTATCCCCGATATGCACGTCGGCCAGGTTCTTGATATTGCAGATCAGGTATCCGACTTGCCCGGCCTGCAATTCGTTGCACGGGCGGCGCTGTGGGGCGAACTGCCCCAACTCGAGCACTTCGTGCACCGTGCCCGCCTTCAGAAATTTGATCTTCTGTCCTTTGCGGACCGCGCCGTTCATCAGCCGTACGTACGTGATTGCGCCGCGGAACTCATCGTAATGCGAATCAAACACCATTGCCTGCAGCGGCGCATCGGGGTCGCCCTGCGGCGGCGGAATGCGCTTGACGATCGACTCGAGCAACGCGTCGACCCCCAGCCCCGTCTTGGCGCTGACGGGCAGGACATCGGCCGGGTCGATGCCCAGGCTCTGTTCCATTTCTTCCATGACCTGCTCGGGCCGGGCGTGGACGAGATCGACCTTGTTGATCACGGGCACGATCGTCAGGTCGCTTTCCATGGCGGCAAAGGCGTTGGCGACCGTCTGCGCCTCGACCCCTTGAAAGGCGTCGACCAGCAGCAGCGCTCCTTCGCAACAGGCCAGGCTGCGCGAAACCTCGTAGTGAAAATCGACGTGGCCCGGCGTATCGATCAGGTTCAGTTCGTACTCTTGCCCGTCAAGCAGATAGCGCATAGACACGGCGCGGGCCTTGATGGTAATCCCTCGCTCGCGCTCCAACTCCATGTCGTCCAGCAGTTGCTCGCGCAAATCGCGCCGGCTAACGGTGCCTGTCTTTTCGATCAACCGATCGGCGAGCGTGCTCTTGCCATGATCGATGTGGGCGATGATGCAAAAATTGCGAATATGTTGGCAGTCGATCTTTGACACTATCAAGCCTTTTCGTGAAACAATGTCACGTCGTGAGCGGCAATCTGGCTGGCGGAGAAAGGATCAGTGCGGCGCTCGCCTGCGATCGTCGAGACGAGCAATACCGGCAGCCCCGATGAACCCAGCGTCTCCGCCCAGCGTGGCATAATCGATCATCGTTTTCTCGGCGAGTACGGGGAACGCCCGTCGGCGCACTTCCTCGCGTATCCGCTCGATAAAGCGCCGGCCGAGCTTCGTCTCGTTGCCGCCGAAATTCATCGCTCCTCCCAGCACCACGCCGCTGGGATCGATAGCATGCATCAAGGTGACAATCCCGACACCCAAGTAACGACCCGTCTCCAGGACAATTTCCAGCGACAACTCGTCGCCGGCATCCGCCTCTTGCGCTAACATCAGCGGCGTCAGCGGATCGCCTGCGGCCAGGCGTTTCGTGAGCGAGCTCGTGCGGCCGGCGTCGAGCGCCTCATGCGTTCGCTTGACGATAGCCAACGCGCTGGCATATGCCTCCAGATGTCCCGGCTGGCCGCAAGGGCACATGCGCGCATCGTCCCGATAATCAATAATAATATGCCCGCACTCGGCCCCGTGGCTATGTTCGCCGTCGATCGACAAGTCGTGCACAATGATGCCGCCCCCGATGCCGGTGCCGAGCGTCAGCAGCACCATGCTCGGCATTTCCTTGCCGCAACCGACCCAGAACTCGCCGTAGGCCGCCGCTCCCGCGTCGTTTGCAAAACTGACGGGCAACCCGCATTGCCGGCTGAGCCGGTCTCGGATCGGGTAATGGTTCCAGCCAGGCAGATTAGGGGGCTCCAGCAGCATGCCAGCCGGAATGTCCATCGTGCCGGGCGAACCCAACCCGACCCGGCGAATGTCCGCTTTCCTCAAATGTGCCTGCTGGATGGCGGCGCCGACCGCTTCGCTCATCCGTTTCACGGCATCGTCCGCCCCGCGCTCCGAAAGCGTCTCGATGCTGGTCCATGACAGCGCGCTGCCTTGGTCGTCCACCACGCCGACCTTGATGTTCGTACCGCCCAAGTCAACGCCTACGAAAAACGGGGGCTTCGCCTCGCTTAAGGGGAGAAACTGTCGAGACTTAGGCATGTCGGATGCCGGAAGGAGACGGGGGGCGGTCAGAGGAAGGCCGGGTCGGATAATGCACAAAGTATAGGGGTTTCTCCGGTTACGGACAATTGCAACGCCTCGGGCGTACCTGCGGCGAAAGGCTTCGCCGGACCTGAAGGAGGAGAAACCAGGGCCCTGCAATAGCCGGTTCAACGCTTGAACTTGAAGGCGCCGGGAAATTGCCCCCATGGAGAGCTGCTGACCCCGTTGCGCATCGATCCTTGAAAGTTCCCTTGCGGACCGAGAATCTCGACGCGAACGATACCGGTCTGTCCAGCGCGAAGGGCACCCGCGTGAACCGCCGCAGAAGCCAGGCTGGAGTCCAACGTGTAAACGCCGGTTCCCCAGACGGCGCCGTTGACCAGGCCGGGGCCGCCGCCGAACACGCCGGGCGCCCCCGGCCCTACGCGAAATACCAGCGTCTTGCCGATCTGCCCCTGGAACTGAGACAAGTTGCCCGGATCGGGCAGCGCCGCACCAGCCTCGGCGTCTGTCGAACCCGGCACTCGTAGGCTGTTCAAATCGCTCAGTTTTAACTGCTGCTCGCCGAACTGAGTCGTTTCGACGCGCAAAGCATCCGTCAACAGCATCCCCGCGATCGTCGAACCGTCAGCGTAGATGACATCGCGGGGGCGAACTTCCAATCGCTCTTCGGGGATCGCTTCTCGCAACTTCTCCAGCAATTGCTCGGCGCGAAATACCACTTCCGGATCTTCGTGCTTCTGCGCTTCAACCAGCGCCTGGTAGGCGCGTTCTTCATAGGACAACAATTCTGCGCCGGCGGCTTCGCGAATCTCAAACTCGGTAGAGGCCAGTTTCTGTACGGCCTCGCGAATACGCTTCATGGTCGCTTCCGGAACGCGCGTGGCAAAATCGACCCGTTCGATTTCGTTCGCCGGAATCTGCAACTCGCCGTAACGGGTCTTCAATCGCAGTCGTTCATCGAGCAATTTCAGCTTGACCAGGCTGCCGTCGCTGCAGCGCGCCTCCAGCATCACCGGAACGGGCGGCGGCGTGCTTGCTTCAGGCAACGCCTTTTCTTGCACCGACAATTCATCTTCTGCAGCTCCCAAGCAGGCGCCGGCGGCCAATGCGACGGCCGACGCAATAGCGATCACCACGCAGCGAGCCCAAGAACGAATGAGCATGATTGCCGCTCCCTTTCGAGATGGCTGGACGCAACGATGCGATCAATGAGGATTACCATTGACCGCGCCTTGAGCATACTGCAGTACGCGTAGCGATTCGAATTCTTGTAAGAGCCAGAACCGATTATTCGTCCACGCGGCGATAATCGCCGTAGTTCTGCGCAGCAAGCGTCTTTAAGAACTCGTCGAACGGGTTGCCTTCGGGCCCCACGCCGATACCGATGGAATTGATCGTCACGCGCCGCGTGTGATTCAGTCGCGTCAAGACCTCGACGATCTGAAACGGATCGTCGACCTTGCCTCCGCGCGGCGCCCCGTCCGTCAGGAAATAAATCGACTCCGTGTCAAAATCGAGGGCGGCTTCCAGGGCATCGTAAGAAGCCGTTGCGCGCCCCAAATCCAGAGACTGCACGAAGTTGGTCGCGAGCTGTTTATTTTGTTGCGAAGCAATGGCGAGTTTCCGCTGCCAAGGGATTACCTCGACATGAAAGGCGAGGACGTCGAAATAGACCCCTTCGGGCAGCCCATTGATGGCGTTAATCAGTTCGCGTTTGGCCGCCTCGATCCGGGCCCCTCGCATGCTGAGCGAAGCGTCGATTACAAACACTAGCCGCTGCGCATAGATCGGCAATCCATAATACATCGAGTTGGCTCGCCCCAGTTTGGCCCGCGCTGCCGCGCGTGCGCCGCGCGGGGGAAAATCGAAGTTCTCCTTGTTCGCCTGCCACCATTCCGCCCAGGCCTTGGCGTCGACCTCGTGCTGCTCGCCGCTGATCGATGCCAGATAACGCGAAATATCGCCACGGACTTCGCCCTTCGCTTTGCCAAGCACCTCGATCAATGCATCGACCGCCTCCGACTCTTGCACCTGCGTCAGGGCCTGGACGATTGAGCGGCGAAAGGCGAACTCTTCCTCGAACAACGGCTGCTTCGTCAACTTGACCAAAGTCGACAGGCTGGTTTGGTCGCCCAACCGGCCCAATTCGTCGGCCAGCGTTACTAGCAGCAACAAGCCGCCTTTCGGCTGCTTGGCTGTCTTGGCCACTACCTCGCCCGCCTGCTTTTGCACCGCCTCCAGGTCGGAAGCCAAAGCAACGGCCAACATGGCGCAAGTCGTCTCCCGGGCCGTCCCCTTGGTGGTGTCCTTCTTGACCGAATCGAGCAGGAATTCGCCGACCTCCTGATTGTCCCTGAGATCAAGCAACGTCTCGTAAGCCGCTTTCCGCACCTCTTCGTACTTGCTGGCCAAACCATGTTGGACAAGCATCCTGGCGGCCTCGACGCTCGGATACTCGGCAAGCTCCCGGACGGCATCCACGCGCAGCTCGGCCTTTTTGCCCTTCATGTGCTGCAGGATCGTCCGCTGCACGTTGCGCGGAATGGCGTCTTTATCCGCCGCTTTGGCCGCGGGTTTGCCGGGCTTCTTGACTGATTCTTTTGGCGCACTGGGTTCGGCCGAATCTTCACTCGATTCGGCAACCGGCGGACTCTCTTCGACCGCTTTGGCAGACGATCGTCGCGTGCTTTGCGGCTTGGCGGCTGCCAGGGAAATCAGGAATAAGACGACCAGAAGCGGCAGGGCAAATCGCTGCCAGGCCGCCGGGAAATCAAACGCCAGACGCATGGCCACCTTCCTGTCCGCGAGCGCTAAGACTTTGCGCCGCAGAATATGACAGATTCGGCCCCAACCGACATGATACGCGACAGCTTCTATTTTCCGGCCGTTGTTCGCGGTGTCAACGATTCGGCGCCACGCAGATGCTCTGAGCGGCTAAAACAAGCTGGAAAGCGATTAAATTGGCCGTTTCGATCTATGCCGCCTGAGGCCGCTAGCCGACTTGCGCCAGCACGTACGGCCCTTTAGGAATGACCGCCACGGTCGCCTGTTCGCCATATTCGGCCAGAGAATCGGCGACCGCGGCTTCGACGCTGGATGCACTTTCCACGAACAGGCGATTCAACGTCTCGGCGGGCAAGCCGTCGCTGACCATCTTGACCTTCGCCTTGCGGCGCACTTTGGCTAACTCCTCGAGTTGCCACTGATCCATCTTGAAATAAGATTTGCCCAGAATCCGTTCGACGAACACGCTCAAGTCTGAATGCTCGGCAAACAGTTGCTCGAATTCAGGGCTGCCGATGCCTTCACTCAGGCTCGCCGCCAAGATGATTGTTCCGCCTTGCTTGACGATCGGCAGGGCGCCCACCATGCCTTTGACCGACTGATAAAACGTCGTGTCGAGGGGATAGCCGGCAGAACACGTGACAACAATGTCGACGGGCTCGCTGACCGAGTCGGTCACGACGCTTCTGACGAAGGCCACCCCTTCTTCGAACGCCT
>JAICIG010000194.1 GCA_025924495.1 Pirellulales bacterium | reverse complement strand
TCGAACGGCTAGACTTTCCGCATGCCCGGCCGAATTCAATTCTCGATTCGCCTGCTGTTGCTGGCCACCGCCGCCATCTCGGCCGTGTTTGCCGCGGTTTCTCCCGAGCCGACCTGGCAATCGTGCGTGGCGCTGGAATTCTTGGCGATTGTCTTCGCGTCGATCGCCGTTACCGCCGCCTTGAAGTCGCGCGGCGGCGCGCGAGTGTTCTGGTTTGCGGCCGCGGCGCCGGCGCTTGGCGCGGCTGCCACGCATCTCGTTTTCGCTTGTATCGCGACAGCTTCGGCGTCGTTTACTGAACCGGAAGATTCCCTGTTGCTGGTCGCGTCAGGGTTGCGAGTGAGTCTGCCCGTGATCTGGTGCTTGTCGCTCGCGAATGGGTTCGTCTGCTGCCTGGTGCATGGGCTTGCCTGGCCGAGCAAGACGTAAACAGAGTTGGTATGGGCTCAATCTCGCCCGGCGACCCCGTCGGAAATAATCTTTGGGGTACGATAGTGGTCGTCAGCGGCCCGGATTCAGCAGCACGAATTCATCTTCAGCCAGGCCGTCGATCACCTCAATCCAGGTGTCGTTCGTAATGCCCAGCATCACCTTGCGCGGCGCCGCCCCGCGCCGCTGTTTGACCCACACGCGAGACTTGCTCCCTTCGTCGATCACGCAGATCACGGGGATCATCAGGGTATTCTGCTTGCGTTTTACGACGATTTCGACTTCGGCGGACATCCCTGGCTTCAATGGCTCGCGTCCGCCATCGATGGCAATGACTACTGCGAATTGTTTAAGACCGTTGTCAGTCGGCAATGCCGCCTCGGGCCAGTCGTCGATGAAAGCCACCTCGCCTTGCAGTTCTTGGTCGAGCACTTTGAGGTAGGCTTGTTGGCCGCGGCGCAACTGGCGGAGCTGATGCTCAGGAACGACCATCCTGACCTGCATTCGCCCCAGATCGGCAAGCTGCAGCAGCGTCTGAAATTGGCGGACCCTGGCGCCCTGATAGATCTCGGGCGCTGGCTGATTCGTGCTGTTCTGGCCGCGCGCCGTCCGGCTCGCGTAGATCACCATCCCGTCTTGCGGGGCTCGAATCACGCAGTAGCTCAAGTCCTCTTGCAGCCGCTCGAGCTTGGCGGCTTCGGTCCGCACGATTCCTTCTGCCGAGCTCAGCTCCGCCGCGGCAGCGGCATGCTTTGCGGTCAGATCGGCCAGCATTTTCACCTGCGTGAATTCATCCAAGATGTCTCTTCTGTTTTTTGCCATCGCCAGTTCGGATTGCGCCTTTTCAACGACACGCTCTGCGGCCTGAAGGTGAAACTCCGAGACAAAGGCTTTGCGGAACATGATCTCGATTTGCAGCCGCGAGCTCTCGGCGCTGCCGAGCTTCTGCTGGGCCTGAGAAATGACGCGAGAGAGCTGCAGCCGCTGCTGCACGTAGGTCCCATTGCGATATTCGTCGATGGCGATTTTGGCCGCTTCGCAATTCTTCTTCGCGCGGATGGCGGCCGCCTGGGCGCTGGTCAGCGCCACCTTTTCCGCGGCAATCGCGTCTCGGAGAGAGTTTTCGCCCAACTTCAGCAGCAAGTCTCCTTTTCGGACGTAGGTCCCGTCGGGCACGATTTCAAGAATACTGCTCCAACCATGCACGCGGCACTTGATGTCGAAGCTCTTGCCGCTCTCGATCGTGCCGTTGCCGACGACCGAAACGACCAGGTCGGCGCGCTTGACGGGCGCAGCAAGCGGACCGCGTTGGAAAAACGGCGAGATGGCGCCGTAGGAAATCCAGACAGTGGCGACAAGCAAGGCGCCGCCGAAGGCTCTCGCGGCCCATCGCTTGGGGACCGACCGCAGATCGGAACCGCATCCCCGGCTCAAGAAAAACTTGGGGCCCCACGCTCCTCGAATAACGCTCATGGTGCGCCTCGACGTGAGCTTCAGACTCTGCCGGCAATGCCGCATGCCGGCCGGATATGCCGGAACTAGCCATCCAACAGTTTAGCAGATCGTCGCCTGGGGCAAGCTTAAACGGGCGGCTGCCGTCAGGCGCCAAGCCAGCGGGATGGTAGCTTGCGCGTCGTTTTGCGGCAGAATCTCGCGCTATCGCGGCGTTTGAAGGTCAATCGGCGCGGGTTTAACGAGCGAGGGCCGCTCCCACGCCCAAGATGGCCAGATTCTCGTCGGAATCTTGGGAACGTGGCCATCTTGGCGAGATGCGCGTGTGGCTCTCCGCCGAGTTTGCCTCGGCGAGAAGCACGATTGTTCGGCTGGTCTTGATCCTCCCATATAGATGTCGTTATGCGTTCGTCATCCGTCGCCCATGGCGGACGACGCACGCCGACAAACGCGGAGAGCCGGCTGGTCGCTGATCAATCATCGCCCGACCGAGGCCAGCTTCGCTCGTGGTAAGAGAATTGTGTGCAAGCATGCGGGAGGCGTTTCGCGATGCATAAGCGGGGACGCTTATGCTATATAGATTCGCCCGCGCCCAAGATGGCCAAATTCGCGCGGGAAAGTTGGGAGCGTGGCCATCTTGGCGGCAGCAGCGCAAGGCTCTCCGTCGAGCTTGCCTCGGCGGCAGGCACAATTCGTGAATTAGTTGTGGATCCTCTAGATAGACGTCGTTATGCGTTCGTGGTCCGCCACCCGGGGCGGCGGAAGACGAACGCCGACAGGGCGGGAGCGCCGACTCACAAGATGGGGCTGAGAGATCGTCGAACCGCCTCGTCAAGTGCTGCGACTCTACCCCAAGGCGAGAAGCAAGCTCTTTCGAGCGGCGAAACGGCTGATCGATCCTCACTTCGCCGAGACAAGGGATTCAATCAACTCGTCGATTTCCTTCGCGGAAAGTCGCCGCGCCGTACGTTCGAGCATCACGCGGAAATGGCGGATGCCTTCGACGGAGCTGGGCATGCCGATATTGCCAAGCGGACCTTCGCTCGTCATGAGAATCTTGCCGTCTGGCTCCGTGATGATGAACCAGGGAATACCATGTTGTGCGCCGCCGATCTCCTTACCAATCTCGTCGGCATGTTTATCCAACCCCTCCATCGCCTTGACGATCACGTAATCCTTCTCCAACGCCTCATGATATTCATCAATCCAGCGCGCCAGCTGGAAGCAGGGGCCGCACCGAGGCCCGCTGCTGATGACCAACACTCGCCGCTCGTCGCGCTTCGCTTTTTCCCGGGCGTCGAGCAGTTTGGCCCTTGCGTCTACGGAAGCGGGCCGATGTCGCAAGAGGAACTTCCTGGCCAGCGACGCGCCGGCATCGACGTCGGCGGCGGCGATTGTCTCCATGCCGAGCGGCTGTTGCGAACCATCGAGAGCCACGAGTGCAATTTCGCCTTCCGAGGGCTGCGGCCACTTCCGTTCAGCGAGCACCGCGGCCTCGGACTTAAGTTGCGAGGCCGAAACGGTTGCCGGAACATAGGCCAAGATCGATTCATCGTCCAATTCGAGCACGGAATCGGTCAGTCGGATCACGTCTTTCGAAGCGTCGCCTTGCAGCAACAGCAGGGCATGCATGCCGGAGACGCGGGCATTTTCACAGGCGCTCGCCAGACGCTCGGCCAGGGGCCGCGGCGGCCGTGGAGCGGTCTTTGTGTCATCGCTTTGCTCCCATCGCACCTGGTCGCGCTGTCGCGATTCGCCCGGTTGGAACACTTTGCCGCTGTCAAATAAGTAGACTTGGGGAAGTCCATCTTCATTCTTGATGGTCAAGCGCACCGGAACTTCGACAGGGACGCCGGCGAAGCGGAACCGCCCGGCGCTGTCGATTTGCTGCGGTTCAACGACGTCGAGCGATGACGATTCCGCAATCAGCCTCAAAGTGCGGTCGGCCTGCGGTCGGCCCTGCTCGTCAAGGAGCGTCCCGCTGTACGTGGCCGTCGGCTGCATCGCGAGTTCCGCGGAATCCGCTTCCGGCCCCAGCCGCGCAAACCCGCTGAGCTGCTTCTCCCGGTCGATGACCAGCAGCACCAAGTTTTCCTCATCAAAATTCACCTCGATCGTGTGATCATCGCGGATGATCGGCTGATGAATTGGGCCGATAAATCCTTTTCTCACGGTCCATGCCTTGGCCGCCAAATTGGAGGAAGGTTGGTATGCAGCGCCGTCCAGCGTCATTCGGGCGACGACCTTTCGGTTGCCGAGCCACGGACGGTGAAAGTCAGCGTCGACCGGATCATCCGTTTTTACGTCCAGCGTCCGCTCTTCAAACCATTCGCCGGAATTCACGCGGATTACAATCTGCCCGCGGGCGGCGCCGCCCCGTGCAATGCCCTCGGAATCGGTCCTCAGCCAGCCGCCAATTCTTCCGCTGCCGTTTTGATCCTTGCCCTGGGCGCCAATCCAATGAACTTCGCCTCGCTGTTCAAAGTCGACCCAGGCGCCCGCCGCTGGAACATGGTTTGGTCCTCGCGTAACGTTGACTGTCACGGGAATAGCCGGTTGGACGGGGATCGCGATCTCCGCCTGGTCGTCGTCGTCACGCTCCAGAATCAGACCGGACCAAGGCTTGCTGGCCCACTCGTGGTCGAAGACGCCAAGGACGAATCCATGTTCGGAAGGGCAATCGAAATGGAAACTGCCGTCGCGCCGCGCGCGGCTTGTCGGAACCTGGCCGGTTTGTCCGGGACCGAAGCCGAACCCTGTCACCAGAATTCCTTCGGCGCTGACGCCTTCCGGCATGACCAAACGGCCTGCGACGGGTTTCTGGCGGCGCACATGGACGGTAACGATTCTATCCGCGAGTTGCTTGCGATCTGTTTCGTCTTCTTTCCAGTTCGTACCGATAATTTGCGCGTCGACATATTCGAGGCCGTCGCGCGGCGCCCAGAGTGCGACGGTTTCTCCCTCTTGGTTCGTTTTCATCTGCGCGGCGTTTACGTCGCCGGTGATGATCCAATCTTTGCTTTCTTCCGTTCGCACGCTGATGCGAAGCTCCAACCCAGCGACAGGCTTGCCGTGAGGATCGACGACTCGCATCGTGAGCGGCGCCGGGGTCAGCAACGAGAGGTTCGTCGAATCTTGGGGAAACCCCTTATTCAAATCTCGCATGCCCGCGACTCCTCGTTGCGGGTGCCAGGCGACGACTTTATTGAGCAGATCATCCGCAGGAAGCTTGAGCATTGCGACTCCATCCGCGCCGGTTTCTCCCAATACCTTGAAGAGATGTCCCGACGCGACGACTTGCACGTCGGCGACAGGTTTGCCGTCCCCCATTACGACGACCCGGTGGTCGATTGCCGGCAGGAGCTTCAATTCGACAGGCTTTGCAAACGTCATCCGGGCGTCAGGGGCCGTTTCTTTCAGCGTCGCCTGGAAATCTCCATCCGCCGAATGAGCGTAGATCGTCGCGCCTTGCCCGAACACTTCACGGATCGCGACGTTCCCGGAATTGTCGGTGCGAGCCGTCTCATCCAACTCCGGATATTGATGCAACGATTCCACGATCGCCCCCGCCGCGGGCGAACCATTGGGCATCCGCACGGTGAGATTCAGCGTCAGCAGGCCGTCGTCGGGGGGCGATTCCGTGTGCTTAGTCACGGCCCGGCTTGCGGCCGCGGCGGCCGGCGCCGTCGAAGAAGAATTGGAGGAAGCCTGCTTCGCGGCGCCGTTGTCCTCCACCGCCAGCGAAATCGTGCCGAACGCGGTCGCGCCGGCCAGCACGACGGCGATCGCGCCCACAAACGCCCAATTCCGCCGCGTCAGGCAAGTTCCTCGACTGCGGCGTTCATCGAGTAAACCGGCGACGCGGTCTTCGAGCTTCCAACGCGAGGTGAACAGGCCGACCGCCGCTGGCAAAGGACTGCCGGACTGAGCCAATCGGGCCAGCGAAAGCAGCGTGCGGCTGTAAGTGGGTGCATCCGTCGTGCCCAGCACATGATTATCGCAAATCTCTTCGCGGGCCCGGGCCAATTGCCGGTTCAATGCTTTCACCAGCGGATGGAACCAGAACAGCGCCGCCGCGACATTCTGTAGCCACAAAATCGCCTGGTCCCGCCGAATTACGTGGGCGACTTCATGAACAAAGACGTCGCGTAGCTGCTGCGGCGTCACCCGACAAAGGAGGTTCTTCGGCAACACGACCCGCGGACGGATCAATCCCGCGGAGCAAGGCGCCGACACGCGCTCTGATAGCACCAGTTCAGGGGGACGCCGCAGTTGCAGCGTGCGGACGACTTGTGCAAATGATTCCTGGATGGCTGCGTCGGCGATGGGAACGGCCAATCGTAGGATTCGGGTCAGCACCAAGCAGTCAATGGCCAGCTTCGCCAACAACGTCGCCGCAATCGCAAACCAAATCAGCAGGAGCGGCGGAACGGCCGTTCGAAGCGCAGACTCAATCCAGGTTGCTGTCGGCGGCAAGTGGAAGGAAGTTGCCAGGGAATCTGCCGGAGAAGCCGGCGCTGTTGCATCCTGGAATGGCGCCGGGACGTCGGCGTCTGCATCCTGCCTCCTTTGCCGTCCGCTTGCTAAGAGGACCGGTCCGCCCGCTGACAGTTTCCGATCGTCTTGCATGAGGCCGCCCTCGAAGCGACGGGTTGCATCGAATCCTTCCTGCAGCGCTAGCGACGGGGCAGCAGCCGCCCCTTCCATGGTCGTCGAGTCTACCGCGGCAACGAGATCCAAACTTGCAATTCCGCTCGAGGTCGAGAGCGATAGCCACCCTCCTCCAGACCATTGCATCACGCCGGCTGTCAAGGGAGTGAGCAGGATCAGCGCCAGACCGAGTAACAAAACTGCGTAGCGCAGCGCCGGAGCGCGCCGCAGGCCAAGACTGATCGTGAGAGCGATCGCCGCCGCTAACGTCGCTTGCAGCAGCACATTCACGCCCCACAGGGAGAATTGATCGCCCGGATTTCCGAGGGTCCAAGAGTTCATGATGTCTTCCCTCGTCGCTTGTCTGTGAGTTGGGAACTCGCCTCCGCTCGATCGATCATGGTCCGAATGCGTTCAGCTTCCGCCGGCGACAACCCGCGATATTCGATCAGGGCCGTCACCATGTCTTCCGGCGAGCCGGCGAAGAACCGGTCGACCAGTTGCACCACCTTGGCTCCAAGCGACGTGGTTTGCGGTCGGGCGGCGGAATAGATGAACGTCCGCCCCTGCTCGCGGTGCCGGAGCCAGCCCTTCTCCTCCAGCCGCACGATCATCGTCTGGACAGTGTTTCGGGCCACGCGCCGCTTTTTCGCCAAGGCCTGCCGCACCTGGCTGACAGTGACTTCGCCGCGCTGCCAAACGATTTCCATGATCTCGCGCTGCGTTTCAGTCAGCGGGGTCAGGTCCGCTTTCGCCATGCATCATCCTCCGAATGATTGCCTACCAACTGTAGGCAATATAGCCGACAGTCTGTAGGCATGTCAACGAGGCGTCTAGATAATTCCAGCCTGCGAGAAGACAATCGCGAAAGCGGATTCGCGCCGCTTGTCGACACTCAAATTCCGCGGCCTGCTGGGCGGTATCATAGCAGGCGAGCTGGCGGTAAATTTATGGCGCACGAAGCAATCGATTAAGGATCGAGGTCGAGGAAGCGAGAGGAAAATGAATGATGCGCGATCGGCGGCGCCGGATAGTACGGCAGTGCGGGTGGCCTTGTGGCGAGCGATGCACGTTCAGGTCGACGCGCCGCCGCACGTGCTCGAAGACGAAATCGGCCTGCGGCTGGCGGGGCCCGATGACGGCTGGCGGAGCCGCCCGGATATGGACCCGCAAGCGACGAGGCTGTTCCGCGCATCGATTGTGGCCCGGGCTCGTTTCATCGAAGATCTTGTCGCAGAGCAAATCGGCCGCGGCGTTGGTCAATACGTCATCCTGGGAGCCGGGCTCGATACGTTCGCCCAACGCAGGCCGGAGATCGCTTCGCACCTGCGCGTGTTCGAGGTGGATCCGCCTGGTCCTCAGGAATGGAAGCGCGAGCGTCTGATCGAACTCGGCTACGGCATCCCGGAGTGGCTGCGATTCGTGCCGGTCGACTTCGAGGCGGGCGACGCCTGGCAGGAGCGGTTGGCGGCGGCCGGCTGCGATTTCGGCCAGCCCGCGGTCGTGGCCGCCGCCGGCGTGAGCATGTATCTCACGAAAGAGGCGATCGCGGCCATGCTGCGCCGCATCGCGGCATTCGCGCCGGGATCCACGCTCGCCATGACATTCCTGCTGCCGCTCGATTTGGCCGATCCCGAAGTTCGCCCGGGGCTGGAACGAGCGGTGCAAGGAGCGCGCGCCAGCGGAACGCCTTTCCTCAGCTTCTTCACGCCGGCGGAGATGCTATCGCTGGCCCGCAACGCCGGCTTCAGGCAAGCCGAGCATGTTTCGGCAGGCGTTCTTACCGAGCGTTACTTCGCCAGCCGGTCCGACGGCCTTCGACCGCCCAACAATGCCGAGGAACTGCTGGTGGCGATGACCTGAGAGTCTCGCTGGGGTCATGCGGCGGGAATCGCGATTGATAAGCTAAATCGTCGAGATAACTTACGCTCTTTGGCGTTTGGTGAAACCGGGCTCGGGAGAGAACGCGCCGGAGAGGCTGGCGCCGCCTGTCGGGCTATTCGTTGAAACTTTTGCCGCGTTGCTGCGTCGAAACCCTTAGGGAAAAATTGTTGACTCAAATCCTCTGGGGAGGAAATGTCGCCATGTTCATGTCAGCGTTGCGTTTGTCGTTGATAATCGCCGCCGTTCTCCTCTTGGGGCCGGAACGCACTTGGGCGTTGGGAGAAATCCTTGGTCAGACGAAAGAGGAGCTCAAATTAAATTACGAACTCGCTGTGTACGACCATGGAACTGGGCGTGTGACGGCCACCTTAACAATCGCCGACGAGGGAAGACTCGCGCCGTTGGATGCCGTGGAGCTGTGCATCCCGGCAATGGAGAAAAAGAAAGACGGCGGGCAGTTCATGGACCTTGTCGTGTCGTTAGACATGCAGAAGTCCGATCACGGGAAGCGGACCGCGCGAGTTCATCTCAACAAAGTGATGGCCGAGCGCGCCCAAATATGGCTTACGACATCCTCTTTCGACGGCAAGCGGCAACCGCTGACGCGGTTTCATCACATCATTCCTATTGCGGACTGCTTGCAAAGCTCAAAGCAGGCGACCGCCAAACCTGACGCTGCAGCGCCGGTAGCTGCGCCGCCGGCAACGGAACAAAAGAAAGAGTGACTGACCGCAATTGGGAGCAGCAGATAAGCCGCGCCCAAGTTGGCCAACTTCGCGAGGAAAAGCTCCGCCGGTCGTCGGGGAAGAACCCGAACTGAACCGCCAGGCGCCGCGGCGAACTTTGATGAATCGGCCGATTCGCTCGCCGTTAGCAATGCGCAAGAACTGGCACGGCGTCGGCGGCATCGTCCTCATCTCGCGCAGTGGTCGCGTTGCCTGGAGCGGCGGTGCAGACGACCCGTTTGCCGTCGTGGATGCCGATTTGATTGCGGCCATGATCTTTGGCCGCATACAGGGCCTGGTCGGCTCGGCCTAGCAAATCTGCCAGCGACTCGTTGGGCTGGCTGACGGCGACGCCAAAGCTGGCCGTCACGCTCAAGGCCTGATCGCCGGCCTTCAGGCGGAATGCTTCGATGGCTTTACGATATCGCTCGAGAATGGCCCAGCATTGCATCGGCCCGCTATCGGGAATCAACAGCCCGAACTCTTCCCCGCCGATCCGCGCCGCAAGATCGGTCGTGCGTCTTGTCTCGGCAACTACTTTGCCGATGCTTTGCAGAATGGCGTCGCCGGTGGCGTGTCCATGCTCGTCGTTAAAAGGCTTGAATTGATCAAGGTCGAACAGAGCCACGGCGTACGATTGCGATTGCTGCTCCCAGCCGGCGTGCAGCTCGCAGGCCCGCTCGTCGAACGCGCGGCGATTCGGCAGATTGGTCAGATGGTCGATGCGCGATTCGATACGGGCCCGGTCCAGCTCAGAGTGCTGCGCGGCTAACTTGATTTGCGCCGCGAGCAAGTCGCCGCGCAGTTGTTGGTTGGCTTCGTTCAGCTCGCTCAAATGGCGGCATAGATTCTCTTTCAGCTCCGCTCCGGCCGGCCAGGGCGTGTTGGAGACGCATTGGCTGGCATTGGCCAGGCGAGTTTCCTGGGCCCCCGACGTGTTTAACGCCAGATCAAGAAGCTCTCGATACTCTGTCACGAGTTGCCGAAATCTTGTTGGCAAATCGCTCCCTGTCGCCGACCCCGTTTGTGGATCGCGCGGGCGGCGGCGCAAGTAAACCGCCAGAAACGCTGCGGTCCAGATGAGATTCAATGCGAAGGAGGAGATGGTCAGGATGTCTTGCATGGCAGGAACAAAGTTGCGGGTGTGGGGGCGCCGCGGATAACTTCGGCTCCCTCTTAGGGGGGCGGCATCTTGTCTGCCCTCGCCCCGGGTAATGTAGCTTCCGGATTTCGCCGGGGTGGCCGGCGCTTTGTGCGCTTTTCCCTAGAAAATGCCCGGGAAATGAGCCTCTCGCGCTCGGACCGTCGTCTGGCAAGGGCCGGACCGTTTTGAGCCGCGGTATAATCCGCGCAATCGCCCAAGGCGTCGTCTTGAGCTAATTGAGCAGGGCGGCAGGTCCAGGTTGCTACTACCGAAACGGCAGCAGTTGGCGCGAGGCGAAGGTGGCAGATGTGCGGCCTATAGCGACTGGGCTTTCGATCAGCGAGCGCGGCCGAGCCGATGTTGCCAGCCAACGCCACGATCCCATCTGGCGTGCAAAGCAAGCAGCGTTGCGGACGGTTGATCGGCCTTTCGGAATCCTTCAAGTCACCGAGAGAGAACCGGATCGCGATGATCGACCGACGCTACTGTGAATGAACGTCCTGTTTTCAAGCTCTCGTGAAACGCCGCATGCACCGGGCGTTGAACGAGTAACGGGAATCGTGTAACGTCGTAAGGAGCGTGCTGGACGCTGCCCGTCCGCGGGAAGGCCTGAGGCCACCTTCGCTCGTCATTTGCCCAAACGAACTTCTTTCAGCCTGATGTGCGGACGCCAGGCGAATATGAAAGGAGATCGTCATGTCTCACTCCGGCCAGCTTCCCCCCGAGGCTAACCTGCGCCAGTTGAAGAACCGGGCCAAGGACCTCTACCGAGCCTGCCGAAAAGGCGATCCACACTCGCTGCGACGGATGGGGCAAAGCCATCCGGACTTGTCCGGATTATCTCCAACCGACATCGCGGCTGCCGGCATTCAATTGGCGGATGCACAACTCGTGATCGCAAGGGAGTCAGGTTTTGAGAGTTGGCCGAAACTGAGACAGCATATCGAATCACTTTCGCAGCCGGCGACCAACATGCACGAGCTTGCGACCGGCAATAACGTGCAGGCCATGCGAAAGGCGGTTGCTCAAAACCAGGAGTCGGTCAATCAGCTCAATGACTTGGGCCTTCCGCCGCTTTACACCGCCGCGCTGTATCGCAATCGGCAAGGGGTCGACTTTCTGCTTGCGCATGGCGCCATCGTCGATATTTTCGCCTGCGCCTATCTTGGCAAGCCGACCGACGCCGATACTTTACTAGCGCGAAATCCCGGCTTGGCGCGGGCCACCACCCGCAACGGGATGACCGCTTTGCACTTTGCGGCGATGGCGGGGCGCTGCGACGTCGCCGAGGTTCTCCTCCGCCATCATGCCGACGTGAACGCTCGCGATCACCGCGGCACAACGGCGCTGATGGAAGCGTGTCACGCCGGGCCGTGGAAGTCCGAACCGGCTGAAGAAGTCATTCAACTGCTGCTTGACCATAACGCTGAGATCGATCTGTTCCAGGCCGCCGCGATAGGGCGGACCAGCCTGATGGAGGTCATCCTTGATCGAGACGCTGGCCAGATCGACCGCCTGGACGATCGAGGGCGAACCGCCCTCTACCATGCCGCACGCAATAACCGCCTGGCCGCCGTGAAATTGCTGATTGAGCGCGGCGCCGACGTCAATCGGTCTGACGCCGTTGGCATCGCCGCATTGCATCGCACGTCGCAGGAATCGAGCGACGAACTGATTCAGTATCTGATCGACCACGGGGCCGATGCACACTTATGTTGCTACGTGGCCTGCGGCGACGAAGCGGGGACGCGCCGGATGCTGGCGCGTAACGCTGGCGCCGCTGATGAAATCTTCTACGAATTCAACGCCGTAGGATACGCAATTCACAGTTGGCAATTAAGCGCCCTACGCATCCTGCTGGAGCACGGCAGCGTTCTGTCGCAGGAGGATCAGCAGCACATTCTCCGCATCAGCAGCAACGACCAGAAACTGCTCGCGGAACTGCTGGCGATCGGCAGCAAGTAAGCGAAGCGCCGAGCAATCTATTTCGAGCCCCACCAGCGCTTCAATACGGAATCGCCCGTACCGAAATAATTGCCGCCAAAGCCTTCGCCGCCTTCGGCCGGATAAAAACTGACGTGCGGCCAGCCACGGTGCAGCATCGGCAAGAACAGCGTGAACGTGCCGTCGCCCTGGTTGACGACCGTCGACTGGACTTTAAAAGGAATGCCTGTTCCGTGTTCTGCGTCCATCGCGGTGGTATAGGCAGCCACCATGGCGCGCTTATGCGAGGCCAGCGAGTATTTCCCTTTGACCCAGTAGATATTGCCCGGCGTAAATGTCTCGGCAGTGCCGCGGACTTCGAGGATCGTAATCTTGTCGCCATCCAGAAAGCGGGTTGCGCCCTGCTCGAACCGGACTGTATACGGAAATTCGGAGGTCGTTGGCGCAGCCGCTTTCTCGTCAGGTGTCGCGGGCGATTCGTCCTTTGAGCCCGCGCGCGCCTCGGCCGGTGCCGTTTGTACGGACCACGGCAAGACGAGGCTCGCCAGCAGGGCGAGTACCAACGTTGCTTTCTTGGAGACGTACGGCGCAAATCGGTTTTCAAGAATCATTTCAATCCTCTCTTTCAAGGAAAAGGAACGTAGAAATGGACTGGCTGGCAGCAACCTTGCGCCGAATGTCGGCGCGCTGAGCGACTCGGCAACGTTAAGCAACACTTCGGCATAGCCCTTGGTGTAATCGGGAAATGCCCAGCGAACCCAGGCATCGCAACAGAGGTCCTCGGCCTGATGCAGTTGCCGCCGAATTACTCTCACCAACGGATTCCACCAATAGAGAATCGATACGACCAACTCGATGCCCCGCACCCAGTGATCGCGTCGCCGCAAATGGGCCAGTTCGTGAGCCAGAATCAAGGCCAGCCGTTGATCATCGAACCGATGAACGAGCCGCATCGGCAGCACAATCGTCGGGCGAAGGCCGGCGCACCACAGGAAGGGAAGGTCCACGCACTCGACCGAGCGCACCTCAGGCGCTCGCCGGAGGCCCAGCTTGCCGGCGATCTCCGACGCGAGTCGTTGCAGTCGCTCTGGCGCCGGAGGCGCTTCGCGCAAAAACCGCTCGAAACGCACGATTCTCGCTATGGCGACCAATGCCCACAGCCCGGCGCCGCCGAGCCAGCAGCCCAGCAAGACCGTTTCCACTTGCTGCCAGAGAAGCACGCTCGCGGACGCCAGGTCGCGCTGCGCGCTTGTCGCTGGCGCTTGTCCGGCCGTTCGAGCCATTGGCCGAGCGGCGAAAGGGCCGCGCAGCGCCTTGTATTCTCCCTGCGACGCGGCAGCCGCCGTCTGGCCGCGCGTCGAATCGCGCAGCCAGGGCACTGACCACTCGATGCGCAGAACCGGCGGCGCCACAAGCTTGACAAGGACCAGCAGCCAGAGCAGATGAGCCGCCGGCGGATGACGCCAAACGCGCGTCAATCCGTAAACGAGCAACGCGAATGCCAGTGCGACAACCGTGTTGTGCAGAGCGAACACGAAGAGCATGTTCATCGGAAGCACGCGTTATTTGGGGTATTTGTCGAGCAGCTTGCGAATTTCCGCCGCCTCTTTCTTACTGAGCCGTTTCTGATCAATCAGTTGCATGATCAACGGGGCGATCGAGTCGCTCCCCAGCCGTTCGACGAGCGTCGCCAGTTCCTGACGGAGGACATCGGCTTGAGAGGCGCTTGCCGAGAAAACATGGACAAACGAGCTGCGGTCGCGCGTTACCAGCCCTTTGCGCTCCAACCGCTGCAAGAAAGAATGGACGGCGGCGAACTCCGACTC
>JAICIG010000193.1 GCA_025924495.1 Pirellulales bacterium | reverse complement strand
GATACCCTGAACTCCATCCGGAGAATGCTTAGCCGTGGTGGTGGGCAATGCCCACCCTACGATTGTTGGTTGGCAAGGCCCGCGCTACAACACTCCTCTTAATCCTTAACCCCCGGAACCTTAACCATGCACATCCTTTATCTCGGTTCGTTCGCCCATTCCTGGTCGACGGAAAACTACATCGCGCGGGCGCTGGAGCGGGCGGGCTGCGAAGTGACCCGGCTGGAAGAGAGCGAACAAACGCACGAGTCGATCGTGCAAGCGGCGAAGGAGCGGCGACCCGATTGCTTGCTATTTGCCAAAGGACGCTTTCGCGGCGCGAATGGCGATTGGCCGGCTGCGGCCGGTCCGCTTTGCAAGTTGCTAGATGAAGTTCGGCCGCAGGTCGGAAGCATCGTCTGCTGGGTGTTCGACCTGGTGGCGCGCCAGTTCGCGGCCGATCGCTTCGCCTGGGCGTCGGCCGTGGCCGCGGCGTGCGATCGGTTCATTACGACCGATGGCTCGAGTGCGCCCGAGTTGCCCAACTCGCTCGTCGTTCGGCAAGGCTCGCCCGATGACGCCGACCACGACTGCCTCTGGCAGCCGGAGCCGCAAATCGATGTGCTGTTTCTCGGCACGGCGTATCGCGACCGGCAGCAGTTGGTTGATGCCCTGGCGCGGCGCTTCGGCGAACGGTTCCAGCATGTGAATGATTGCCGCGGCGCGGAGCTGACGCGGCTCGTGCGTTCGGCGCGACTGTGCGTCGGACCTCACTACCCGCACTTCGCCAACTACTGGAGCAACCGCTTGTACGTCATCGCCGGCCACGGCGGTTTGTTCGCTGGTCCAAGCGTTGCCGGCATGAACGAGGAAGGATGGCGATCGGGCGAGAACTTTTTGGCCTTGCCGCTCAAGCCCGAACAAATGGCCGCCAAGCTCGAAGAGTACCTCACCCGGCACGATCGCGGCCAGCTCGAAACGGTTCGCCGACGCGGCTACGAATTCGCCCAGACGCATTGCAGTTACGACGCGCGCGTCGCCGAATTGCTCGCCGCCCTGGCGCCGGCATCACTCCCCGACTAGTCGCCGGCGATGCCAGACACGCGCGAGCCGGCTGTAGTTTCGGCGTCGGCGCTTCCTCGCGAGTAGGCACAAAAGAGGTGCAGCGCAGTCGAAAACTTCGCCACTTGCAGCTTTCGCTGCAGGGCCATTCGTCGGCATTTTCACGTGCAATATCGCCCCTTCTCGAGCATGGCAAAATACGCCACAAGTCGCCCCGCAAGGGCGGCGGAACCGCTAGATTTTGTGCTAGCAGTTCCTTGCAACAGATAGTGTTCACCAGTACACTATCGGCACGTGAACGAGGGCTTCGTCTCCCTTATCGCGAACTCTCCGGCCGCAAGAAATGTGGGCCGCCAGCACGACCGAAGACGGTGACAACCAAGTCAGCCAGGCGGCTGCCGGCCGCGCCACGCCGTGGAGTGGCGCCCAGAGACCAACTCACGCACCGGCCGGCCTCCAGCGCCGGCTTTCTTTGCCCGGTCTTTCTCTCGGACTCGACGCCAGCGTTTGCGACTGCGCGGGAGGTGTAGCATGTCGACGTTGCGGATCAGCATCCACGTAGAGTCGCACGAGAGCGGGCCGGCGCCGGCGGACGCTTGGAACGTTTCGATCATTCGTTATTCGCCCGCCTGGCAGCCGCGCCGCTGGCGTGATGAGCCACCCGCAGACGCCACGGTCGCTCTGCATTCCATCGCCCTGGCCGGCGTGAGCCGAGAGATTGCAGATTGCTTTGTGAAAGCGTTCAATGCCCGTGAACTGAAACGACCGAAGCGCTGCTGGGCCAGGCGCAGCCAAGAGGAGCGTAGCTAAGACTCACAGGCGAGCCGGAGGCGTCAGCCTCCGCATGTTCGCCATGGTCTCACGCGGCGAAAAGAGATCTCAAACGTCGAACTTTACGCTCGCCGCATCGAAAACATTTGGCGGATGCGGGGCGTACGATTTCGGAGGTTCAGGAACGCCGGCTTCTAGGCTCGCCAGCATGCCGGCCAATGTTGCAGGACTGCCGTCTGCGGCGCCGCCGGCCCGCGGCGCGTCGGCGCCCCAAATGCCGCGAATGCTCTTAAGCAAATCGTTGCAGAGGTGCAGATAGCGTGGGTTGCCGCACTGCGGTCGATCGACCTGCTCGCTGGTGACAACCGTTTGCGGGGCGCCGCTCTTATCGGTGCGGCCTTGCACCATGCGGGCTTTGGTAACGCTTACCGGCTGCTTCGAGCGCTCCCATTCGGTCAACGCCTCCTGCGCCAGCCCATTGAGCATGAGATGATGGGCCAGCTTGAGCGCCGGCAGATCCACGTCGGGCGGCTGCTGGCTGATCCAGCGCTCGACGCCGCGGCAGACCAGCGAGACGCGCCGCACGCTGCAGCCGAACTCCTTCGCCACTTCCGCCCGGCGCCGACCTACGATCGCATGCCGCCGGTAGATCGCCAGCGCCCGTTCGCTCGGCCGTCTGCGACCTCGTTCGTTTGGTTCAGGCATCAGGCGAGCCGGAGGCATCAGCCTCCGTGTTTGTTCGAATCACAGTCACGCGCCCCAAAGTAGCAGGCACACTCCGTGTGCCGTGCCATGCTTGAGATCGAACCGCCATAGCAGTCAACGCGTTAATATGTTGTGAAGCGTCTCAGCGCTTCGGCGGGCGGCATACGGAGTATGCCTGCTACTTTGCCGTGCCATGCTTGAGATTGAATGGCCATGCGGGTCAACGCGGTAGCCAGGTGCGAAGCGTAATTTTTCTTCAGCGGGCGGCATACGGAGTATGCCTGCTACTTTACGGCATACTCCGTGTGGCGTGCTACTCTAACTCGCTCCGCAGCGCCGTCTGGAAGTCCTTCGCGAGGGCAATGCCGTGCCGGATCGCGAGCACGAGCACATAGGCCAGATCGGCGCGGTGCAGCGCTTCGCCGGCGCGGAAGCGAGTTTCGCGATCCGCGATCCACTCGAGCGCCACGTCGCGCGGATCACGGGCCGGCGGCGCGGCCGCCTGGCAGCTCGGCAAGGCCTCGTCGCGCACCGATCGCCGCGCCTCGCGTTCTTCCCATCGCACCGGATCGAGCAACGCCGCCCCCATCGATTCTGCGCTCATGCTGCACCTCGGAAGAAAGAAGGACACGTTAAGTCGCACGCCAGACTTCGTATGCCCCAAAGTAGCAGGCATACTCCGTATGCCGTACCACGCTTGAGAACGAATGGCCATGTGGGGCAACGCGGTAACCAGGTACGAAGCGTAACTGTTTCGCAGCGGACGGCACACGGAGCGTGCCTGCTACATTATCTTGCTTTTCAGCGGACGGCACACGGAGTGTGCCTGCTACTTTAGCCGCTGCATAGTATGATACTTTATCTTATTAATGTCAAGGGGCTGGGCGACAAAAACGGAGGTTGACGCCTCCGGCTCGCCTAGGTGATGCTTTGGCCGGCAAACTCGGCGGACACCACGGCCCGGCCGGCGGAAGTGGCGGCGCGATGCTTAGCGCCGCCGTGTGCGGAGGAACCGCAGCGTTTGATGCCGCTGATTCGCCAACGCGGCGAGCGCTGCAGATGCCCGATCATGGCGGGATGGCTGGTGGTGATCGTCACGCGAAAGCCGTCGGCCTTCAGCAGCTCGGCCACGGCGCCGAGCAAATGCGAGCCGATGCCGACCCCTTGAAAATCGGGCTGCACCGCCAGCCGGCTGATGCGCCGCACGCCGGCATGCCCGATGCTGGCCAACGTGGCGCAGAAGGCCGCAGGTTGCCCGTCGGCCAGGCCAAGATAGCACTGCGCCGCCGAGGGCAGAGCGCCGCTTAAATAATGATGACGCGCAAACATTCGCCACGCGTCGCGGCTGCAGCGAAAGACTTCCAGCCGGATCGCCGGCCGCCGAAGCCGCCCCCTGGCCAGCGCGCCGGTCTCCATGTCGATCACCCAGTCGGGCTCGAGCCATTCGACCACGTCCTCGTGGCAGGTCACGGCGACGAACCGCCCGGCAAACTCGCTCGAGCGAATCGCCCGGCTGAGGGCGGCCGAGCCGGTCTTCGCCGCGGTGCGATCGACGACGCTGGCGAACTCGTCGACGACCGTCAATTCACGGCCCGCCAACAACGCCCGGGCCAGGTCGCAACGGAATCGCTCGCCGTTGGAAAGTACGCGATACGGTTTGATCCACGCCGGCGGCGACGAGAGGCCGACGGCGACGAGCGCTCGGGTGATGGTCTTGACCGGCAGCGAGGCATCGAAGCCGTCGATGACTGCCCGATCTTCGCGCCACTCGGCGGCGGTCGCCAGGTCGTCGCCGAACATCTGCCGGGCGATCGTGCTCTTGCCGCTGCCCGAGGGGCCGACGATCACGCCAATCTGCCAGGCTTCGTCGAGCGCCGGCGTTTCAACGGCAAACTCTTCGCGGCATTTCTCCGCCAGCGGCAAATCGAACATGCCGGCGACTTGGGCCACGCGAAAGCTCTCATACACCGTGCATTCGACTACAGCGCGAGCAAGCGGCATTTCACTCCTCGGGCCGAGAGCAGCTCGTAAACGTCGTGTTGTTGCTCTTCGTCTCGGCAGATCGCCACCACCTGCCAACTCTCGCGCACGTGCAGCGAACGCCGCTCGGCGTCGTCATCCTGGTCCGCGGCGGCGAGCAGCGAGTCGGCTTGCGCAGCAACTTCGTCGAGCATGGCCCGGATGGCGGGCGACTCGATGCGGATGCCGGCGATCAATTCTTCGAGCTTGTCGCGATCGATTTCCGCCATGGCGCCGACGGCGTCGTGCGTGGCCAGGATTTTGTCGCGTTCTTCGGCGTCGAGATCGACGATCGTCACATCGACTTCATCGTCGGGCCGCAGCGATTCTTGCCGCAGATGTCCGTCGATCAACCGCAGCCGGCCGTCGTTTAGTTCGCAGGCCACGAGCGTGCCGACGAATCCGATCTCTTTGAGAATGCCCTCGAGCGCCGCTTTTTGCGCCGGCGGATGCAGCCGATGATTGGCCGGATGGGCGAGCAGTTCTCCCGCTCGCACCCGGCGGATTTCCCGATTTCGATTGCGCACCATGCCCCGCAGCTTAGCCCCGCACTGGCTTGGCGCAGGAGGGCAGACATTCTTGTCTGCCGCGTTCGATCCTGGTTCTTGGCAGACAAGAATGTCTGCCCTCCTGCCGTAGCGGCGTTGAAGCGTCAGTCTCCGCACTGCGGCGGGTCGCACATTGTAGCAGGCACACTCCGTGTGCCGTACCAAGCTTGAGGTTGAAGCACAGCAGCGGTTAACGCGAATCTAGAGCGCGAAGCGCACTTGCACTGCGGCGGGCGGCATACGGAGTATGCCTGCTACTTTGCCGTGCCAAGCTTGAGGTTGAAGCACAGCAGCGGTTAACGCGAACATAGAGCGCGAAGTATAACTGCGCTTCGGCGGGCGGCACACGGAGTGTGCCTGCTACTCTGCGGCACAGCTTCAAACTTGCTGCTGCGTGAAGAACTCTTGGGAGGCGACGAGTTCGGCGATGGCGAGCTCGTCGCTCAGGCCGCCATGAAGTTCGCTGGCAAAGTGGTCGATGCCGGCGGCGTCGGCGGGCCGATGGAGATACTTGGAGAACAGGGCGCCCGCCAGCACGTGCTGGTATTCGTCGCTGGCGAAGATCTGGGCGGCGATCTGCTGCCGGGTTGTGCCGGCCGCCAGTTGCTCGGCGAAGTAAGCCTGGCTGTCGGCATCAACTGCTCGGCCGAGCGCGGCGGCGAACAAGGCGTCGAGGAACGAGGCGTTGGTTCCGCCGTGGGCTTGCAGGTACTCGTTCGAGCCGACCAACTCGGCGGAGACCTGCTCGTTCGATTCGCCCGCGGCCAATTGCGCCGCGAAGAAGTCGAGCCCTGCCGTGTCGGCGCCGCGACCCAGGTACTGCTGATAGAGCGACTGCACCTCGACGCGGCGGAACTCGTCGCTGTTTTCGATCTGTTGGGTTACGCTCTCGCGCGAGCCGCCCTGATCGAGCACGTTCGACCAGTGGGTGAGCGCTTCGGAATCGACGTCGCGATTGAGCAGTCGCTGGTATGCGGCCGTAACGAATTGCTGATTGGGCGTGAGCGTTTTAGCGGGTGGAGAGATTGGCTCGGGGCCAATGGGCTCAATTTGAACGGGCGGACGCGGATTGACGATCGGCGGCGTTACGGGCAACAAGTTGTTGGGGGGCGATACGGGCAAAAGGGTAATAGGCGGCGTTGCAGTTAAATCATTATTGGGCGGCGTGGTTGTTTCGATTGGCCCTGGATCTTGTACCTTCGCTTGATGCGTGATCGTCGGCGCCGACGGATCGCTCCCTTGCTGCGTCGGGTCTTCAATCTGCCCCGTAAAGAGCAAACTTCCGGTCTTCGTGTCGCGAATCATGAACAGGAACGGATGGTCGGCGTTGAAGACGATCGGATCGATGGGCGGCACAAACTGGCACAAGGCAACGACGCCAATCCCCGTCGTAGCGGCGGCTTCAGTCGAGCTCTCGTCGACGGCAATAAAGGCCTTATGCATTGCGGCGTCGATATATAAGCCATTCGGCCCAATGCCCGTGAAATCTGCGACGCCGCGGGTGAAGGCGTCGGTCATGCCGAGCGCACTCAATGCGTCGACCAAGCCGAAGCCGCTCGTCAACTTAAACTTGGGCAGCGAGACGGCCACTTCTTGCTCACTCAGCCCGGAAAACCAGCCATTGAGATCGGCGGGCAGGCGGTTAACATCGAGACCCGAGAGTCCGTCGTTTCCGGTAGGCAGCAAAATGTCCATCGCCAGCCGGCCGTCGCCATACGGCAGTTCCAACACTTGGAAGCCGTCGCGCTGCATATAGCGAAACGTGTCAGTATTGTGCATGGTGGGTGCAGACACCTGGCCGCCCGAGGCCAGCGTGAAACTGGCGTCGGACGTACGACCCGCCTCGAACGGAACCGACCATTTCGCATTCATGTAGATTGCGTTAGTGAGCGCAAGCACAGTCTCGGGTTTGAGCGAGCCGGGCGGAAACAGATCGGTAATCTTGCCGTTGGTCTGCTGAGAGACCCAGTCGTTGATTTCCTGCCGGGCCGCTTCGGTGGCATTGTTAAAATCAACCTGATTAAGCCCGCCTTGGTAGTTGGACTGCAGCAGGTTCAGGTATTCGGCCACAAACGGAAAGCCTTGCTGCGCCCAGAGGGCGTCGGCCACGCTCAGCGTATAGCCGCCCGCCTGGCCGGCGGCGTTCAGATCGGTCAACAATGCCCCGAAGGCGCTTGCCAGCGCGGCAGGGTCCTGCGTCAGGTGCAGCACGCTCGCCATCTGCGTCGCCGTTTCGCCGCGAGCGCCGGCGTAGGCCATCGCTAGCGCGGTGGCAATGCTGAACGGCGAATCGATCAGGTTGCCCCCCTGCGTGCTTTGCAATTGGGCATACAGATCCATGCCGAAGGCATTGATCGAATCGCCCGCCGTCTGCTCGGCCGCCAGCTCGGCGGTATTCGCCACCGGATCGCCCGACATCAGCCAGCGGTGCTCTAAGGTCTCAAGTCCTGGCAGTTGAGAACCTGACCGGCGAGCGAGTTGCAACCCTCGTTGCCGAGGAATGTTACGCGACGAGCGCGATTGACGCAGAAATGACCCCATCGTTCGACCCTTCTATTCCGGTTACTTCCGGCAAAGCCACAGCTTTCAGCCGACCGGGGCCGAATCATCCGCCCCAGCAACGACCTATTATGTTCGGTTCTGCGGGTGTGTCAAAGGTTTTGCGAGCTTGACGGCGATGCCATGGGAGCGCGAATCAAGGAGAAACGCATGACTTCTGTGGGGAACGTCCAAAGTACCAGGCACACTCCGTGTGCCGCCCGCTGAAGCTCAATTACGCTTAGCGCTCAAAGCCGGCGACAAACCATATTGAGCTTCATTCTCCAGCGTGGTACGGCATACGGAGTATGCCTGCTACTTTATGGCACACTCCGTGCGCCGCTCGCTTACAACGCGTATATCGCACATTACATTCATTTGATAATCGTGCGCACTTCTGGTGGGCAATGCCCACCCTACGGCTACAGCTATTCAGCGTCAGATCAATCGATAGCCGTGCGCAGCTCATGATGGGCATGGCCCACCCTACTTGTCTGGCCGATGCTGCCTCGCCCCATTGACGGCTGACGTCAAATAAGATATAGTATCTTAATAACGACGCGGCACAAAAAAGGAGGCGCGATGCGAAGGCCCGATTGGCGTTCGGCGGATGGTTTAATCTCGCTGTATCATGCCCGCTGCGAAGAACTGCTGACGACGATGGAACCCCGGTCGATCGATATCGTCGTCACTTCGCCGCCGTATAACACGCTGCAAGGCGAAACGAACGCGTACGGCTTTCGGGCGCGAAGGCGTCACGGCAGCGATCGCTTTCTGGAAAAGCTGCGGGCGTGCGGTTATGCCGACAAGCTGCCCGAGCCGATCTATCAGGCCTGGCTGGCCTGGGGCGTGGCGCAATTGATTCGCGTCACGCGCGGACCGACGTGGATCAACCACAAGCTCCGTTATCGCGATGACGAAGCGGTGTTTCCCGTGCGGTTCTTGAACTACCCGGTGTGGAACCGCGTGATCTGGTGGCGGCGCGGGTCGATGGCGCAGAACTGCCGCAAGTTCAAACCGAGCACCGAAGAGATTTACGCTTTCGGCGCCCGCAGCTTCTGGTCGCCCGAAATGGCGCCGCTGCTGGATGTGTGGGCCGATATCGCTCCCGAGCGCGGCTACGAAGAGCACGTTTGCCCTTGGCCGCCCGAGATTCCGCTGCGGTTGGTGAAGGCGACCTGTCCCCCGGAAGGAACTGTGTTCGATCCGTTCATGGGCCGGGCGACGGCGGCGGTGGCCTGCCTGCGAGCCGGGGGCGATCGCCGGTTCATTGGCTGCGACGCCGACCGTCGCGCCTTCGAAGCGGCCGTGCGCTACATCGAAGCCGAGTGTGCCGAGCGGAAGCCACTCGCATGCACCAAGCGAACGCCCCGCAAAAAGTCTGCGGGCAGAAGCTGATGGATCCCCTCTATCGCGCCGACGAGCTCGACGCCTGGCCGCGCGATCGCGGCGCCGTCTGCCTGGTCGGCTGCCGTCCGTCGGCCGATTGCCTGTGGCAAGCGGGCCGCCCCGCCACCACCTGGGGCAGCGGTTGGCGAGACGCTTGGACGCCGCGCCTGGCCGGCCGCCATGTTGCGCTCGTGCCCGAGCATAACGAATTCGGCTGGATGTTCGCCCGCGATTTGTGTCGCCGGCTGTATGGGCATGTCGCCACGCTCAAGTGGCTCGTGTTGCCGTTCGAGGGCGAAGGGGGCGTGCGCTGGTGGTTCGATCACGGCGGCGATCTCGAGCAACTCGTCCGGCTGGCCAAAGCGACGCCGCCGTTGGCCGTAGGTCTCGATTGGAACGACAAGGAGTTCGAACGCGTATGGACGATCCGACCCCTGCTGAAATTCTGAAGCGCCGCGCCGAGATACATCGCAGTCGGCACGAACACCACGACGCCGAGTCGATTCTCGCCGCGCCGCAGCATGAGCACGTCATTCCGGGCGACGACCAGAGCGAGCCCGAGTTTCGCACGATCTATGAACTCGGGCTCCCCGCTCGCATCGCCGCGGGGCTGGAACGATACGGCGTGATGTTCGCCGGCGAGTTGTGCGGCTACACGGCCGAGCGTTTGCGGCTGATCAAGGATTTTGGCGAGGGCTCGGTGCAAGCGATCGGACAGGCGCTAGCCGACATCGGCCTCAACCTGCGACGTAAAGCCGCGGACGAACCGACGCCGCCATTGCCCGCGCCCATCGCCGCAGGGCGAACGGCTCGCCGGTTGAACCATTTGAGCGCTCAGCAGCTCGACCGCATCTTCCAGCTCATCGCCGGCGGCGCCTCGCAGCGCGAGATCGCCCGCCGCATGCACATCTGCCGCTGGACTGTCTGGAATCACCTGCGCCTGTTCAAAGACAAGGTCCGCAGCCTGTTCCAGCTCGGCGCCACGCCCTGCCAGGTCGAGACGCGTCTCGGCCGCGACCGCTGGCAGGTCTGGTTGAAGTCGCTCGATTGGGAGGAGAGGAGAAGAAGGTAGGTGGCAGGTGGTAGGTGGCAGGCGGTAGGTGGGAGACAGTAGACAGGAGCAGGCGTTGGGCGCGAAGCGCGCCTGCACTTCAATGGGCGGCACACGGAGTGTGCGTAAAGTAGCAGGCATACTCCGTATGCCGTGCCACGTGCGAGCATGAAGCGCGACAGCGGTCCCCGCGTCTTTCCGGCGCGAAGCATGTCGGCACTTCAGCGGGCGGCACACGGAGTGTGCCTGCTACTTTGTCCGTGCCACGCGCGAGCATGAAGCGCGACAGCGGTCCCCGCGTCTTTCCGGCGCGAAGCATGTCGGCGCTCCAGCGGGCGGCACACGGAGTGTGCCTGCTACTTTCGGCCTGCTCCTTTTCCCTCCCGCGCCAAGCCAGTTGGCGCGTAGGCTGCGTTTTGTGCGAAACGTAGCGAGGGAGAAGTGGCATTGAATGGCGGGCGGCTGAATGAGGCGTTTGTGCCGGGCGACCTGGTGTTGTTCGCGGGCCAAGGGCTGGAGAGCCGCTGGATTGCGCTGGTCACGTGCCATCCGCTGGAGCTGCTCTTAGGGCGCTGGTTCAGCCATATCGGCATTTGCGCTCGCGATCCGAGCGGCCGAGTGCTGATCTTCGAAAGCACGACGCTCTGCAATTTGGCCTGCGAGATCGCCCACAAGAAAACGCACGGCACGCAAGCCCACCTGCCGGCCGATCGCGTCGGCAACTATCAAGGCAAAGTCTGGCGGCTGCGGCTGGCGATGCGCGAAACGCTTACGGAACCTGAATCGCAACGGCTCAGCGATTTTCTGCTCAGCGAGATCGGCAAGCCGTACGACTATGCCGGCGCCATGATCTCGGCCACCTGGCGGCTGCGATTGTCGAGCTGGCTCTACCCGACGATGCAACGGCTGTTTTGCAGCTACTACGTGAT
Source organism: Pirellulales bacterium (assembly GCA_025924495.1). The sequence goes on along the minus strand of JAICIG010000193.1, from coordinate 3,141 downwards.
GGCTGCGCTCAAAGACATCGGCAAGGTCGACAAGGATCTCAATCCTCGCGCTTACAACCCGGCGCGCGTCGCTCGCAACTTGCAGACCTGGGGATCGTATCAACCGATCGGCGTCTCTGGCAGCGCCAGCGTGAGAGTGAAGTGAGCGCGGCACAAAGTGGCAGACACAAAGTAGCAAGCCAAAGTAGCAGGCACACTCCGTGTGCCGTCCGCTGAAGCGAGCTCATGCTTCGTACTCAATATCCGCGGAAACCGTGCGACAACTTCGCTCTCCAACGTGGCACGGCATACGGAGTATGCCTGCTACTGTGGGACAGACGCGCAAGAAAGTAGCAGGCACACTCCGTGTGCCGTCCGCTGAAGTGCAACGACGCTTCACGCTTGGTTAGCGCGTCGACCGCAGTTTCGCTACGTACTCACACATGGCACGGCATACGGAGTATGCCTGCTACTTAGGCGAAGAAGAGTCGAGATGAACTGCAAGCAACTCTCCTCGCCGTCCGCCTGCAACGGCCTGCGAACGACGGCACGCCGCTCGGTCGAGCGAGCCGTGCTCGGCCGGTGGCTCAAGCGGCTGCGAGTTGCAGATGCAATTGTCTTTGTGGCTTCGGTCGAAGCCGATGCCTTGTTAACCATCTGGGAATTCATGCGATGCGCTCTCTCTCACTACTCACTGCGTTGTTGATCGCCGTATTGTCGATCGCCTCGCTATGCGGCTGCCAGGTGAAGTCGAACAAGCCGCGTTGTGCCGGCGGGCAATGTCCAACCGGCCCGTGCCCACAACGCGCTTGCAACGGCAAGGCGTACAATAGCAATTCATGCCGGCGCGCAACATGTGCATGCAAAAACTGTCCAAACGGCGCCTGCTCGCCCAATCGCCGTCGCGTGGATCATGCGGAACCGATCCCGTACCGCACGGTCGGTTTCAGCGAAGTGCCGACGATGAACCTGCCCTCTAGTGCGAGGCAGCAGAACTGGGGCGGCGGCTCGTGCGTGCATGCCTCGACCGTGATGTGCCTGCGCTGGCAAGGGCTCGACGACCTGGCGGCCTGGTGGCGGCGAACCTATGCCGGCGGCGAGCATGCCAGCGGGCTGTCGAGCAAGTTGGAGCGAGCGGGCGTGCGGTTCGCCTACACCACCGGCGGCGACGTCGCGTTTCTCGAGTGGGCCTGCCGCACGCGGCGCGGCTGCGGCATCACCTACTTTCCCAATCACTTCATCTGCCTGGTGCATCTCGACCAGCAGCAGGCGATGCTGCTCGACAACAACCGCATCGACCGCTATCTGACCGTCCCGCGCGACGAGTTCCTCCGCCGCTGGCAAAGCTACGGCGGCTGGGCCTGCACCCCGGTCTATTCCCCCGCCCCACCGACCGCGACGCGGTGAGGCGGTGAGGCGGACAAGGTCGGAAGTCGGAATTCGGAGGTCGGATTCGGCAAGCGCGGAACGCTGAGCGCGGAGCGGACAGTCTTATTATTTGCTTGCCGGTGCGATTCGTGTTCTTCTTTCCGACCTCCGACCTCGGACTTCCGACTTCCGACAACACGGAGGCTAGCGCCTCCGGCTCGCCTGTCTCCTGACTCCTGACTCCTTTCCTCCTCCAACCCCGAGGTGTTCCATGAAACATGCATCTTTCGATTTCCGCCGCTGGCTGCCGCCGATCGGCTTTGCCATAGTTGTGGCGCTGCTGGCGGCCAGCTTCGAGACTTCGCGATCGGCGAAGAGTTATGCGACGAGCCATACGGCAAAGCTGACCGCGCTGGCGGTCGAGGCCTATCACACGGCGGCCGAGGCGCGGGCGATCGCCGACTTTGGCGATCGCGTCATCGATCTGCCGGAGGATGGCGGCGCGTGGCATACGACCGTTTTCACTAGCGAGCAGCCGACGCCGCAAGAGCAGCGGCTGTTGCAGTGGTTCGACAGCGATCCGCAGTTGAATCGCCTCAAGCGACAGACGCACTTTCATCACTACACGCCCAAGTCGAGCGTCTACGAGCGCTACGGCAACCTGACCGCCGGCGGATTGCCCGCCGTGGTCTTGCAAGACCAGACGGGCAAGGTCGTGTACAAGGCCAGCGGCGTTAACGTGCCGGGCGCCGAGTGGCCGCTGGTGAAAGGGGTGATCGAGTGCATTCGGGCACACTGTCCGCACTGCCCGCGGCCGAACCCGACGCCCACGCCCGCTCCATCTCCGTCGCCGAGCCCTGTGCCCGACATCGGTCCGCCGCACATCATTCCCGATGTCGTCGGCCCGAACGACAACACGCCGCCCGACGCCAAAGACGACACGCTGCTCGTCGCCTGCGGCGTGTTCCTCATCGCGCTGATCGGCAGCTTCATCGCCACCGCGCGGAAAGACGCCGTGAGCGCTCTTGCGTGATCTGTACTCGTTCGGAATAGGGAGCGGAGGGCGGGGCAAATTCGGAAGTCGGAATGTTGACGTTCGCTCGTTTCACTCGCATTCCATGCGACTCCTATCTCCTATCTCCTAACGCCTGCCTCCTGACGCCTCTTCCTCCGCATTCCGAATTCCGACTTCCGAATTTGCACCACCCTCAGCTCATCAATTTCTATCAACCTTCAAAGGACCATCGACATGCATTCTCTCTTTGCGTTTGAACTTTTCGAAATCACGCCGATCGGGTTGTTCGCACTCATCGGCTGGGCGGTGGCGGGCGTGTGCCTGGGCAAGCTGGCCTATCGCGACGACCGCAAGTTGAAGGAGCTGCAGCGCGAGGCGAGCGACCTGGCCGACGAGCTGGCCCGGCATGGCGTTCAGGCGCTGCCGCCGATTCTGCCCGACCTCGGCTTCCGCGACTCCACCTAGCCGCAGCTCGATTTCAAGCATGCCGTGAACGTGCTCAAGGATCCGGTCAAACGGCAGGCGGAGTTCGCCACGCTGCTCGACGGCATGGTGCAATACGAACTGAGCGACAAGAAGAGCAATCAGGCGTTCTTCGACGACGTCATCCGCAAGGCGCTGGCCAACGGGCTGAAGGTGAACCTACCCGGCGTCGCCGCCAGCGCTGCCGCCGAACCGCCGGCGCCAGCCGCGCCTGCCGCTCGCTGAGCGGCGGCGTGCGGTAGGCCGTTCCGACCTGAAACGAACGGTAGGACGCAGCGCCGTTCGAAGTCGGAAGT
>JAICIG010000192.1 GCA_025924495.1 Pirellulales bacterium | reverse complement strand
GAAGTGATTCCGCACCTGGGCTCGATCGCCGACGAGTTGTGCTTGGTGCGCTCGATGTACAGCGAACACAACAACCACACCGAGGCCCTGGTGCTACTGAGCACCGGCAAGATCTTTCAAGGGCGCCCGGCGCTGGGCAGTTGGGTTAGCTATGCGCTGGGGACCGAGAATGAGAACCTGCCCGCGTACGCCGTCCTGCGCGATCCGGCCGGCCACAACACCAGCGGCACGCTGTTGTGGCAAAACGGCTGGCTGCCCGCATTGTACCGCGGCACGGAGTTCAACGCGAAAGGAGCGCCGGTGCTGAATCTGGAGCCGGCGACGCCCACGCCGCCCGACGTGCGACGCGACAATCTGGAGTTTCTCGCCAAGCTGAATGAACTGCATCGCCAGGCATATCTGCGCGAAAGTGCACTGGAGACTCGCATCCGCAACTACGAGTTGGCCGCGCGCATGCAGTTGGCCGCCGGCGATGCGTTGGATCTGAGTCGCGAGACCGAGGCCACGCGCAAGGCGTACGGGCTCGATCAGTCGACCACTGCCGATTATGGCACGCGGTGCCTGATGGCCCGGCGGCTGATCGAGCAGGGCGTGCGGTTCGTGCAAATCTATCCTCCGGTCGGCCAGCCCTGGGATGCACATGGCAACGTCAAGGACGAGAACGAAAAGATCTGCGCCATAACCGATCAGCCCGCCGCAGCGCTGATCAAGGATCTGAAGCAACGCGGCTTGCTCGATGAGACCATCGTGCTCTGGACGGGCGAGTTTGGCCGGCTCCCGGTCTCACAGAATGGCAAAGGACGCGATCACAACCGCAACGCCTTCAGCCTGCTCGTGGCGGGCGGCGGGTTCAAAGCCGGCCGCGTGCATGGCGCCACCGATGAAGTCGGATATAAGGCGGTCGAAGATCGCGTGAGCGTTCACGACCTGCACGCCACGATGCTGCACCAGTTGGGCATTGACCACAACCGCTTGACCTACCGCCATCACGGCCGCGATGAAACCTTGACCGATGCCCCGGTCAGCGACGCCCGTGTGGTCGCCGAGTTGCTGGCATAAGCCAGGCGGTCAACCGGCGACTTCGAACGTCTGCGCCTAGCCAATCAACTCGCGAATCGGCTCGCCGCGATCCAGGAGCGTCATCGGCCGGTCCAGCGAATCGTAAAACGTGACGTTTCGGGCGTTGATGCCCAGATGATGATAGATCGTGGCGGCGACGTCTTGAGGGTCGAACGGGCGATCGACGACGTGTTCGCCGCGAGGGCTGGAGCGACCGATCGTCTGCCCCATCTTCATTCCGCCGCCGCCGAATAGCACACTGAACGTATTGCCCCAATGGTCTCGTCCGGCATTGGCGTTCATGCGCGGCGTGCGGCCGAATTCCCCCATAGCCACGATCAGCGTCTTGTCGTACAGGCCTCGCTCGATCAAGTCTTCGACGAGCGCAGCGATCGCCCGATCCAGCGGCGGGATCAGCAGCCTGGCGCCCTCTTCCGTCTTGTACTGCCCCGGCGAGCCGTGATGGTCCCAAGGCACGCAGTTGACGGTTACAAAAGTCACGCCATTTTCCACCAGCCGCCGAGCGACCAGTGCACTTTGACCGAATGTATGGCGCCCATAGCGATCCCTTAGCGAGTCGGGCTCGCGCGAGACGTCGAACGCGGCGCGTGCGCGGCTGCTGGTAAGCAACTCGAACGCAGCTTGCTGATGAGCGTCAAGATCGTGCATTACGGGATCGGCCGCCGCACGAATTCGATCGAGCGTAGCCATCAGTTCACGGCGCCCCGCGATTCGCTCGAGCGTCAAACCGCTGGCCAATGTCAGGTTTTTCACGCCGTAATCGGCCGTGTTTGGATCGGAGTTGACCACGAACGGGTTCCAGCCGCCGCCCAAGTACGCCGCATAGTGGAACAAGTTATCGGTGCCGCCGCGCAAATGTGGCACGCCGACATAGGGCGGCATCCCGGGCACATTGGCGCCGCGCAGCCGCGCCACGGCCGAACCAATCGCCGGCCGTCGCTGCTGTTGATTGTCGGGCGCATTGAACGCGGGCCCTTCGAGGCCGGTCAGCATCCAATGGTTGCCCTTGGTATGGTCGCCCGAGCCGTGGTTGACCGTCCGCACGACGGCCAGCTTGTCGGCAAGCCGCGCCTCTTCGGGCATCAGTTCGCCGAACTGAATACCGGGCACGCTGGTCTCGATCGCACCCACGGGACCGCGATATTCGGCCGGCGCGTGCGGCTTGGGATCCCAGGTTTCCATGTGGCCCGGACCGCCGCTTAGCCAGAACAGAATGACGTTGTTGTCTGCCGCAGAGGAACGGACCGACCCCTCGGCTCGCAATTTTGCGAAGTCTGCCAAGGTCAACCCGCCCAGACCGACCGCCCCGGCCCAGAGCAAGTTGCGACGCGAGACAACAGGGCCGGCAGACGATGTCGGCGAGTGAGGATGACAGGACATTCAGCGACCTTCAGAACAAGCTCTCAGTGGACCGTGGGCGCTCGAGCGGGCTTTTGCTTTCACCCCAATCTCCAGCCGCTCCGCCCATTTACTTTATCGACAGGCTGATAGGACGGCAAACATCCAAGGGGTTGAGACATTCGGCTCTGTCGGCTGTGTTTTTGCCGACCATTGCCTTCGCCGCAACATGAAGCGAAGGGGCTGCAAGGTGGATGAGCCGCTGTCAGGGCCATCGATACGGCGACAATCATCCCGCAAATAGTCGTCGCACGTTAGAATAAAGCTCCGATCCGGAAGTGTGCCCGCAGCAACCAGGAGGAGTGCGTGACCGAGCAAGATCGTGGATTACTCCACCGTTTGTCGCGGCGGCAGATGTTGCAGCTGGGCGCCCTCGGCGCCGCCGGCTACGGTCTGTCGCTAACCGAGCTGCTGGCGGCTGAGGTCGACGCGGCTCGCTTCGGCATTCGCCCGACGGCCGATCATTGCATCCTGCTCTTTCTCGATGGCGGGCCGAGCCATCTCGATATGTGGGACATGAAGCCCGAGGCGCCTGAGGGGATTCGCGGCGAATTCAAGCCGATCTCCACGTCGCTCGTCGGCTATCAGATGAGCGAGCATCTTCCGAAGGTCGCTCAGCAGATGCATCGCGCTACGGTCGTCCGATCGATGCATCACAGCGTCAATAACTCGCACGGCGCCGCCGTTTATACGGCGCTCACCGGATTGGACCGCGGAGAACGCGGCGGGCTGGCTTCGCCAACCGATCATCCCTGCATGGGCGCCGTGCTGGCCAAGCTCCGGCCGACGCCAGCGAACGTGCTCTCGCATGTGCATATGCCCTACATTACCCAAGAGGGCGCCGGCAATCCGCCGCAGCCCGGCTTCTTCGGCGGGCTGATGGGCCGCAGCTACGATCCGCTGTTCGTGCTCGAAGATCCTAACTCGCCCGAGTTCAAAGTGCCCGAGCTGACGCTGCGCAACGAAGTCTCGCCCGCGCGGCTCGGCCAGCGACGACAGTTATTTGACACGCTGGGAGCGAGGCTGGCGTCGCGCGCCGATCGCTCGGCCGCTGCTGAAATGACCACGATGCAGGGCGTGGCGCTCGATCTGCTCACCTCCGACGAGACGCAGCGGGCCTTCCGACTCTCCGAAGAGACCGAAGCCAATCGAGAACGTTACGGCCGCAATGTGTACGGCCAGAGTGTGCTGTTGGCGCGGCGGCTGATCGAGCGCGGCACGCGACTGGTCACAGTCTCTTGGGCGCCCAACGCCAACGCCACTTGGGACACGCACGGCAGTAATTTCCAAAGCCTGAAGACAACTTTGCTGCCGCAGCTCGATGCGGCATGCAGCAGTCTGGTCGCCGATCTCGTCGATCGGGGGATGCTCGATCGCACGATTGTGGCCGTGTTCGGCGATTTCGGCCGCACGCCGCGCATCAACGCCAACAATGGCGGCCGCGACCACTGGAATTATTGCTATAGCCTGATGCTGTTCGGCGGCGGTTTTAAAGCCGGGCTGGTTTATGGTTCGAGCGACGCCACCGGGGCCTATCCGGCCAGCAATCCGCTCGTGCCCGGCGACATTCTGTCGACGATTTACTACGCACTCGGGATACCGAACCAGCACGAGGTCTACGATCAACTGCAGCGGCCGCACCGCGTCGTGCCGGCGGGCGATGTGGTGCACGAGCTATTGGCATGACGACTTGGTTCTGCCGCCGTCGTATGAGAAGCACGAAAAATCGAGGCAGAAGAATGAACCACTAATAGGTGCTAATCTCCGCTGACCCGCATCAATTAGCGAGGATCAACGGAGATCAGTGGTTCCTCCTTACTGGGCGTTTTCCGCATTTGGTTCTCGATACGCTGCAAACTGGAATTGCGAGATATGAATTCAATTTCTTGCCGCGGACCAATTCGACGCCGCGAGTTCTTGCGGCTCGGCACGCTCGCTCTGGGCGGGATGACCCTCAGCGATCTGCTGGCTGCGCGCGCCGCCGTGGGCCAGGCGGCTTCCGACGCCTCGGTCATCTTGTTCTGGATGTGGGGCGGACCGAGCCAGTTGGAAACGTACGATCTGAAGCCCGAGGCGCCGAGCGAATTTCGCGGCCCTTTCCGGCCCGTCGCCACGAACGTGCCGGGCATGGAGATCTGCGAACTCTTTCCGCAGCAGGCGCGACTGGCCGACAAGTTCTCGCTCGTTCGCTCGCTGCATCACGAGATGTCGTCGCACAACGACGGCTCGATCGAGGTGCTGACCGGCAAAACGCCGGCCAAGGCCGACCCGACATCGACCGCCCGCTCCGACCATCCTGATTTTGGCATGGTGGCCAGCAAACTGCTGGGCGTGCGTCGCGGCGGCTTGCCGCCTTATATCGGCATTCCACGACAGCCGTTCATGACGCAACCGACCTACCTGGGGCTGAGCCACAAAGCCTACGAGGCGGGCGATCCCTCGGTGGCCGACTACCGCCCACAGAATCTGTCGATCGGCGCCGGTCTCAATGGCGCGCGGCTCGGCGATCGACGCACGCTGCTCGAACAGTTCGATCGCTACCGCCGCGATCTCGATCTCAATGGCTCGCTCGAAGGTACTGACGAATTCCGACGCCGGGCGTTCGATCTGCTATTAAGCCCCGACGTCGCCCGGGCCTTCGATCTCGAGCAGGAACGGCCCGAACTGCGTGATCGCTACGGCCGCCATCTCTGGGGACAAAGTTGTCTGCTCGCGCGGCGCCTGGCCGAGGCCGGTTCGGCGGTGATTACGATCGACGCGCTCGCGCCCAAGGCGGGCACGCCACTCTATTTCAGTTGGGACGATCACGCCAATGCGCAACCTGGCTGGGACATGGTCAAAGGCATGCGCTGGCGGGCTGAATATATGGACCCCGCGCTGTCGGCGCTGATCGAAGACATCTATGATCGCGGCTTGGACAGGAAAGTTCTGGTTGTCGCGTGCGGCGAGTTCGGCCGCACGCCGCGATTAAACACGAACAACGGCTGTTTGGGGCGCGACCACTGGCCCGGCGCTATGACGGCCCTCGTTTCGGGAGGCGGTTTGAAAATGGGGCAAGTCGTCGGCGCCACGAATTCCAAAGCCGAATATCCGACCGAGCAGCCGATGTCGCCGCAGCATCTGCTGGCGACCATCTACCGCCATCTCGGCATCGACCACCGCGCCGCGCTTACTGATTTCTTCGGCCGCCCGGTGCATCTGCTTTCGGAAGGGGAACCGATCAAGGAATTGATTTAAAAGATATTGCCAAGCATTTTTGTCTTTCGCTGCCAGCGAAAGGCCGCGATGGTCCGATGTCTTTATTAACCTGCTCCCGGTTGCCTTCATTTCTGGCAGCGCCCCGTCATGGACAAACTTCAAGCAATCTGTCTCGCATTAGCCCTCTTGTGCTGCTCATCGTTCGCGCTGGGCGCCGAGGGCGGAACGCTGAAAGTCGTCGTATTCGGCGGGCATCCGGACGATCCCGAGTCAGGGTGCGGCGGCTTGATCGCAACACTGACTGCGGCCGGGCATAAGGTGCATGTCGGCTATGCGACCTGCTTCCGCGGCGATCGCAAGATCAACGGGCAGCCAGAGGCCGATGTGCGCAGGCATGAAGCCGCCGAGGCGTGCCGCATCTTGGGCGCTCGTCCGCGCTTCTTTGAATATGCCCATGAGAAGCTGGTGGCCGATGCGGCGACTCGCGACGAAGTTGCGGCGTGGTTTAAGGCCGTGGCTCCCGACGTCGTCGTTACTCATTGGCCGCTTGACATGCATCCGAATCATCACGTTGCCAGTTCGCTCGTTTGGCAGTGTTACCAGCGCCAAGGCGGCTGGAACCTGTACTTCTTCGAGGTGATGACGGGCAGCCAGACGCTGGGCTTCCGGCCCGAGCTTTATCTTGACCTGGCGCCAGTTCTGGAAAAGAAGAAGGCATGCCTTGGGGCTCACACGAGCCAGAACCCAGCCAGCATTTGGGCCGCGCATGGGAAGATGCATCTGGCTCGCGGTGCAGAATGCGGCGTCGAGCGCGCCGAGGCGTATTGCTTGTTGGAAGCCAAGCCCGGTGGCAAACTGCTTCCGGTGAACTGGCTGAAGCGGCTTGGCAGTTGCCAGGAACCCCACTGAGTTTGCGGACTTACTCCGCCGCTGAGCGCCGAATGCGGCGGACGCGATGGTTGTTCGTGTCGCCGACGTAGATGGCGCCATCGGGGCCGACGCAAACGCCGTGCGGCCGATCGAACCTGGCTGCCAGCGGCGCTCCGCCGTCGCCGCCAAAACCGACCGCCTTGGGGCCGCCGCCGGCAATGGTCCGCACCGACCCTTTCTCACGATCGAATTCTCGGATGGCATTATTCTCGGTGTCGACGATTTCAACCCGCCCTCGCTCATCGAGAGCGATCCCCTTGGGACCGTTAAACAAAGCCTCATCGCCGGGGCCATCGCGGAAACCTTTGCTGCTGCCGGCTGAGTACTGCCATACCCCAGTAGGCAGATGCAGTCGCCAGAGGCTATGCCCTTCGCGCAAAGCCACCCACAGGGTCTCTCCTTCGACCGTCAAAGCGCGGGGGCCGAGCACCGGCTGGCCGCGGGCGTTATCGCCGTCGCGGGGGAGTTTCGCTTCGCCATTGCCGGCAATCGATTCGATCATGCCGCTTTTGAGATCGACGCGTCGAATGCGGTGATTGCCGATGTCGGCGATCAGCAGGCCGCCTTCCTCGTCGAAGGCAATGCTGTGAGGCGTGCGCAGTTGCGCTTTCAAGGCCGGACCGCCGTCTCCAGAGAAGCCGGCTTTGCCCGAGCCAGCCACGGTGGAAATCTCCTTTGTCTTGGCGTCAACGCGACGCACGAGATGGTTTTGCATCTCGACGAAGAACATATTGCCATCGCGATCGAAGCGCACTTCATACGGTTCGTTCAATAGCGCCGCTTCGGCCGGCCCGCCGTCGCCCGCGTATCCTTTGCGGCCGGCGCCCGCCACGGTCGTCAATCGACCGCTCTTCAAATCGAGCCGCCGTACGCGGTGCGTGCCGACCTCGCAAATATAAAGCGCCCCATCGGGGCCGAACTCCACGCCGAATGGCTGATCGATATTGATCTCTAGCGCCGCTCCTGCACGCCCATTGTCTCCCGGCTGGCCCGTGCCGGCGACGGTCTCGATGGTATCGGCGTTCCCGACCGCGACGGCAGCCAGAAAAATGCCGCCGACCAGAAATGCAAGTCGTATGTGCTGAATCATGAGCAGCCTTCTTTCGCGCTGATGCGCCGGCGGTTGGACAATGGTTCTTTGGCGGATTACTCGGGTCCGCGGATCGGCACAGGATTGCGCATGCCGTCGATCAGGTTGACGGCGACATACGTGACTTCGGCCTCGGTCAGGTTGACGGCCTCGCCGGCCCGGTCCGCTTCGACCATGACGTGCATCGTAATCGAGGTGCGGCCGACTTTGACCAGTTCCGTCCAAAAACACACGACGTCGCCCACATAGACCGGCTCGTGGAACTCGACGCGGTTCATGGCCACGGTGACCATCAATGACTCGGGCCAGCCCGCGCGCCGGATCTCGTAAACCGCCCCAATCACCCCCGCCTGATCGATATAGCTCAGTAGTACGCCGCCGAAAATGGTGCCGTGCGGGTTCGTGTCGCGCGGCATCATTACGACCTTGGTAGCCAAATATCGTTCGCGCGGCATCTCAGTCATACGGGGCCCGACAAAGCAGCAAAACGATCGCACTCGCGCGGCAAAGGCCGCCGATTGGCAGGCATCTTCGCGGATTTCCGGCGACGAGGCAAGCAGCGACGAGACCGCTCACCTACGCCCATCGCGGGACGAACCGGTTAGCCCTGCGGCGGCTGGCAATTGGCGTGCGGGGCAAATACAATGGGCCGGCATCGGTCCCGCCTTGAATCTGCGGTCGAAAGCGGGCTCGCACGGCGAGCTTGCTCTCGTCGCCCTCGCAATCGCAATCCAGTTGAACGACTCGCCAGGAGAAACCTCGATGATTCAAAACGTCTATTCGCGCCGTTGGCTTACTGCCTTGGCTCTTATTTGCGGCGCGCTCGCTTCAGTCGCCTCTGCCGACGAAGACGAAAAAGGCTTCGAATCGCTGTTCGACGGCAAGAGCCTCGATCAGTGGCAGATCGTCAACAAGCAGGGCGAGGGGTACGAGGTCAAAGACGGCGTGATCGTTTGCCCGGCCACGGGCGGCGGCAATCTGTTCACGAAGAAAGAATACAGCAACTTCATCCTGCGGTTCGAGTATCGCGTCTCGCCGGGCGGCAACAACGGCGTCGGCCTGCGAGCTCCGCTGGAGGGCGACGCAGCCTATGTCGGTATGGAATCGCAAGTGCTTGATGACGACGCCCCGCAGTACGCCAACCTCGAGCCCGGCCAGTACCATGGTTCGATCTATAAGGTCTTCGCCGCCAAGCGCGGCGGGCCGAAGAAGGCCGGCGAATGGAACACCGAAGAAATCGTCTGCGACGGACCGCATGTCAAGGTGACCGTCAATGGCAAAGTAACCGTTGAAGGCAACATCAACGACGTCAAGGACGAAAAGACGCTCAAGGAACATCCCGGCTTGAAGCGGACCACGGGCCACATCGGCTTTTTGGGCCATGGCACACACGTCGAGTTCCGCGACATCCGCATCAAGACGCTGCCCGATACGACTAAGAACTGACGTTGGTCCATTGCGTTTTATATGATGCGAAAAAAGCCCGCCGAACGGCGGGCTTTTTGGCAGTTGAGATCGCAACTGGGAGCCCCTTCAATTCGCAGCAGCGATATGCAAGCATCCTCCGTCCACTAACGCAGGATTTCGCAATCTGGCAGCACGCGCGCCAATTTAGCAGCGCCACTCTCGGTGACGGCCGCACCGCGCAGATCGAGGCGCTTCAGGTTCTTGAGTTTGCCTAGCGTCATGATGCCTTTATCGCTCACCGCCGACTCACGCAGGTCCAACTCTTCAAGTTCCGTGTGAGAAGCCAAGAAATTGAGCGCCCCGTCGGTGACTGCGACCATGACGCCGTTTACGGCGGTCTTGCCCCGCGCGTGCAACCGCTTTAACTTCATGCGAGTGAACGAAACACCGACGCCCAACGTACCTCTGTGAAAAAGTTCGATCGTCGGCAGTCGTTTTACGAGTGCATCACACGCGCCGAATTCAATCTTCGTTCTGGGCCGCGAGTTGGCAATCTTCTCAACGCCGGCTGCGGTGACCGCAGTCAGCCGGAGATCGACCGTTTTTAGATTGTGCAATTGCGCCAGGGCCGGCAGACCATCGTCCGATACATCAGTCAGGCATAGTTTCAACTCGCGGAGACCCGGCGATTCTTGCAAATGAGATAATCCTCGATTGCTGATCGACGTATTCATCAGCGTCAAGGAAGCGAGGCGAGGAAACTTCCGAAGTTGCTTCACCCCTTCGTCCGTGATCGCCGTGCTGGAAAGGTTTAGCTCCTCTAAATTGGAAAGGGACGAGAGCAGAATGAGCTGTCGATCGCTGAGGGTCGATCCGGTAAGATCGAGAGCGCGTAGCTTGCCCAAGCCCGCAATTCGTCGACAAATGTCATCGGTGATTGCGGCTCGTTGATTGCATCTCAACCGCTCGACTGCTCCATCGTCGGCGAACGCTACTTCGAGATCGCTGCGTCGCCAATCGGCGCGGATCTCAGCCTGACGCCATTGTTCGAGCCGGCCAGGAACGAACGACGCCAAACTCGCCGCCATAGCCACGACCGGCGCGAGAGCAAAGGCAAATCGCCTGTGAGACATCGTCGCCCGCGTCAGAGGAATCTGTACGGCCGACTCCGCACAATTCCTCGAGTTCCGCTGCAAGCGGTAGCCACATCCGCGAAGCACGCCAAAAGCGATGAAACCATTGAACAAGGCGCCCGCCTCAACCAGCAAAGTGGCTTCGGGATCCAACAAGTCATTCAAAAATCCAAACGCATTGCAGCCGGCTGCCAGGCCAAGCACAATCAATAAGCAGAGTATGATACGCAGCGTCAAACGGCGCCCCTCGGCCAAGATTATCCAAGCCAGCGCGACCACGGGAAGCCCGGCCAATGCGATACTGATACCAATAAAGCCGGCTTCGGGCAGCAGGTCGAACGTCGCTTCCCGGTCCATGCTGATATCCGGCGCAAAGGCGCGGAATGCGCCTAACAGCAGTGCGGCGGCAAAAATCCAGCCGAGCAAGGCTCGCAGCGAAAATTGGCGAGTCAATTTCTGCTCCCGGCGGCTCACGTTTGCGGCGATTGTCGGAGGCCTCTCCAGCCGCCAGCGACGAACCGCGCGAATGAGCCAGAGCGCCGGTTGGAAGACGAAAAACGCCAGCGACCAGGCTGCGCCTAATAGCAGGACCTCTGCATCATTGAATCCCGCGTTGGCACTTACGCCGCCCATCAAACTGAGGCCGCCTGCCGCCGAAATCCAAAGCGACAGCGGCAACCTCACTGCAGCGCGTTGCGGGCCGAACACTGTCCAGACCGCGAGTAAGGCTGGTTGGGAGAAAGAAATGCCGATCAACAAAAACATCTTCGAAGAGGCATCCAGATCGGCCAAGCCGAATGGCGTTAGCGCCGTCGCTGCGAACTGAACGGCCAGCAGGACCCACAACAGGATCGCGGTTTGAAGAGTGATCCAAGAATGGGGTTGGCCAAAGGAGTCCGTCGAAGGCGAAACGACCGTCCCTTGGTCCATGACTTCCTCCTGACCATTCGACGCGCGGCGACGCGCCATTGAGGCCTGCAGCGATTTGCGTCTGAGAGATGGATGGCTATTTCCGCACAATCTCGCATTCCGGCAAAGCGCGAGCCAACGCGGCAACGCCTTGCTCGGTGACCGGGGCGCCGCGCAGATCGAGCCGCTTGAGCTTTTTGAGCGTGCGCAAGGTGATGACGCCCTTGTCGGTCACTGCGGAATCGCGAAGGTCTAGCTCTTCAAGTTCGCTCTGCAGCGCGGTGAGCGAGATCAGACCGTCGTCGGTCACCGTCTCGCCCGCGCCGTCGGCGCCAACTTTGCCCCGTGCATGCAACCGCTTGAGCTTGACCGTCTCATATCCAATGCCAACGATTTCGACGCCGGAGTTGCTAGTTCGGGCGATGGCTTGCCTTGCGGTCGGCAATCGCCCGAGGATTGCATCAGAGGCGCCGAATTCAATCTTCGATTTCGGACGTTGGTCGCGAAGCTGTTCGACTCCCTGGGAGGTAACCGCTGTCAATTGGGCATCGATTGACTCGATTGCTGGTAGTTCTTTGAGCGCCGCCAGCCCTTCGTCGGAGATGTCGGTCAGGGATAAATTGAGCGTTTTCAGCTTTGATAGCGTTTTCAAATGGGCCAGCGCAGCATCCGTAATTGAAGTGTTGGAGACGTCCAGTTGAACGAGTTCCGGATAGTGGCCGAGCTCTTTTAATCCACCATCGTCCACGGCGGTTCCCGAGAGATTCAGGCTCTGCAGATGAGCGCTTGGGGCAAACAGCGCGAGTTGGCGGGATTCGAGGTTCGATTTGCTCAAATCGAGTCCGACCAGAGAGTCAATGGCCGCGATGCGCCGGCAGGTATCGTCGGAAATGCGGTCCGGCCCCTGAAAGTAATTCATGTGACTGATCGTGCCGTCCTCTGCGAAGGTCAGATCGATGCCGGCATGGATCCACTGAGCGCGGACCCCGGCCCGGCGCCATTCTTCTATGTGATGAGGCACAATGGCGATGAGACCAGCGGCCAACATCAAAAGCGCCGTCAAAACCAACGCGAATCGGGGCTGCGAGATACAATTCCCGGCGTGTCTTTCGGCGGGTTCCACGTATTGTTTCGACCGGCGGCACAATTGATACCCGCAAACCCGCGCCACGCTGATCGCTACTAAGCCATTGAAAATGGCGCCGCCTTCCAGCAACAACACTTGATAGACCGGCATCGCCGCATTGGCGGTGACAAAGAATGCACAGGCGACCGCAAGACCCAGCAGCGTGAGCACGCTGAGCACGACGCGCAGCGCCAGCCTGCGGCCATCGACCAGCACGATCCAAGCCAACGCGACCACCGGGAGGCCTCCCAATGCGACTAACAAACTGACGAGGCCGGCCTCGAGCAGCAGCGATAAAAACTCTTGCCCATCCAAGCCTCCCTGGGGCGCCAACGCGCGGAGCGCCGCGAACAGAAATGCCGCAGCCAAGGTCCAGCCGAGGAGCGACCGAATGGAAAACTGGCTGGTCGATTGCAATCCGGACTGCCCGCCGGAGTTCGCCGCATCGCCCTCAGGCGCGGCCCATTGGCCGGGGCGTTCAAGGCGCCAGCGCCGGATCGCGCGGAGCGACCACAGCGGCAGTTGGAACACGGCAAAAGCCAGGAGCCAGGCCGCGTTGATCAAGATCAGGGCCTCATTGTCTACTCCGCTGTTACGTTTCAACCCGAACAACGTGCAGAGGTTGACGGCCGCGGCCAACCACAGCGTCAAAGGTAGCCGCACGACGACTCGTTGCGGGCCGAACACCGCCCACACGGCCAACAGCGGCGGCGCGGCGAGCGACGTCCCCACGGCAAATAAGGTGAAACCTTCCCAGAAATCGCTGAGGTCGGTTTGATTCAGCGGCGTCAGAGCCGCGGCGCCGAATTGGATGACCAGCAGCAGGCCAAACAGAACGGCGGTTCGCACGCCATCCAGGTTCCTGTTCGGGCTGCTGCAAGCCGCAACGTAGGCATCCGCTGATCGTTGGACCATGTCGCCCTCCTGGCCTTTAGGACCTAACGCGGCGTCTTCGCCAGTCTCTCAAGACGATCGTGATAGTGCGTGTCCCGGTCGGCAGTCAATAGCAGTGTCGCCGGCGCCCGAGCGGCGCCGGGCGGAAGGAACGGCGGCATTTACTTTCCAAGTTCTGCCCTAATGCCTTCGAGGAGAGTCACAAACCGGCGTTCGCTCTCCGTGAATGAGGTTTCCTCTGCCGATCCCGGTGCAGCGTTGAATCCGGCGAGCAAGTTCGATAGTTCAGTCCCCGCCTGCTGGAGTTTGGCTGCAGCGTCGCCCGGGGGCATTTCTGAAAGCTGGTAGTTCAGCGACGCAATTCGAGGCATGAATTGCACGTTCACGCTTTGCGCCGCAGCCGGCTGCCGGCTTTGCCGCGCCTGCCTGAGCTCATCATAAAGCTGTTGATAACCGCTCGCGATCTGTTTCGGTTTGGAGTACCGCTGGGCGCCGCTCCAGCCGACCGCAATGAAAGCCAAATAAATGCAACTCGCCAACAGCAACGAACCGCTGACTCCCGCGAGAAATCGGCGAGAGATGGGAATCTCCATTCGGCTGCGAACCTCGCTCCGCGGAGCCTGCTGCTTTCCGACCCACTCGCGGCCGCGGCCGCAGACGGCTGTGCTGCCGCAGAAGAAGGAGCAACGTTTGAGAACAGACCTACGATATCGGCGCCCGCCGACCAATCGTCATCCGTTTGCGAACGGACTCGATTGTCGGGACGCAAATTGCCTCGGCGCGCCAGCTCGCATAGATCGTTCCATGACATGGGACCAAGTTCAGCGCCAAGGATCTCACAATACCAGAGCGGAGCGTCAGCGGCGCCCGCCTGGCCGGCGTGCAACAGTCCACGAATGTCGCCAGCATTGGTCCAAGGACCGCGATCGCCCTGCCGCACCTGACTGTCCATTTGCAGATCGCCGCGCG
>JAICIG010000191.1 GCA_025924495.1 Pirellulales bacterium | reverse complement strand
CAATGATCTTTTCAATCCCGACAAAGGTGCCCCCGCAGATGAACAGAATATTGCTCGTGTCCATCTGAATATATTGCTGCTCGGGGTGCTTTCGTCCGCCCTGGGGCGGCACGTTGGCCATCGTGCCTTCGAGCATCTTCAACAGGGCCTGTTGCACGCCTTCGCCGGAGACGTCGCGCGTGATCGACACGTTCTGGCTGGTCTTGCCGATCTTGTCGATTTCGTCGATGTAGAGCACGCCGCGTTGAGCGCTCTCCAGATCGAAGTCGGCCGCATGCAACAGCTTGAGCAGCAAGTTCTCGACGTCTTCGCCGACGTAGCCGGCTTCGGTCAACGTGGTCGCATCGCCAATGGCGAACGGGACGTTCAGCATGCGAGCCAAGGTGCGGGCCAGCAGCGTCTTTCCGCTGCCCGTCGGGCCGATGAGGAGAATATTCGATTTATCGAGTTCGACATCGCCCGGCTCGCTGGCATGCATGAGCCGCTTGTAGTGGGTGTTGACCGCCACGGACAACACCTTTTTCGCCCGGTCCTGCCCGATGACGTATTCATCGAGCTGCGTCACGAGTTCGCGCGGCGTGGGAACTTTCGTGAATAGTTGTTTGCTCGTTCCTCGACGACGCCGTTCCTGTTCGAGAATGGATTGGCAAAGCTCGATGCATTCTCCGCAAATGTAAACGTCGCCCGGTCCTTCGACTAACGGACCGACATCGCGATAGCTTTTGCGGCAAAATGAACAAAACGCGTTTTTCTTGGTGGTGCCTCCACCGCGGCGACCTCCGGTCACATCCCTACTCGAGGGCATGCTAACTCCTTTCCGCTGTGCACCGCCTCCGACCCACGCAGGCCGGTCGACGCGGCGTCCTGAATCAAAGTTGTCGCTCGAGGGCCATTTGACCGGATCGTCGCATGGCCAGGGGCATCCTTGTCCGCAATCGCTTCGAGCAGTCAGACCAAGCTTGCGCCTTGCATCCCGCGCATGTTCCTGATACGCCGGAGAGGCGGCCGCTGTTTACCCGTAGGAAAAGAATTCAAGATAACCAGGGTTTCGCCGCCCCGCAGAACCAGACAAACCGGTTTGCTTTGCAAGCTTGACTCCAGCCGTCTTAACCCTCGTGGCTCCTACCCTTTAACTGTTGCTGCAGGCGAGCCGCCAACATTGCTTTTATTGTTCGGTATTCCTCGTCGCTTAGCTCACCCTGG
The DNA here is from genome assembly GCA_025924495.1 of Pirellulales bacterium. The sequence continues at coordinate 12,944 of JAICIG010000191.1, read as the reverse complement.
GAATGTAATTCGCGAAAATTCGTGATCAAATCGTTAGCGCTTGGCCCGCTTTCCACGAAGGTTCGGCGCACTTTCGCCACAACGTAAATTCCCACCGCCACCACCACGGCCACAAGGGCCGCCAGGATGACCAATCTCGCCTCGGGTCTCTGCAGAATATCCGACATGCCGCTCTGCCGTACCGCGAACCGCTGGCCATAAGTTCGCCGATCTCGCCACCTTGTCAGTATTATGTACATCCCCGGCGCCGGCGTCCAGCATGAACCAGCGAGCCTGCCATAACTTACGTCGCCAAGCCTTGGCCAGGAACCAATTTAAATGACGCCGGCAAGCTGCTGGCGAAACTGACGGTTATCCGTCAGGCTGACGAGAATTGACTTCGGCGCGCGGATCGTCGACCATGCGGTTTATGAGCAAATTGAAACAGCTTTCTCGGCTTCTCGACTCGGGCATCGTGGCAATCATCCGGGCGAATGACGGCAGCCGCCTGGCGGATGTGGCCGAAGCGCTGCTGGCCGGCGGCGTCAACGTGATGGAGGTCACCTTTACTGTCCCGAAGGCCCATCGGGTGCTCGAGCAAGTGGCGGATCGGCTGGGCGACAAAGTGTTGTTGGGCGCTGGCACCGTGCTCGATCCCGAAACTGCGCGGATTGCCATGCTGGCCGGAGCGGAGTTCATCGTTTCGCCCGCCGTCAATGCCGACGTGATCCGCTGCTGCCGCCGATACGATAAACTCATTTTTCCCGGCGCATTCACGCCGACCGAAGTCCTGACGGCCTGGGAGGCCGGAGCGGACATCGTCAAAATCTTTCCCTCCGAAGTTACAGGGCCGGTATATCTCAAGGCGTTACACGGTCCTCTGCCTCAAATTCGTTTGATGCCCACGGGCGGAGTCAACTTGGAGACGGCTGCGTCGTTTCTCCGCGCTGGAGCGTGTGCGCTGGGCATCGGGGGTTCGCTGGTGGAATCGAAAGCCGTGGCGACGGGCGATATGACCCGGATTGAGACGTTGGCGAAACACTACGTCAAGATCGTGCAAGAGACTCGCGCAGCGTTGCGTCATGGCTAGCAACTCAGCACGCTGCCGTGTGCCCAATGTTCAATCGGGCGGATGGTAGATTCGCCGAGCTTTGGCGAAGGGGCATCGGACGAATGCGCGGAAGCCGGTAAAGATCTCTCGGAGAGCGCGGATGGCTGGGCTGTTTATTTGTCCGCATTGCGGCGCCGCCACGCAGGTAGCGCCGGAGTTCGCCGGCCATAGCGGGCCATGCGCACACTGTGGGCGCTTTGTCTCGATTCCGGCCGACCTCGGCGAGCATGAGACTTCCGCCGGAAAGCGCTTGCCCCGCGCTCGCGGCGATTCCTCGGTGCGCGTGTTGTTCATCATCGGGGCATTGCTGTGCATACTCATCGTGGGCCTCGTCCTAGGCGGCCGAATTCTTGCGGGGATGCTCGCCGCCAAAATGGACCAAGAACGCTGCTCCGAACAGTTGCGGCGGATCGGCGTCGCACTCGAGAGCTACTACGACGACTACAGCGCATACCCGCCTGTCGTGACGCGCGGCCCAAAAGGCGAATCGTTACATAGTTGGCGAGTGCTATTGCTGCCCTACTTGGGCAAAGCGGAGGAAGCACTCTACAAGGAATATCGGTTCGAAGAACCCTGGAACGGGCCGCACAATCGAGAGTTAGCGGATCTCATGCCTGCTGCTTACGGATGTCCCTGCGATCCTGCCGCATTCGAGTCCTCGCACACCAGCTATCTGGCGCTCGTCGACGGCAGCACGGGCGATTTTGCGACGCCTCCGGAGATTGCCGAGGTTAATCGGCCGCGCAAGACGAAAGGCAACGCGAAAGTGCCGCCAAAAACCAGGTATTTGATCATCGAAGTCGCAGAGTCGGGCGTGAACTGGCTCAAACCGCAGGATTTCACCTTTGGCGCCGCCGATGGCACGTTGCCGGGCGGCCCTCGCACTCGATTCAGTTATCACGTCGGCGGCGTCAATGCACTGGAGCGCGACGGTTCCACCAGCTTAATGAGCGAAGAGCAAGCGAAAGTCGCTATTCTTGCGCCAGCGCAATGACGTCGTGCGTCGGCCAGGCCCCGACATTGAAACGCTTTGTGGGTCTCGGTTGGGTTGACATTCGTTGCATTCAGGAACTAAAAGGGCCGTAGTGCATCGCGCCTGCTGCCTGGAGCTGCTCGCTTCCGATAGCGCGGTGTCCTTGAAGATGAAGCAGTTGAAAAAGGCGGCAATCGGCGGTTCGATGTGCTGCTCTGGCTGGTCCTGGAGACGTTGATGCTAAATGGCGAAAACACCCGCTCTGCCACGACGGATGGCTTGCCCGTCGCCCCCTCGCTCAACGCCGTGCTCGAGGCCGCACAAGTCCCGCCGCAGTACACGATCGTCGATCGACGAGTTATGCTGCTATGCGGCATAGCAATTCTGCTCGGCATATCGGCAGCCTTCGTGGCCGAGATTCTTGTCGGTCTGATCAACTTTTTCACCAACCTCGCGTTTTTTGGGCGGCTTTCGTTCTCGGACGTTTCGCCGGCCGACAATCAACTAGGGCTGCTGGTCGTCTTCGTACCAGTACTGGGCGGCCTGGTCGTCGGAATCATGGCTCGCTTCGGTTCCAAAGCGATCCGAGGACATGGTATCCCGGAGGCAATGGAGCAGGTGTTGGTCAATCAGAGCCGCATTCCGGCTCGCATGGTGTTCTTGAAACCGTTATCCACAGCGATTTCGATCGGGACGGGCGGTCCCTTCGGCGCCGAAGGGCCCATTATCGCCACGGGGGGCGCGCTAGGTTCCGTCGTCGGACAGATCATGCACATTTCGCCGAACGAGCGCAAAGTTTTGCTCGCCGCCGGCGCCTCGGCCGGCATGGCCGCTATTTTTGGCAGTCCGGTATCGGCCGTGCTGTTGGCAATCGAACTGCTCTTGTTCGAATTCCGGCCTCGCTCGATCATTCCGGTGGCGCTCGCGAGCGCCGCAGCGACGAGCATGCACATCGTGCTCGAGGGATTCGAACCCGCCTTTAAGATGACGCCTCTTGAGCAACCGACAGGGGCTGCACTGGCGGTTTATATCTTGATTGGAGCGTTGGTGGGCGTGTTTGCGGTCGGCGTGACTCGCCTGGTTTATGCCGTCGAGGATGCTTTTGAGCGGTTGCCCATCCATTGGATGTGGTGGCCGGCGCTCGGGGCGATTGCCGTGGGCGTGGTCGGCTTCTTCGCGCCGCGCACTCTCGGCGTCGGCTATCAAAACATTAGCGACATCATTTCAGACAACCTTCCGCTTCAGGCCGTCGTTTGGTTGTGCGCCATGAAGTTCGTTTCCTGGGCTGTCTCTTTAGGCAGCGGCACATCGGGCGGAACCCTCGCGCCTTTGTTCACCATCGGCGCTGGCATTGGCGCGACGCTCGGCAAAGCTGCCATGCTGCTCGCTCCCGGCTTTGCGGTCGATGTGCGCGTGGCCGCGCTCGTCGGCATGGCGGCGATGTTCGCCGGCGCCTCGCGTGCGCTGTTGACTTCGGCGGTCTTCGCGTTCGAAACGACACTGCAGCCTCTCGGCTTGCTGCCGCTGCTGGGCGGTTGCACCGGAGCTTATCTGGTGTCATGCCTGCTGATGCGCAATTCGATTATGACCGAAAAGATTGCCCGCCGCGGCATTCGGACTCCCGCCGAATATATCGCCGACGCGCTCGACCAGGTGTTGGTGCGCGACGTGGCGTCACGCGGCGTGGTCGCACTGAAGGCGCGCGATACCCTGGAGCATGTGAGGGATTGGCTTGCTTCCGGGGCGGATGGCACGGAGCACAATGGCTTTCCCGTACTCAATGAACGCGGGGTGCTTGTCGGAGTTGTGACGCGCCGCGATCTGCAAGACGCGACGGCCGCCGGGACGTCGCAAATTCAAGAGCTACTGGCTCGCTCGCCCAAATACGTCTACGACGATTGCACGGTGCGTCAGGCGGCCGACCACATGGTTAATCATGGCATCGGCCGGTTGCCTGTGGTGCTGCGCTCTCAACCCAGCGCCGTAATAGGCATGGTGACCAGAAGCGATATTCTCTCAGTCTACCGACGCCGGATGGAAGAGGCGCGGACCGAAGCTCCTAACTTGCGTCTGCGAGTGCCCAAGCTGAATCGGGGGCCGAGTTCCAGTCCAGAAGCAACGTAGTTCGAAGTGGCCGCACGCCTTCCCGCCTATCCTCGCGAGCTCCGCCCGCCGATTGTTGCGGGAACTCCTGTCATCGCGTCGTCGCCAACACCCGAGAAGCGCCGCAGATTTTTCAAAGTTTTGTATGAAATAAGCGACAACTGCGCCCCCATTGAACCGCAGCTCCATCTTGAATCAAGATTCAGCCGCGGGTACTGTGGGGACGCATGATTTGAATGGGATCGCTAGGCGGCAACCAGAAGGCGGAGCAAGCATGCGCGCAAATCACATTAGCGACGGGCTTGCCTGTAAGCATGGTCGCAGAGCGGGTTTTACGTTGGTGGAACTGCTGGTGGTGATTGCCATCATCGGCATCTTAATCGCATTGCTCTTGCCGGCGGTGCAAGCGGCTCGTGAAGCGGCGCGCCGCACTGAGTGCCAGAATCATCTGCGGCAGATGGCTATTGGGGCTCAGAACCATCACGACGTCAACCGTTTCTTGCCTAGTAATGGCTGGGGCTGGGACTACGTCGGCGATCCCGATCTTGGCTTTGGGCGAAGTCAGCCAGGCGGTATCTTCTACGCCTTGCTTCCATACATTGAGCAACAGGTGATCTTTCAGAAGAGCACGGGACAAACCGGCGCAAGCAAAATGACGCTCCAGGCCCAAATGCTAGCCATTGCTGTTCCCAGTTATTATTGCCCCAGCCGGCGCGCGGCGGTCCTTTACGCCAGCGGCACCAGCAACATCAACGCCGGACCACAGAATCCTGTTGCTAAAGTCGACTATGCCGCCAACGCGGGCGATTCTACGGCCGTCGAGAACGGGCCTGGTCCATCGAGTTATGCCGCGGCTGCCTCCTATGGCTGGCCGACGAGTACGACGTTCAGCGGAATCAGCTATCAGGGCAGCCAGGTGAAGCTGGCGGAAGTCACCGACGGCACGAGCGTCACGTATCTGATTGGCGAAAAGTATCTGAATCCGAATAACTACACTAATGGCGCCGATGCGGGCGACAACGAAGATTGTTACACAGGCTTCGACAACGACATTTCCCGCAGCACGAACTTGAACTATCCGCCGATGGTCGACAAGATCGGTTTTAGCGACTCGCTTCGCTTCGGCAGCGCGCAATCGGCCGACTTTAACTTGTAGTTTTGCGTCGGCTCGGTGCGCGCCATGAGCTACACGATCGATGGCGAAGTCCATCGACGGCTTGGCAACAGCCACGATGGTTTGGCTGTGGACAAGGCTGGCATTAACGTTCAGTAGCGCACCTTTGGCGCGCAACAAGCGGTCGGCTAGCCCTCTGCGAATCGGCTTAGGACTTGGCGGGGCTCAGCGGTCATCGCCCAGAGGTTCACCGATGCGTCCTGGCAGCCGCTGATCAAATGCCGGCTGTCGGGCGAAAAGGCGACTGCCGTGACGGGCGACCGCGAACCCGCGAGTTGGTCGACTTCAGCCGCCGTATCGGCGTCCCAAAGCCGTACCGTCGCATTGCCTGACGTTTCCGAACCACCGGTGACGATCAACTTGCCTGAATGCGACCAGGCAATCGCCTGGCTCTTCGCGGGTCGAAACGACGTGAGTACCTGGCAAGTAGCGATATCCCAGATTCGGGCCTCGCCGGCGCCCAACACCGCCAGGCGATTGCCGTCGGGCGAGAAGGCCAACCCATAATCTTCCCGATCTTCTTCGGACCTGAGCCGCAGCTCGAGGTATTGCGACCAGCTTGGTACATCCCAGAGCACTGCGGCTCCTCGACTTTGCCACACGGCCGCCAAAAACCGTCCGCAAGGCGAAAAGGCAGCCTGGCAACGACCTTGGCGGTTCGCTGAGATGCAGCGCTCGGGCTGCCAGGTATTCGCGTTCCAGATTTTGATGGACTCCGTTTCGCCGGTCGACACAAGCCACCGCCCGTCGGCGCTAAAAGCCAACGAGAGGATTCCTTCACCGCTTGCCCGCCAAGAATGCTCGCGGATCGCCAGAACAGCGTCCCACAATCCGCGGCTCACGTCCCAGATAGCAATCGAACCGTCGCGACCGCCGGTGGCCATCAAGGCGTCGCGAGGGGAAAATGCGACGGAAAGAACGGCTTCACGGTGCCATTTCAGCCTCGCTACCGGCTCATTCGAGCCGACGTCCCACAATATCGTGCTGCCGATTTGCGTCTTGGCTACGGACGACGAAACGGCTCCCGCCGCTGCCGCGAATAAGCGGCTATCGGGCGCGAATGCGACCGCGCGAATCGGGTGGCGGTGATCTCGCATCGCACCCTTAAGGACCGCCCCCCCCTCGGTAACTGCGAGGCCCGGCGCTCGACCGCAACCGGGACACTTGTCTGCTTCGGGCTGTATTGCTGGCAGTGACTCCCAGACTGTTCCGCACTCGCAACGGATCTGCGTCATCTTCGGCCTCGCTGATTCGCGGATCCCGATTGATTGCCTGGTCTGGGGCAGCTCCAAATGCCGTTCCCAGCCCCTTTTTCCCTGCCGCACGCTTAACCTTAATGATACGGTCGAAAGTCACGCCGCAAAGGGCGACCGGAAGTGCGGTCTACTGGCCCAAGATCTGCAGTCTTCAGCCGCGCCTCGCTGGATGTGCGCCGCAGCCGGCGATTTAAAAAAAAGCCGCCCGCGCCGCGTAACGGCCGGCACGCAAAGACGCTTCTGGTACTAGATGGGTCGGAGAAACGAGCCCGAAACGCTAGTCTAGCAAAAATGGGAATTTAGGTTGACTCTCCGACCTCGCGAAAAGCGAGAAATCTGTCCTTTGATTCAGCCCGATAACAGCACAGTGACCAAACTTATTACGACGCCTGACTTGTGGGGGGATCTGGCGGCTTATGGCCGTTTGAATGGCCGAAACCGGCATGGTAGGCTGTGTCGGTCAATCGACTTAATCATAGACCGAATGGGGGGCAGTGCGTGTCGAATTCTCCCACGTTACCCCGTTTGTCTTCACGCGCGGCTCGCTTAGAGCAGAGTGAAAAAAGGCCGTCTGAGCTTGGCGCCCAATTGGTTTGAGGACCTTTACCGTGGATCATATGCGACTTCCTGGATCCTTCTTTGGTCCTTCGACGCTCGTGGAGCTGGCGCGGCATCGCGCTCGTCATCAGTCGGAAAAGACCGGCTACCTTTTCCTGACGGACGGCGAAAAGGACCAAATTGCCCTGACTTACGGCGAACTGGACCGGCAGGCTCGTGCGATTGCATCCAGGCTGCAATCGCACGGATTGCAGGGCGAGCGGGCCTTGTTGCTTTACCCGGCCGGCTTGGAATTCGTCGCCGGTTTCTTCGGTTGTCTTTATGCGGGCGTCATCGCTGTGCCGGCTTACCCGCCTCGCATGAATCGTTCGCTGGACAGAATTCATGCCATCGCACGCGATGCAAATGCCAAGGTGGCGTTGACCACCTCGGTGGTTCACGAGCGCATCCAACCGCTGCTTAAGGGGACTCCCGATCTCAAGCAGTTGACGTGGCTCGCCACCGACGAAATGCCGACGGGAATTGAATCTGAATGGCAAGATCCGGAGGCCCAAGGGGAAGACCTGGCTTTTCTACAGTACACATCGGGCTCGACGGGTACGCCCAAAGGAGTCGTCCTTAGCCACTTCAACTTGCTGCACAACTGTGCGCTGATCGGCCATGCCTTCGAATTGACCCATTCCGACCGAGGCGTGTTCTGGCTGCCAAGCTATCACGACATGGGCCTGGTTGGGGGAATTCTCGCGCCGCTCTATCACGGTACGCTGAATGTTCTCATGTCGCCAATGTCGTTTTTGCAGCGGCCCTTCCGCTGGCTTCAGGCGATATCCCGCTACCGTGCTGCGACAAGTGGCGGTCCGAACTTCGCCTATGATCTTTGCATCCGCAAGATCACACCTGAGCAGCGAGCACAACTCGACCTGAGTTCCTGGAGCGTGGCCTTCAATGGGGCGGAGCCGGTGCGCTCGGAAACGCTTGACCGCTTTGCCGAAATGTTCGAACCATGCGGTTTCCGCCGCGAGGCGTTTTATCCGTGCTACGGCCTCGCCGAGGCGACGCTGCTTGTTTCCGGCGGACTGAAGGCGGAATTGCCCGTGGTGCGGGCTTTTGACGCGAAGGCGCTGGAAAGCCGGAAAGTCGTCGAAGTGCCTGCGATGGATGAGGCGGCGCGCCGCCTTGTCGGCAGCGGCAGGCAGCTGCCGGACGAACAAATCGTCATTGCCGATCCTGAAACGGCCAGCTTATGCGGACCTGGCGAGGTCGGCGAGATTTGGGTTTCGAACCCTAGCATTGCGCAAGGGTATTGGCAGCGTCCGATCGAGACCGCGGAGATTTTTCACGCCCGCGTACGAGGGGCTCAAACAGGATCGTATTTGCGGACGGGCGATCTGGGATTTTTTCAGGATGGCGAGTTATTTGTTGCCGGTCGCCTGAAAGACTTGATCATCATTCGTGGATTGAATCACTACCCGCACGACATCGAGTTGACCGTCGAGAAGAGCCACGAGGCGATTCGTCCCGGTTGCGGCGCCGCATTCACCGTGGATGTCAACGACGAGGCGAAACTCGTGATCGTCTACGAAATCGACCGGCGCCAAAAAACCGAATTGGCGGGGATCTTTGCCGAAATTCGCCGCGACGTTTCGCGCGAGCACGAGCTGATCGTCGATTCGATTGTGCTGGTAAAGTCGGGGAGCATTCCCAAGACGTCGAGCGGGAAAATCCAGCGTCACGCCTGCCGCAACGCTTTTCTGGCCGGCTCGCTGGAGGTGGTCGAGCGCTCCGAGGCTGCGGAAGGCACGTCGGGCGCAGCTGCCTCGGGCGTCGCGGGCGTCAACGAGATTGAGGCGCCGAGCGAGTCAGGGTTAGGCGAATTTGCTGGCAGCGAACTTTCGGATTCCGAAGCGTCGAGTCCGCGCGAGGCAAAGTTGGCTGGCGCTGCAGGCGCCGATCTGCCGGCCGCCCGGCGGCCTGTGGTCCCGCGGCCAGCTCCAACCGCGATTCCGTCGCGCGCCAACGGCGCCGTCTCTGCCAATGGCAGTCATGCCGCAGTTGGCCCCGATAATTGCCCGGCGGTCGAGAACAAAGGGGCCGAGAAAAAAAGCACGGCCGAGCAGGTTTTGGAGGAAGTGCAGCGCATCGCCAAAGAACGCGCCAAGGGCCTCACACTCGACTCCAGCATCGTCGAATTGGGCCTCGATTCGCTGGAGCGGATGGAAATTCTTGCCTCCCTCGAAGAACGTTTTGGCGGCCGCTTCCCCGAAGAGGTTTTGCCACAACTGGAGACCTGTCGAGAAGTCATCGCGGCCGTCGAGCAGTACCTCGGCAGCGGCGAGAAGGCCGAAGACGCCGCCGAGTCGATTCCGCCTGAGAATTACCGCTTCGACCGCTATCCGGAATATCTGCGGTTGAAACAAAACATGGAAATGGTCGAGCAGTTGGGCGTAGGTAATCCGTATTTCAACGTGCACCAGCGCGTGACCAACGATACGACAATGATCGGCGGTCGGGAGCTGATCAATTTTTCGAGCTACAACTACATCGGTATGTCGGGAGATCCGGTCGTTTCCAAGGCGGCCAAGGACGCGATTGATCGCTTTGGAACGTCGGTGTCCGCCAGCCGCCTGGTGTCGGGCGAAAAGACAATTCACCGCGAGTTGGAACAAGCGATTTCACGCCTGATCGGCGCTGAAGACGCCATCGTCTTCGTTGGCGGGCACTCGACCAACGAGACGACGATCGGCCATTTGTTCGGCCCCGGCGATCTGATTCTGCACGATGCCCTGGCGCATAACAGCATCATTCAAGGGTGTATCTTATCGGGCGCCCGTCGTAGGCCTTTCCCGCATAACGATTGGCGGACTGTCGATCAGTTGCTTGCAGATTTGCGCGGCGACTACCGCCGCGTGCTGATCGCCATTGAAGGCGCTTACAGCATGGACGGCGACGTGCCGGATCTGCCGCGGTTCATCGAAGTCAAACAACGGCACAAGGCTTTTTTGATGGTGGACGAAGCCCATTCGGCCGGCGTGCTGGGAGCGCATGGCCGGGGCATCGGCGAGTATTGGGACGTCAACCCAGCCGATGTCGATTTATGGATGGGCACGCTGAGCAAGTCATTCGGCAGTTGCGGCGGTTACATTGCGGGCTGCAAAGCCGTCGTAGAGTACTTGAAGTACACGGCTCCGGGCTTCGTTTACAGCGTGGGCATTTCGCCGTCGAATGCCGCCGCTTCCTTAGCGGCCCTCAAGCTCCTCGAGCGCGAGCCCCAGCGCGTCGAAGCCTTGCACAAAAACTCGGCGCTGTTCTTGTCGCTGGCGCAGGCCAGCAAGCTGAATACAGGGCTGAGCAAAGACACGCCAGTCGTGCCAATCATTTTGGGCGATTCGCTGCTCTGCTTGAGGCTTTCGCAAGCCCTCAATGCTCGAGGCATCAATGTCCAGCCGATCGTTCATCCGGCGGTGGAAGAGCGAGCCGCCCGGCTGCGGTTCTTCATTACGTCGAACCACACCGAAGAGCAGATCCGCTATACCGTTGCCGCGCTGTCCGAGGAGCTGGCGAAAATCGATCCGCAATATGCCGAGCATATTTCCGGCGATCGCACGATGGCGGCCGCAAGGGCGCGCCGCTAGGCTTGCTTGCATTTGGCGATGCTCAACAGGGCTCGCACACTTTAGCGAGTTGAACTATATTTTCGGGCAACGCCCGAGTCAGTTCATTCCATTGTCCGTCGTTGCCTGCCGTGCCCGATCCATTGCGACTGCTGATCCTCGGCGCTCATCCCGATGATGCCGAATTCCATGCCGGCGGCTTGGCAGCCATGTATCGTCGACTCGGCCACGTTGTCAAAATGGTCTCGCTTACCAACGGCGACGCAGGACACCACGAGCTTTCCGGGGCGCCATTGGCTGCGCGTCGCAAGGCCGAAGCGCTGGCGGCGGCGGCCGTGATTGGCGCCGAGGCCGAGGTCTGGCCGAATCACGATGGACAGTTGGAACCCACGCTCGAACTGCGTTGGGGAGTCATCCGAGCAATCCGCAATTTCCGGCCCGATCTCGTGTTGACTCATCGTCCTAACGACTACCATCCCGACCACCGCGCCGTGGGGCAAGTGGTGCAAGACGCCTCCTATCTGGTGACGGTGCCGGCCATCGTACGCGACGCCCCGATCTTGCGGCAGGACCCGGTGGTGGCCTACATGCCCGACCGCTTCACCAAGCCCACGTCCTTGGCGGGAGACGTTGTCATTGATGTCGGTCGCTACGTCGAGCAGATCGTCGACATGCTGGCGTGTCACATCTCGCAGGTGTTTGAGTGGCTGCCGTTTAACCGTCGCGAGCCGCAGCCCTTGCCAGCCGACCCGGCCGAGCGTCGCTCCTGGTTGAGCCAGTGGTATTTGGCCGCCTTGCGGCCGCAGTCCGATCGCTATCGCTCACAATTAATCTCGCGCTATGGCGCCGAGCGCGGAAACTCGATCGAGTACGCCGAGGCGTTCGAGATCAGCGAGTATGCGGCGCCGCTCGATGACGAAAGCCGACGCCGCTTGTTCCCGGAATAGCCAATGGCGGCGCGTGCGTTGTTGTATTACGTCAGCGGCCACGGCTATGGGCATGCCACGCGCAGCGCAGCCATCATCCGAGCGTTTGTCGCGTTGGCGCCCGATTGGACCGTTCACGTCCGCACGAGCGCGCCCGCGCACCTATTCGACGGTATTCCGCGGACGTTCGCGCACCGGCAAGACAGATCGCTGGATCCAGGCGTCGTTGAAGACGCTGATGCTCTCGGCGTCGATATTCAAGCGACGCTCGCGCAGTTGGCAGATTACTACGCCCGCCGCGACGCAATGAAGTCGACCGAACTGGAGTGGATCAACCAACGAGTTATCGAGCTCATCGTCGCCGATTTTCCGCCTCTGGCCGGAGACATTGCAGCCGACGCCGGCGTGCCTTGTCTGGGGATCGGCAATTTCACTTGGGATTGGATTTACGAGCCATTGATGAATGGCGACCCGAATGGGCGACAGTTACAAGAGTGGGTTCGGGAAGGATACTCAAAAATGCAAACCTTGCTGAAGCTGCCCTTCAGCGAGGGCGCCGGCTTGGAGACGTTCGGCGAGGTCCGAGACATGCCGTTGTCCGCGCGGCGTGCAATTCGCAATCCCCAAGAGGTCTTCGAAGAGCTGCAAATCAACCCGGGCGATCGGCGGCGCAGGATCATTCTGGCCATGCGCGGTCGAATTCCGCTGGCCGCACGCGAGCGCGCCGCACGAGAGAATCCTGACTGCCTGTTCTTGCACTTCGAGACCGATGAAAGCCCGGTCGCGGACAACATGGCGTCAGTCACGTTGACTCCGGCGCTCAACTTCACGGATGTCTTGCAGATCGCCGATGCCGTAGTCTCAAAGCTGGGTTACGGAATTCTGTCGGAATGCATCGTGGCGGAGAAGGCCATCCTGCGGCCCCCTCGCCGTCATTTTCGCGAGGATGAAATCTTCGACCGCGAGGCCGCTCGCTATGTGCGCTTACAGGACATTTCGCAGTCAGACTTTGCCTCGGGTCGCTGGCGCGAACCGCTGCAGAAGTTGTTCTCATTGCCGAAACCATCGATTGCCCTGCGATTGGACGGCGCCGAACAATGTGCGCAGTTAATCTACGAACGAGCCGCGAAGTTGAACCCGTAAAGCATTTATCCGGCCTCGTTATCGGCAGGCTGCAATCGCTGCTTGCCCCAAAGCAATCCCGCCATCGTTCACGGGAACCTCCGAATTAATAATCAGCCGCAGATCGGAAT
>JAICIG010000190.1 GCA_025924495.1 Pirellulales bacterium | reverse complement strand
TCGCTATATCGTCGTCGGGATCTTGCTGCCTCAGTATTTTCGCGGCGACCTGTTCACGGCCTATCAGGTGCTCGACCGCCGGTTCGGCGGAACGACCAAACAAGCCGCCTCGCTGTTGTTCATTGTCACTCGAAGTCTGGCCGACGGCTTGCGATTGCTGCTGGCTGGTATTGTATTGAAGGCGATGTTGTTTGCTCCTGATCCCACTGCCGGCACGCAAACGTTCGATCGGCAACTGGCCCTGGCCGTCGGCGCGATGGGCGTCGCTACGATCATTTATACTTTCTTTGGGGGCATGAAAGCGGTTGCCTGGACGGACTTCGCCCAGTTCTTCATCTACATGTTAGGCGCCGGCGTCGCCGGGGCGGTGTTGCTTACTCGCCTGCCTGGCGGTTGGGAAGGCTTACTCGCTTTTGGACGCGACCATGACAAGTTTCGCCTGATCGATCCAGCGTTCGATTTGACGCAGCCCTATACGCTGTGGGCGGGCATTATCGGCGGCGCTTTTTTCTCGCTTGGCTCTCACGGGGCCGATCAACTCATGGTGCAACGCTATCTGTCAGCGCGCAGTCAGCGCGAGGCGGGACGCGCTCTGATTGCCAGCGGTTGGGTTGTGCTGGCTCAATTCTCGCTCTTCTTATTGCTGGGAGTCGGGCTCGCGTACTTCTACCAGGACAGGCCCTTCGATCGCGATGACGAAGTTTTTGCCACGTTCATCATTCGCGAACTGCCGGTCGGCGTGGTGGGATTGACCTTAGCCGCGGTTTTCGCGGCGGCGATGTCGACGTTGTCCGGCTCTCTGAACTCATCGGCGGCTGCGGCCGTGAACGATTTTTATGTGCCGCTATTCAAGCCCGATGCCGATCCACGACATGCTTTGCGAGTGACGCGCGGCTTTACGGTATTATTCGGCTTGATCCAGATTTCGGTTGGCATCGCAGGGCAGTATCTTGCCGAGAGCGTGGTCAGCAACGTGTTGGCGATCGCTGGATTCACGACGGGCGTTATCCTTGGCGTGTTCTTTCTTGGCGTGTTTACTCGACGCGTTAGCCAACAAGCGGCCTTGGTTGCGTTGGTAGGCGGATTGATTGCCATGACCTGGATCAAAGTTCGCACGCCGCTGGCCTGGCCCTGGTTCGCGGCGGTCGGTTCCTTGGGAACGTTCGGCTTGGGCGTACTGGCAAGTCTGTTCTTGCCGGCGCAAATCTCGGCGATTTCGGAAGCGTCAGCGAATGGGGAGTAAGGCGATGGCCAGACTATCAGCTTTGTTGGGCGGTTTGCGAAAGAACCGTCCTCCGCTATTGGCGGTCGCACTTGGCGTTCTGGCGCCAGTGCTGGCATTTGCGGCGCCGCCGAAACTTGAATGGGTTGCACCCGAAGCGGTCGGCATGAGCGCGGCGAAACTCGCGGAAATCGACGTGGCCGCGGCGGAAGGTTTGGCCGCGCGCAACATGCCCGGCTGCGTGGTGCTTGTCAGCCGGCAGGGGAAAATCGTCTTGCTCAAGGCGTATGGGAACCGCAGCATCGAGCCCGAGCGCGTCGCCATGACGGCCGACACCGTGTTTGACCTTGCCTCGCTTACGAAGCCGATCGCCACAGCGACCAGCGTGATGCTGCTTGCGGAACAAGGTCGCATCAAGCTCGACGACCCGGTCGCCAGTTACTTGCCCGAGTTCGCCGCCAATGGCAAGCAGAACATTACCGTCCGGCAGTTGCTCACGCATCAATCGGGCTTGATCGCGGATAATCCCATCGACGACTACGCCGATGGCCCGGAGCGAGCCATTGAACGGTTGCTGGCTATTTCGCTGCATGCGCCTCCCGGCACGAAATTCATCTATAGCGACGTCGGCTTTATGGTGCTGGGGGAGTTGGTTCGCCGCGTGTCCGGGCAAGACATTCATCAATTTTCCCAGCAGCATATCTTCAGCCCGCTGGGCCTGACCGAGACCGGATTTCTGCCGCCAGAGACGCTGCGCCAGCGGGCTGCGCCGACCGAGCAGCGCGACGGCCATTGGATGCAAGGAGAGGTGCATGATCCTCGCGCCTATGCGCTGGGCGGCGTGGCTGGCCACGCCGGTCTGTTCTCGACGGCGGAAGACCTGGCGGTGTACGCGCAGATGCTCTTGAACGGCGGAGAGTACCACGGCGCGCGCGTGCTAGCGCCTGAGACCATTGCTACGATGTGCACGCCGCAAACCGTTCCCGGCGGCGGATTGCGCGGGCTCGGCTGGGACATGAAGACCGGTTATTCGTCGAATCGCGGCAAGACGTTTTCGTCTCGCGCTGTCGGGCATGGCGGCTTTACGGGGACGGCGTTTTGGATCGATCCCGAGTTGCAATTGGCCGTCATTTTTCTGAGCAACCGACTGCATCCGATAGGGCAGGGAAATGTTAATTCGCTGGCTGGCCGAATCGGTACCATCGCCGCCGATGCAATTGAGCGGACGACTCTCACAGGCATCGACGTGCTCGAACGGGGCAGCTTCAAACAGCTCGCGGGCCGCAGAGTCGGCTTGATTACCAACCACACGGGCGTCAATCGAGCAGGAACCAGCACCGTCGCATTGCTGGGCAAAGCGCCCGGCGTCGAACTGGTCGCTTTGTTCTCTCCCGAGCACGGTTTCGAAGGGCGGCTTGACATCGCCAAAATCGAAGACAGTCAGGATGCTGCCACCGGCCTGCGCATTTACAGCCTCTATGGAAAACACCGCAAGCCGACCGCCGAAATGCTGGAGGGCTTGGATGCGCTCGTCTTCGACATCCAGGATATCGGGGCCCGATTCTATACTTACAGTTCAACGCTTGGCGGCGCCATGGAAGCGGCTGCAGCAGCCGGGAAGAAATTCTTCGTTCTGGATCGACCGAACCCAATCAACGGCATCGATGTCGAGGGGCCGCTCCTTGACAATGGCAGCGAGTCCTTCGTCGGCTACCACACGATTCCCATCCGCCACGGATTAACGCTTGGCGAATTGGCAAAGCTCTTCAATGTCGAGCGAAAGATCGGGGTCGATCTTACCGTCGTGCCGTTGGAAGGCTGGCAGCGGAGCGACTTTTACGACGGCACCGGGCTGACTTGGATCAATCCCTCCCCGAACATGCGCAGCCTCGCCGAGGCGCTGCTTTACCCGGGCGTCGGGCTGTTGGAAACGACCAATTTGTCCGTCGGCCGCGGGACGGACACTCCGTTCGAAGTGATTGGCGCGCCTTGGCTGGATGGCCAAAAGCTCGCACGCGAACTGAAGAGACAGGCGCCAGTAGGCGCTGCGTTTGTGCCGATTTCCTTTCAGCCCGCGAGCAGCAAATTCGCCGGCGAGAACTGCGGCGGCGTGAATGTCATCGTCACCGATCGGAAGATATTCCGTCCAGTGCGCACCGGATTCGAAATCGCTGTCGCCTTGCGGCGTCTGTACCCCGACGCGTGGGACCTTGCCGGCTATGCCCGGCTGCTTGGCAGCAAGAAAGTGCTCGAAGCACTCGAAGTGGGCAAGCAGGCTGCGGAACTCGAGGCGTTGTATGCGGCAGAATTGGAAGAATTCAAGACCCGGCGGAAGCCGTACTTGCTTTATGGAGCAGAGTAGTCGGTCGCCGGTGGCGCGCGGCGAACGGCCGTTACACGCCTAGCTCTGATTTGACTGCGGCAAACGCCTCGATCGCAAAATCGAGGTCTTCGCGAGTATGCGCGGCCGAAACCTGCACGCGGATGCGGGCTTTGCCCTGCGGCACGACAGGGTACGAAAAGCCGATCACGTAGACGCCTTGCTCCAGCATCTTCTCCGCCATCCGCCCTGCAAGCACAGCGTCGCCCAGCACGATGGGAGTGATCGGGTGCTCTCCCGGCACGATCTTAAATCCGCGCGCCGTCATTCCCGAGCGGAAATGTCGCGTGTTCTCGTGCAAGCGATCGCGCAGCTCGGTCGAGCGGCCCAACAAGTCCAGCACTTTGAGCGACGTCGCTACAATCATGGGCGCGACCGAATTCGAAAACAAATAGGGCCGCGAGCGTTGCCGTAGCATGTCGACAATCTCGCATCGACCGCTGGTATAGCCGCCACTCGCGCCGCCCAGCGCCTTGCCCAGCGTACCCGTCATGAGATCGATGCGCCCCATCACGTCATGATGCTCGTGCGTGCCGCGCCCTTGACGGCCCATGAACCCGACCGCATGCGAATCGTCGACCATCACCAGCGCATCGTATTTGTCCGCCAGTTCGCAGATTGCCGGCAGGTTAGCGATCGTGCCATCCATGGAGAACACGCCGTCGGTGGCGATCATGCGGAATCGCGCCGATCGAGCCTCGTTCAACTTGTCTTCCAGATCGGCCATGTCGTTGTTGCGATAACGGAAACGCTGTGCCTTTGAGAGCCGCACGCCGTCGATGATCGAAGCGTGGTTCAGCTCATCGGAAATGATGGCGTCTTCGGCTCCCAGCAGCGTTTCGAACAAGCCGCCGTTGGCATCGAAACAAGAGGAATACAAGATCGTGTCTTCTGTCCCCAAGAACTCCGACAGCTTGCGTTCCAATTCCTTGTGTGGCTGCTGCGTACCGCAGATGAACCGCACGCTGGCCAGCCCATAGCCCCAACGATCAAGAGCCTGATGGGCCGCGGCAACGACCTCCGGGTGATCGGCCAAGCCCAGGTAGTTATTCGCGCACATATTGAGCACTTCGCGTCCCGATGCGACGCCGATATGCGCCTGCTGCGGCGAAGTGATGATGCGTTCCGACTTGAACAAGCCCGCCGCACGAATTTCATCAAGCTGGCGCGCCAGGTGTTGTTGCATCGAGCTGTACATGGCAGAAGCGAGGGTCGAGAAGGAAAAGAGGGGTGTTGGTTAGCCTTCGTTCCACGTCAGAATCACTTTGCCCGACTGCCCGGAGCGCATGGCGGCAAAGCCTTGCTCGAATTCGGCGGCGGCGAAGCGATGCGTGATGACGGGCGAGATGTCGAGACCGGATTGCAGCATGACGGTCATTTTGTACCAAGTCTCATACATTTCGCGGCCATAGATGCCATGGATCGTGAGCATGTTGAAGACGACCGTGTTCCAATCGATGGCGATTTCTTTTTCTGGAATGCCGAGCATCGCGATCTTGCCGCCGTGGCACATGTTGGCCAGCATGTCGCGAAAGGCCCGCTCGTTGCCCGACATTTCCAGGCCAACGTCAAAACCTTCTTTCATGCCCAGTCTCTTCTGTGCGTCGGCCAAGGTCTGTTCGCGCACGTCAAGCGCCAGCGTCACGCCCATCTTCCGGGCCAGTTCCAGGCGATAGGGATTGACGTCGGTAATCACGACGTGCCGCGCGCCCGCATGCCGCACGACGGCGGCGGCCATAATGCCGATTGGTCCCGCGCCGGTAATCAGCACGTCTTCGCCTAGCACATTGAATGAGAGCGCCGTGTGGACCGCGTTGCCGAACGGATCGAAGATTGCTTGCACATCGCGAGCGATCGCCGGATCGTGAACCCAAACGTTGGTCATTGGCAGCGCCAGGTAGTCGGCAAAGGCGCCGGGTCGGTTTACGCCGATTCCCTTGGTGTCTTTGCACAAATGCCGTCTCCCGGCCAGACAATTGCGGCAATGGCCGCAGACCACGTGGCCTTCGCCGCTGACGATCTCGCCGCAATGGAAGTCTTTGACATTTGAGCCTACTTCCACAATTTGCCCGACAAATTCATGGCCTACGACCATCGGCACGGGGATCGTTTTCTGAGCCCAGGCGTCCCAGTTGTAGATATGCACATCAGTGCCGCAGATACCGGTCCGCAGCACTTTGATGAGCACGTCATTGATCCCGATTTCCGGCGCGGGGACTTCCTCCAGCCACAAACCTGGCTTGGCCTCTCGCTTCACCAAAGCTCGCATGGTCTTCATTGCGACGTTCCGTTCCTGGAATTCAAGAATTGATTTGGCAGAAGTGTAACATGCAATAGGAGGAAGCAGATAGGAGCAAAGCCCGCAGAGGTTGTGCGCAGGGGCGGGCTGGCGACTTTGGGCTTTCGACCTTGGCTTCAAATGGCTAAAGCTTAAACTTGAATGCTGAACCCCGGAACCTGGAACTGCCCCACCCCATGCCCGCTGTTTTTGACCATCGCCATGTTGTTGTTGCCGTCGAAATCGATACGCTGGGGCATGTGAATAACCTGGCCTACTTGGGATGGATGCAAACCGCGGCGCTCGCCCATTCGGCCGCGCAAGGCTGGCCGCCGGAGAAGTACCAGGAACTCGGTTTGGGATGGGTCGTCCGGTCGCACCAGATCACGTACGAGCGCCCCGCTTTTTTGGGGGATGAAATCATCGTGCGGACATGGGTGGCGGGCTTCCGCCGGGCGAGTTCAGTGCGACGCTACGATATTTTGCGCGCAGCCGATGCCAAACGCCTGGCTAGCGCGGCGACGAATTGGGCTTTCGTCAATTATGCCAATGGAATGCCCGCCCGCGTGCCCCCCGAAATCGTCGGCTCGTTCGAGTTGGTCGAAGGGCTCGATCTTCCCACGCTCGATTGAGCTCGCCATCACCAGGCCAGAACCGGCGGCAGGAACTCAGCGACGAGATCTTCGTAGTACGGCGTTAGCACTTCAACGTCGGGCCGCTCGGCGCTCTTCGTGTAGAGATCGTAACGGTTGAACTCGCGAACCCAAGCGAAATACTGCCGATCGCGATCATTCATCAGCTGGGCGTATTCCCCTTCGCGGTGCGCCGGGTAAAAGGAATGGTAGCGCAGCATATACAGCGCCTCGGGCGGCAGATAGTCTTTGACTACGTGGTACACGTACTCGTCGTGTCCCCACGACATGAGGACGTTGTCGAGCCCGCAGCCTGGCTCATAAATGCCGCAGGAAGTCTGGTACTCCGGTACGCGGCTGTCCGGATTGTCCTCCAAGAACTCGGCAAAGACGATCTTGTCAGAAAACGCACAGCCGACCGGGTACGTGTCGCCCACGACTGCCCACTGCGGTTCGCCGAACAGGCAGAGCACCTTGCCCAGGTCATGCAGCAACCCGGCGAGGACGAACCAGCGAGGGTGGCCGTCGCGGCGGATTGCCTCGGAGGTCTGCAATAAGTGCTCGATTTGCGGCAGGGCCGTGTCGGGATCGCTGTCGTCGACCAGCGTGTTGAGAAACTCAAGCGCTTCCCACGTGCTCATGCGTCGCCTGGCCAGCGGTAGAAATTCGGTGCGCTTGGCACGCACGAAGTCGACCGTCTGGTGGCGATGGTGCAGGCGATAAAACTCCTTGACCTCCGGGCGCGCCTCGGCCCGATAATCGCGGAACTGGTCTGCCGTTTTCTCCGGCTCCGGGTAGCGGCGCAACAAATCGTCGTCCCACTGCTCCAGGTCGTCGAGCGGCCCTGACTGGCTATCCGGTTTGTTCCAAGAATGGTCGGCTGACATCGGTCATTTCTCCGTGGAGGGCGCCGTCGCCAGGAATCGCGCTAGCCCGTCGAGATCGTCCGTATTGATCAGGTCGACGCCGGCGGAATGCAACTCCCGCCACACCGATTCCCGGTCCGGCGTCGCCCAAAACCGGACGCGCCGGCCGGCAGCGTGGGCTTTATCGACGATGTTGAGGAGCTTTTCCCGTTCGTCCTTGGGCATTTCGCCTTCGCCGCGCCAACGAAAATGCCGCGACCAGTTGTCGCTAATGAGCGGCAGCAAATCGCCGGGCAGCGTTGAATCGAGATCGCTCAAACGGCCGTCAATGCCGACATAGCGCACTGCTTCGCTGGCGATAGTTTCCTGCGGCCTTTCGCCGGAAACGACGACCGTGACCGCTTTAGTTTCCAATTTGTCATTGCGGACTACCGAGATGATATCGTCGTACCTTGCTAGCAACTCGGCGAGCGCTCGGTACGCTTTCTCTGCATCTGCCTTGATGTCGATGAGCAACGTCAGGCACGTGCCATCGGCGAACAGCTTGCCGCCATGGGCTTTTGCGCGGTCCCGCAACGGCTCGAGGTAGAGTCTTTCGAGCGTGCGCTGGCCGTTAAGCTCCAGCACCGAGTGCGCGACGAGCAAACGCCCGTCGACAAGAAATACATCGGCCTCGACGCTGGTAAAGCCCCGGTCGAGCGCATCAAGCAATGGCCGCTTGTGCAGGTAGTCGTTGTGTGCGTGAGCATGGCGCAGCGGCGGCGGCTCTGCCGCTGTGACTGGCAGCGAGCGAGTGCCAATTGCGAGGCAGGCAGCGACCAGCGCCAAAGCGATGCGATACATGGCGATGCCCTGATTGATATCTCTATTGCGTTTGCATTGTAACGGCCAGCGAGGCGGCGGACAAAAACGCGCCGCAGGATCGCCGCTCGAGACATTCGCTGCAGTGCAATGCCCTTCAAATAATCACTTCCTCTTGCGGCGTCCGCTGGCCTTGACCGCTCGGCCAGGCATGACGCCCGTGTGCTCGCCGTCGTGCAGCACTTGCTTCCCGTTCACGAACACGTGCTTCACGCCGGTGGCATACTGATGCGGCTCGGCGTACGTGGCGCGGTCGGCAATCGTGGCGGGATTGAAGATCACCAGGTCGGCATGATAGTCGACGGCCAGACGTCCGCGGTCGGCGAGACGCAAATTCTTTGCCGGCAAGCCAGTCAATCGGTAGATGGCCGTTTCCAGAGGAATGATCTGTTCTTCACGCACGTATTTGCCCAGCAGCCGGGCGAAGCTGCCATAGGCTCGTGGATGGGGATGAGATTTTAAAAACGGCCCTTCCGGCGCCAGTGATTCGGCGTCGGAACAGAAGCTGACCCACGGCAACGCAATCTTCTTGCGCACGTTGGCCTCATCCATGAAGAAATAGATAGTATCCACGCGGCTACCGTCTTCGATGACCAGATTAATTGCCGCTTCTTCAGGAGACACGCCGCGTTGTCGCGCGACTTCGGCCAGGCTGCGACCGGTAAGAGGCTTGAGGGCTTCTGACTTGAAGCCGACAAGCAAAACGCGCTCGGGAGAGCCGGCCGCCAGCATCAAATTCTCCCATTTGTCCGTGGGCGTCCGCATTTCGCGAATCACCCGGGCGCGAATTCTCGGATCGCGGAGGCGTTCGATCCAGCGATCCAGGCCGCCTTCTTGAACCCAAGGGGGCATGGCGGCGTTCAAGCCTGTGCCGCCGGCAGTGTAGGGGTAGATGTCGGCGGTGATTTCCAGGCCTTCGCTGCGCGCCTTTTCGATTTTGGCAATGACCTGATCGAGCTTCGGCCAGTTCTGCTCGCCAGCTGCCTTCAAATGATAGATTTCGGCGCGAACGCCGGCTTGCCGGGCAATTTCCAAAAACTCGTCGACCGATTCCAGCAGCCGGTTGCCTTCGCTGCGGATATGCGAAATGTACATGCCGTCGTATTCAGCAGCCGCCTTACAAAGTTCGGTCAACTCGTGTATATCGGCATAAAACGCCGGCGCGTAAATGAGCGACGAGCCGACACCAAGCGCGCCCGCCTGCATCTCCGTGCGAACCAGATCGCACATCTTTTTCAGTTCGGCGCGCGTCGGGCGGCGATCTTCATATCCCAGCACGTGAATCCGGACGGTGGTCGCCCCGACGAACGACGCCACGTTGGTCGACGTTCCTTTGCGTTCGAGATAGTCCAGAAACTCGGCAAGCGAGGTCCATGGGACGTCGAATTTCAAGTCCCCTTGCGACTTGATCATGTCGGCCCGCATCGCCTCGTTGAGCGGGCCCATCGACCAGCCTTCGCCGAGGACTTCCAAGGTGACGCCTTGCCGGAGATCGCTTTGCGAACGACCGTCGTGCAACAGCGAATCGCCGGCCCAGGAGAGCATGTTGATGAAACCTGGCGTGACGGCCAGTCCCCGTGCGTCGATTTCGAGCTTGGCCTTTGCCTGGCTCAGGTCGCCCAGCTTGGCGATCTTGTCGCCTTGAACAGCCAGGTCGGCGACGATGGGTTTTTCGCCGTTGCCGTCATAGACCGTGCCGCCGCGAATGATGACATCGTATTTTGCGTCGGCGTCGGCGGCTAAAACGCCTGCCTTGCCAAAGGCAACGATCGCGATCAATGCGAGCCAGGCGACAATTCGATGAGCCATGAAAGGGCCTTGCTGCAATCTAATGGAGACACGCTTGAAATGCGCTAGCTTCGACGAGGTTACCCCATCTCCCGGCAAGCGTGAAGCGTAAAGCCGGCCAGAATGCGAGAAACTTTACGAAGAAGCGAAACGAAGCTCTCGCCCGCAGCCCTGAACAGGCGGCCTCCGTCGGTGCTGTGGCCGATCTGGCTCAGGTTTGCTGCAGCCGCGCCGCGGCGAGCGTATTGTAGAGCAGCATGGTGATGGTCAACGGCCCGACCCCGCCGGGTACGGGAGTGATCATGCCGGCGACTTCTCGGACGCCGGCAAAGTCGACGTCGCCGGCCAGACCCTGTTCGGTCCGGTTGATGCCGACATCGATCACCACGGCCCCTGGCTTGACCATCTCGGCCGTAACGAATCGCGGACGTCCGATGGCGACGATCAAAATGTCCGCCTGGCGGGTGAATTCGGCCAAGTTGGGCGTGCGGCTGTGGCAAACCGTCACGGTGGCATCGGCTTCGGGGCCGCGTTGGACGAGCATGTTTGCCAAAGGCTTGCCGACAATGTCGCTGCGGCCCGCGATCACCACATGCTTGCCGGCAGTGGCAATACTGCGGCGGATGCAGAGCTGTTGAATGCCGTGCGGAGTACAAGGCAAAAATCGCGGCCGCCCCTGCACAATCCGGCCGACATTCTCGGGATGGAACGCGTCGACGTCCTTGAGCGGATTGACCGCGTGCAGCACGCGCGTTTCATCCAAGCCCTTGGGGAGCGGCAGTTGCACGAGAATGCCATGCACCTCGGGCGCCTTGTTCAACTTATGAACAAGCGCCAGCAATTCTTCAAGCGAGACGTCGGCCGGCAAGCGATGCAACTGGCTTTCGATCCCCGCGCGTTCGCAGGCCTGACGCTTGTTACGAACATAGACCTCGCTGGCCGGATTGTCGCCGACAAGCACTGCGGCAAGACAGGGAAAGACGCTGTTGTTTTCGATGAACTCAGCCGCTTCAACCGCCAGGTCGGCTTGCATTTCTTGGGCGAGGGCTTTGCCGTCGAGCACAATCGCAGTCACGGGAAACCTTTCTTTTTTGCCAATCGCTAACGCCCGGTGAGGCCGCATTCTAGCAGATGCCCTTGTTCTGTCAGCGGGGCAGCTGCTGCGTCAACTTGGCCGTGGCGTCAGCCAGAAAAAACGCCGCCCGGATTCGACCACACGAGCGCGTGTAAAGCCAGGTTCGAGTACAAGCCTGCGATCCAATCGTCGGCCATAATGCCCAGGCCTTCGGGCAGGCGTTCGAGGGCTCGAGCCGGCGGGGGTTTTGTGATGTCGAATAATCGATGCAGCAAGAAGCCGGCGACGATGACCCACGGGCCGTTCAGGGGAATCAGGAAAAAAGTGATTGGCAAGCTCGCGATTTCGTCGAACACGATCGAACCGGGATCTTTGCGTCCCCCGAGCCGGCGCGCGGCGGCAGTACACAAGGGAATCCCCGCGACGCAGATGGCGGCGATGATTGCCAACTGCATCCAAACGGCCGGCAATCGAGATATTCCCCAGGCCAGCGGAATTCCCCACAGAGTTCCCCACGTTCCCGGTGCGAAGGGAATCAGCCCGATCCAAAATCCGGTCGCCAGCCACACCGCCAGCCCTAGCCGGAAAGGGTTGGCTCGAGGGGGCATTGATTCTGCGTCAGGCTCTGGCATGCCGCCATGCTAGCGGCATGAGCTGAATCTCTCAAGGAAGCGGCGCCGCGCGTTCGCCGTCGGGCGGCGCCTTGAACGCCGATCTCGCACGACGTTTATCGCACTTGCGAAAGGCCTAGCGCATTTTGGAAACGCTAGTACCTTCAAAGCGGCTTAATGTCGCGTTGCGGTAGTCGCAGCCAACCTGCGAACTTTCGGGATGCTCTGTCAGCAGCAATACGTTCTTGTTTTTAATTTCCCAAACGAGTCCGATAAGCCGCTCATTTTCAGGCTGGACGATCGTCAATCGCCCGTCACAAAGGCGATAAATCCCGCGCAGATTCCACGCGTCGCAAGTAAGTCGGAACTTGTCCTCGCTGTCGACTCGCTTGAGCTGTGCTTCGTACTCAAACCCCTTGGGCATGGTCAGCAGCCAGCGGCCTTCGAGGTCGACCGGCTCGGCAGCGACACGGGGCGGAGCTGAAGTGAGTTCGGCATTTCTTTGCGGGGGCGTTTCCGCGATCCGTTTCAATGCGTCCGCCAGCGCGTCGGTGAAGGGCAGGATTCCAAATTCTGCGTCGGCCAAGGAATATGAATCGATAACAGCGCCGGCAGTCACTGGCGCCGCCTTCGTAGGACCGTCGAGAAACAGAATGCTTTTTGCGCCAGCTTTTAAACAGTGCAATTCATGCTGCCCCGCATCCGGCCGCATGAACGAGATGCGAAAGCTTGGGGCGGTCAACTCGCCTTTGATCGCCTCCAGAGCTTGAACTTCGCAGAGATACTGGGCGTCGCCTTGTTCTCCACGTTCCTCGCTTCTCACCGAAAGGAACCGTCCGGCGACGCAGAACTTTGACTGAGCCAGATAACGTTGCAGCGTGTCGTCAGGCAGGGAACCGCCAGCGGGTTCCGCCAGCGCGACATTCAAGGACGCAATCAAGGCCAGTGCCGCCAAGTGGCTTTGTAGAATCATCGGATTCCTCCCCAAGCGACCAATTCAGGAAACTGGAACGCCCGACCAGTATGACGAACATGCAGATCGAATGGTTCCGGCGCAGGGCCTTCACTCGGGCGTCGTTTCCCTGGAACGTGCTGGCCTCACACTCCATGCCGTGCTAGGTCGCCGGCCTGCGATGCGGTTCACTTCCCCCATTTTGGAGAGGCTACTTGTCCGTCTTGGCAGCAGGCGTGAGGGAAGTTTTGGCCCCGCAGCCCTCAATGGGCTCACGGAATAAGGGGAAAAAGACCTAGTGACTCGGAATTCCTGCCGAGCTATCCTGTTGACTGGCTCACATTGAATTATCACAATGATAGTCAAGTAAATGACCATTGGCCGCGCAGGTCTTATTCCCTCCTAATTGCGCGCTCTGTCTCTCTAACTTTGGCAGCCATGTCAGACGAATCGAAACTCAGCCCCGTCGAGGGCTTTAAGGCGGAAAGCAATTATCTGCGCGGCGAGATCCGCGGCGAACTGACTGACGGCAACGACTTTTTTGGTAAAGAGAGCATTCAGCTGCTCAAGCATCATGGGACGTATCAGCAGGACGACCGCGATCACCGTTCGGCGAGCCGTTCAAGCGGCGGCAAGTCGGGCAAAGCGTTCATGTTCATGGTCCGGACTCGCGTCCCGGGCGGCAAGCTGACCAGCGATCAGTTGCTGGCGGAACTCGACCTGTGCGACGAGTTGGGGAACACGACCTTGCGCGCGACAACGCGTCAAGGACTGCAATTGCATGGCGTGGTCAAAGAGAACTTGCAGGCGGTGATTCGCCGCATCAACGAGGTGCAATTGACCACGCTGGCGGCGTGCGGCGACGTGGAGCGCAATATCATGTGCTGCCCGGCGCCCCATCATCACGATCCGGTCCATGCTCAAATGCAAGAGCTGACCGATCGGCTGGCTGAGCATCTGGCGCCGCGAACCACGGCTTATCACGAAATCTGGCTTCGCGATCCTGACACCGGGGAAGATCAACTCGTCGCGGGAGGCTCGAACGGCCATGTGATCGAGCCGATCTACGGCCCCACGTATCTGCCGCGCAAATTCAAGACGGCGATCGGTCTGCCGGGCGACAACTGCGTCGATCTGTATACGAACGATCTCGGCATCATGGCGATTTGCGAGAACTATCAGATCATCGGCTACAACCTGCTGGTCGGCGGCAGCATGGGCGTCACGCCCAGCGCCAAGAAAACTTTTCCTGCGTTGGCTAAACGGATGTGCTTCGTCACGCCCGATCAGGTGGTCGATGTGGCCACGGAAATCATCAAGGTGCAGCGCGACTTCGGTAACCGCGCTGATCGCAAGGTGGCTCGCTTGAAGTATCTGATCGCCGATTGGGGCATTGAGCGTTTCAAGGCGAAGGTGGAAGAATACTACGGGCGTAAGCTGGCCGCTCCGCATCCCGACGACGTCCGCGGGTTCGATGATCACTTGGGTTGGCACGACCAGGGCGATGGCCGCT
>JAICIG010000189.1 GCA_025924495.1 Pirellulales bacterium | reverse complement strand
TACTGCTTCGATTGCCACGGTGGCGGCGACAAGGTCGAAGCCAATCTCGATCTTCGGCTAAGGCGATTCACCATCCGCGGCGGTGAGAGCGGGCCGGCGGTCGTACCGGGCGACGCCGCCGGCAGTCTGCTGCTGGCGCGCATCAAAGCCGGCGAGATGCCCCCTGGCGAGAAGAAAGTTCCACCTGAACAAATTGCCCTCGTCGAACGCTGGATCGTCTCTGGCGCCGCGACGCTGCGCGACGAGCCGGAACAACTGCCGCCGGGCATCGACATCACCCCCGAAGAACGAGCTTTCTGGGCCTTCCAGCCGATCCGCCGCGTCGAGCCGCCGCAACTGCCGGGCGTTGTGAGTCATGAATCGATGCTCGCCAGCCAGCCGGACGCCGATCTCGTGCGTTCGCCCATCGACGCCTTCCTGTTGGCCAAGCTGCGCGAGAAGAAGCTGCGATTTGCGCCGGATGCCGATCGACTGACGTTCATTCGCCGCGCGTCGTTCGATTTGACCGGCTTGCCGCCATCAATTCAGGAGATCGCTGAGTTTCTTTCCGACACAAGCGACCAGGCCTACGAAAAACTGCTCGACAAATTGTTGGCCTCGCCGCATTACGGCGAACGTTGGGGGCGGCACTGGCTCGACGTCGCGGGCTACGCCGATTCCGAAGGCAACGGCGCCGAAGATACGCCGCGGCCTTATGCCTATAAGTATCGCGACTATGTGATTCGTGCGTTCAACGCCGATAAACCGTTCGATCAATTCATTACCGAGCAACTAGCTGGCGATGAACTTGTTCCTCAGCCGTGGAAACATCTTCCGCCCGAGCAGCTCGAGAAGCTAATCGCTACCGGCTTCCTGCGCACCGCGGCCGATCCGACGGCCACGGGGGGCGACCCGGCCGAAGGGGCAAATCAGGTGATGGCCGACACGCTGAAGATCGTCGGCTCTTCGCTGCTCGGTCTGACGGTTGGCTGCGCGCAATGCCACGATCATCGCTACGATCCGATTCCGCAATCGGACTATTTCCGGCTGCGGGCCGTGTTCGAGCCGGCGATTGATCCGGCACATTGGCGGCGGCCGGGGCAGCGGTTGGTGTCGCTCTACACGGACGAAGACCGCGCCAAGGCGGCGGCGGTCGAGGCCGAAGCGAACAAGATGCAGGAGGAATACAACGCCAAGCAAGCCAGGCTTATTGCCGAGGCCTTGGAGAAGGAACTCGAGAAGTTTCCGGAAGACCAGCGCGGCAAACTGCGCGACGCGTACAATGCGCCCGCCGATAAGCGGACGGAAGAACAAAAGCAATTGCTGGCATTGAACCCCAAGGTGAATATCTCGCCGGGGGTCCTCTATCAGTACAACGAAGCGGCGGCCAATGACTTGAAGGCCGACCAGGCGAAAATCGCTGCAAAGCGCTCTGAGAAGCCGGTCGAAGACTTCGTCAGCGTGTTGAACGAGGTTCCCGGTACGCTGCCTGCCACGCACGTCTTTTATCGGGGCGATTATCGCCAGCCAAAACAAGAGGTGAAGCCGGGCGACCTGACCATTGCGGCGCCCGAGGGACAACGTCTCGAAATTGTTGATAAGGATCCGCAGACGCCTACTTCCGGACGGCGGTTGGCGCTGGCCAGGCATTTGATGAGCGGCAAGCATCCGCTTGCGGGGCGCGTGCTGGCGAACCGGATCTGGCTGCATCATTTCGGCCGGGGCTTCGTCGACACGGCGGGCGACTTCGGCATGCTCGGCGTGCGGCCCACGCATCCCGAACTGCTCGATTGGCTGGCCGATGAGTTCGCGCGGCAAGGCTGGAGCCTGAAGCGAATGCACAAGCTGATCATGCTCTCGAGCGTGTATCGGCAGTCGTCCGTGCCGCGGCCGGTTGCCGCCGGCGGGGCCGATCCGCGTGCCGTCGACGGCGACAACTCGCTTTATTGGCACTACCCGGTGCGGCGCTTGGAGGCGGAGATTCTGCGCGATCGCATGCTCGCGGCGAGCGGCAAGCTCGATCGCACGCAGTTCGGGCCCGCCGTTCCGGTCGCCGAAGACTTTGTCGGGCAGGTCGTCGTGAAAGACGATCTGCCGCGCCGCAGCGTCTACCTGGAAATGCGACGCACCAAGCCGCTTTCGTTCCTGACCACCTTCGACGATCCGGTCATGATGTTGAATTGCGAACGGCGCGTGCCCAGCACGGGAGCGCCGCAGTCGTTGATGTTGATGAACAGCGACTTCGTGTTGAAGTACGCCGGCATCTTCGCCCAGCGCCTGCGGTCCGAAACTCCAGCCGATTTTGGTCTGCCTGCAGCGCAGCCGCTGCTGGCGAAATACCCGCGGCACAACGAGGTCTGGCAATTCGGCTACGGCGAGTTCGGCGCGGCCGAAGCTCGAGTCACTCGCTTCGCGCCGTTGCCGCACTTCACCGGATCGGCGTGGCAAGGAGGGGCGGCGCTGCCCGATTCGCAAGTTGGCTGGGCGATTTTGCACGCCAGCGGCGGTCACGCGGGTAACGATCAACAGCACGCCGTCATCCGTCGCTGGACGGCTCCGCGCGGCGGTTTTGTCTCGATTGCCGGCAAATTGCAGCATCCTTCAGAAAATGGCGATGGAGTGCGCGGCCGCATTGTTTCGAGCCGTGCGGGTTTGCTGGGCGAATGGGCAGTGAAAACCCGCGAAGCCGCTTCCGATGTGCCGCGAGTCGAGGTGCAACCGGGAGATACGATCGATTTCGTCGTCGATTGTTTTGGCGATGTCAATTCCGATTCGTTCACCTGGAGCGCGGAACTGAAGCTGGCCGACGCTGAAGGGCAGGAACTCGATCGCTGGAATTCGGCGAGCGACTTTCACGGCGCGCTCGGCGTGCCGCTCGTGCAGCAAATCGCTTATGCCTGGCAGATCGCCTACCAGCGGCAGGCGACGGTCGAGGAGCTCGAATCGGCTTGTGCATTTGTCGCCGAACAGGTTGCGGCCTTGCGCGCCAGCGGCGACAAATCGGACCATGAGCTTTCGGCCCTTACGAGTCTTTGTCAGCAACTTCTCAGTGCCAACGAGTTTTTGTATGTCGACTGATCCGCGAAATCGCAGCCGT
The DNA here is from genome assembly GCA_025924495.1 of Pirellulales bacterium. The sequence goes on along the minus strand of JAICIG010000189.1, from coordinate 11,124 downwards.
CGTGAATTTCTGGCCCGATCGGCGTTTGGCATCGGCACGTTCGCCCTCGCGCATTTGCTCGAGCGAGACCAGTTGCTCGGCGCCGATACGCCGAGCAAGCCGGGCGAGAATTTTCCGCTTAACTTGAAGCCGCGGCGGCCTCACTTTACGCCCAAGGCCACGGCGATGATCTCTCTGTTCATGCACGGCGGCCCGTCGCACGTCGACCTGTTCGATCCGAAACCTGAGTTGACCGCGCTGAATGGAAAGGAATACGGCGGCGACGTTCATTACAGCTTCGTCAATCGCGCCAGCAAGAAGCTGCTAGGCAGCCCGTGGAAATTCGCCAAGCATGGCCAGTGCGGCACGGATGTCTCGGAGTTGTTGCCGCATACGGCGGGAATCGTCGACGATCTTTGCGTCGTGCGTTCGATGCACACGGGGCACAACGGCCACGAGGTCTCGATCCGCTACTTTCATGGCGGCATCGCGGGCGTGACTGGGCGGCCGACGATGGGCAGTTGGATCGTTTACGGCTTGGGCAGCGAATCGCAGAACCTGCCGGCATACATGGTGCTTTCCGATCCAGGCGGCCATCCGGTCGACGGCACCCATAACTGGTCGAGCGGCTTCATGCCGCCGTTGTATCAAGGGACTGTGTTGCGGCCGCAGGAGCCGCGGATTTTGAATCTCGATCCGCCGCCGCTCTTGCGCGGCAAGTTACAGCAGCAGAACCTGAGCTTTCTCGAACAGCTCAACCGACGCCACCTGGCCATGCACCCCGGCGAGGCGGACCTGGAAACGCGGATCGCCAGCTACGAACTGGCCGCCGCCATGCAGACCGAGGCCAAAGAGGCGCTCGATCTGTCGCAAGAACCCGAATACATCCACAAGCTCTATGGGCTCGACCAAGATGAGACGCGCGAGTATGGCACGCGCTGCCTGATTGCTCGCCGGCTGGTGGAACGAGGGGTGCGCTTCGTGCAATTGTTCCTGGGCGGGCAGCCGTGGGACAATCACAACAACATCCGCACCGGTTTGCCGGCTATCTGCCGCCGCACCGATCAGCCGGCCGCGGCGCTGGTGACCGATCTCAAGCAGCGGGGCATGCTCGACTCGACCATCGTCCACTGGGGCGGCGAAATCGGCCGCCTGCCCGTGTGCGAGGGAGAATTGAACGATCAGGTCGGCCGCGATCACAATGGCCAGGGGTTCTCGATCTGGCTGGCGGGGGGCGGATTCAAGCCCGGCATGACCTTCGGCCAGACCGACGAAGTCGGCCACAAGGCGGCCGTTGACGTCGTCACTCCCAATGACTATCAGGCCACGATTCTGAACTTGCTCGGCATCGACCACACGAAGCTGGTTTATCACAGCAATGGCCGGCAACAACGCCTGACGGACGGTCGCGCGGCCCGCGTCGTCGAACAGATCCTGGCATAGTGCGTCAAAAGCCTGTCGCCTCTCACGCGGCAGGCCTGCTCGTAAGGCAGCGACTGACACAGGCGCCGATGGTCTCGCGGTGTGGCGGCAGGCTGCTTTGTTTCCGTCAATTCGGAGCGCCTGACGCGTACTTCTGCGCGATGTTGCGAAAAGTTCCTGATCGCAAAAATTGCTGTCACACCCGGAACGATTAACTAGCGTGGACGAATTTTCCGCGCATTCTTCGCGACGCAGCCGCTAAGGCGATGACGCCTTACAAGCTGGTCCGAGCCTCGCAGCGATTGGCTGCGTGATGACGCCCGATCGTTCGGCGACTAAAGTTGCCACGCGCGTCGTCGTTTGGCGGTCGGCTATGTCAGCGGCTGTTAAGGCGGCGGAACTGTTCGAGCTAGCCCGGGGGAAATGATCCGATGCTGAAGCGATCCTTGCGACAAATTCAACGTGTTTCTCCGCGCCAGGCCAATAAAAAGAAAGGCGATCGGCGCCGCCTGCGGATCGAACTCTGCGAACCCCGCACTATGCTCAGCGCCAACGTGAACATCTTCGCAGGCGCCTCGGGCTCGGGCAGCCTGGACCAGGCGTTCCTGGCCAATCACGGCTTCCTGTCGTTTAGCACGCCCGATGCCGGCAGCGGAGCGAATCTCGACACGCTCAGCACCGGCGCCCTGGCGTCGCTCGGTTCGACTCAAAACCTCTCGATTCAAGCCGTCCACGCCATTACCTTCGGCGATCTGGGTGGAACGTTTACGCTGCCGATTGCGGCGGGCTTCAGCGCCAACTTCAGCACCGACGACCAAGGCGGCGGGGCGATCAGCTTCAGCAAGCCGGCAAATACCCTGGCGAGTTCAGGCGGCGCCATTTTTTTCGACGCGGGGGCCGATTTGACCTTGGCCAACATCAAGACTGGCGGCGGCGACACGTTTCTCGTCGCCGGTTCGCAAGGCGCCGGCACGCTTACCGCCCAGGCCGTGCAAACCACAGGCGGCGCCAATGGCGCGGCGGGGAATGTGATCTTCACGACCGATCACATCGCCCTGACGGCCCCGGTGAATGCCGGCTCCGGCCGCGTGACTTTTCAACCGTTTAACGGCAGCACGGCAATCGATCTAGGGTCGAACACCAGCGGCAAGTTGGGGCTGACCGACGCTGAGTTAGCGCAGGTGTCGGCAGGAGTCGTGCAGGTGGGCAACTCGACTCAGAGCGGCGGCATCACCTTTTCAGCGCCGATCACCAGCCACAACGGTTTCAACACGCTGTCTTTGGTAACGTTCGGGTCGATCGCCAACACAGTTACGACTGGCACGGCCCTGACCACAGCCAACGTCGCCCTACGGTCAGGAAGCGGTATCGGCGTCGGCGGCACGTTGACCATCGATGCTTCGAACCTGGCTTACTTGAATGAGCTCAATGACGTGAATATCACGGCGCCCGGCTCGCTCACGATTGGGGGAGTCGACGGCACTTTTGGCGGAGAAAATCCCGATTCCGCCTCCACAACCCGGTTAACTGCCACGGGTCCGATTACCTTCGCGGCCAACGTTTACAGCGGCCTGGCGTTGCAGGTCTCGGCCAATGAAACGGCCAACGAAGGCGCCAATCCGCCTGAGGACGATGTGATCATCGACTCGCACATCAATGTTGGCGCGGGCTCGAAAATCAATATTAGCGCCGCCGATCACATCTCCATTGCCGCGGCAAGCAATCTCGTAGCCCCCGGCGTGAGTCTAACCGCGGGTGTCGGCGACACCGATAGCGACTCTTCGATCGACGCTCTGGGCTGGATTGCGGCCGCCGATTATGCCGTGTTAGTCTCCGACGGCGATCTTCGCATCAACTCCATTAATTCGCCGGGCGCCATCGTGACGCTGGTCAGCAATCATGGCGCCATTCTCGACGCCAACGATCCGCCCGTGGGCACGAACAACGTGACCTCGGCGACGTTGTCACTGCAAGCGGCGAAGGGCATCGGCGTGACCGCGTCTGGCATCGATGCCGCGGCGGCCCCAATCGAAGTCTCTGTAGCGACTTTGACCGTATCCAATTCCACCAGCGGCGATATTCAAGTCGTGAACCAGACGGGCAATGTCTCTGTCTCCGGCACGAACTCAGCTCCTGGCGGCAAAATCAACCTGACGGCCTTGGGCGGCGGCACGCTCACGGTCAGCTCGGGCAATCTGACCAGTAAGGATGGCAATATTACGATTGTGGCCGATGCCATGGTGCTGACCGGCAATGTCAATGCGGGCAACGGCGCCGTCAGCTTGAAGCAGGCGACCGGCTCGCTGGGGATCGACCTGGGAACGAACCCAGTCAGCGGAGGCTTGGGTCTATCGCAGGCCGATTTGAACCACGTCACTGCCGGCGTGCTGCGCATCGGCGACACGGCCAATTTGGGCGAGATCAAGGTCACCCAGTCAATTTTCGCTTCAGGCGGTTGGAACACCTTGTCGCTGTTGAGCGGCGGGCAAATCACGGACTCGAACCTGGCGCCGCTCGGCGTCACGAATCTCGATGTCGAAGGCCTGGGCGGGGTCCAGGTGCTTGACGGCGCCGTGTCGAACCTGGCCGGTACGACCAGCAATCAGCCGTTCGTGTTCACCAATCAACAGACCTTAACGATCGCCAGCGTCGACGGCGTCTCAGGCATCAACACGTTGGCGGCGGCGGGGCAAAGCGGCGGAAGCGTGAAGCTCACAGCCGCCACCACGTTGCTCTCCGTCAAACAGCCAATCATTTCTGGTTCGAGCAACATCGTTCTGTCCGGATTCCTCATGAGTCTCAATGCCGCAGTCGATGCCGGCTCCGGCCGCGTTGAACTCGACGCTTTTAGCAGCGTAGAGTCGATTGTGTTGGGAGCCGCCGCAACGGGTTCGCTTAGCTTGTTGCAATCTGATTTGAACCAGATTACCGCGGGCGTGCTGCAAATCGGCGCGAGCTCCGCCATGGGCGGCATTCAGGTTGCTGCACCCATTTCGTCGCCAACGTCCGGTCCCGGCGCCTGGAACACGCTGGATCTATGGAGTAACGGCGGCACGATTACGTCGGTGGCGGGGAGCGTGTTGACGGCGCCGAATCTGGCGCTGCATTCGGGCGTGGCCGTCGGCGGCAACGCTCCGCTGGAAGTGGCGGCATCGAAACTGGCCTTCGCGAGCGGCGGGCCCGTATATGTCCATGGCACGGGCGTTCTCACGATCGCCAGCGTCGACGGCCTCAACACATCAACCAGCGTCGGAATCACGACGCTGGCAGTGAGCGGGCGGCTGATCTTCGACGGGTTGCTGGGGCCCGGCGGAGGATTGACAGCCATTACGACCGAAACAGCCAATGAGAGCGGGCAGCCGCCGGAAGACGATATCGTGATCGACTCGGCCGCAGTGCTGGGTTCGAATTCGCCCCTCAGCTTCAATGCGGCGGATAGTATCCTCATCAATTCGGGCGCTCTCTTGCAGGGGCAAACGGTGGCCTTTTTCGCCGGCGCCGGCGACGCCGATCAAGATGCTGCTCTAACCAATAACGGCATAATCAGCGGAATGGACGTCGAGCTCAACGCCCCTGGCGATATTACGCTCGGCGGCGGGATCACTGCTCATTCCATCGAGATCAACAGCACGGCCGGCGCTATCGTCAATAGCTCGTCGCAAATACAACTGATTGCCGCCCAGCTCTCGCTGACCGCCACTACCGGCATTGGCGCCGCAAATGCGCCTCTGTTGACGCAGGTTCCTGCTGTCGTCGCCCAAACGACGACGTCGGGCGGAATCTACCTCGACAACAATTCCCGCAACCCAGGTTCGCTGACGATCGGTTTTGCCAACGACGTCTTCCAAGGGGTCAAGGTGCTCGGCGGATCGGGAGATATCGTCCTGACCAATCATGGCACGATCAACATTACGAACGCCGGCGAAAACGTTGCCACCGAAGCCGCAACTGGCGCGGGCAACATTACCGTTCATGCGATCGGCGCCGGGGCGAATATCGTCGACGGGGGGAACCAGCAGGCGGTCAATATCGAAGGCATTACCAATAAGACAGCAACGCTGATCGCCGATGGAAACTTGGTGTTGGGTACGCCGGGGCAGTTTGGCTCCGTCACAGGCGGCGGGCCGGTGGTGCTGAACGCCGGCGGCGACATTACGCTGGACGAAGGTTCTACGGCACGAGCCGCCGGCGTGGGCTATGGCGTTACGGCGACAGCCGGCGGCAGCATCTTCTTCAATGAGAGCAGCCGAATGGGCGCTGCGCTGATTGCCGTGGACAAGGCGCCGATCGTGGTATCGACGGGCGCGGGCGGCACGCTCTCGCTGCAGTCGGCGGCGATCTTGGGCGCCATCCGCTCGAATAGCGGCGACATCACGATTAACGCCGACCACGTAATCCTGGCGGCGGGCGTCAATGCCGGCAATGGCGTCGTCACGCTCAGGCAAGCGACCGGCGCCGAGCCGATTGACCTGGGTACGAATCCGAGCATGGGCAAGCTCGGCATCTCGCAAGACGACCTGAACCAGATCACGGCCGGCGTGGTACGAATCGGCGACAAAAACAACGCGGGCGACATTACGATCTCCGCTGACATCGTGCAGCCGGCTGGCTGGAAGACTTTGTCGCTGGCCAGCGGCGGCGCCATTATCGAGGCCGTCGGCGCCAAATTGCAGGTGACGAACCTGGCGGTGCAAGCAGCCGGCAACGTTGAGCTGGTCGGCGGCTTGATCCGCAATCAGATCTCCAACCTCGCCGGCGCCGTCGGCAATCAGAACGCGACGTTCGTGGTTTCAAATACGATCGATCTGGATGTGAACTCGATTGATGGCGTCAACGGCATTTCCACCAACGGCGGTCAGACGGTGTTGACCGAAAACACCCACGGCACGAAGTTGACGGTCGCCCAGCCGATTGTCTCCGCCGGCGGCGCAATCGATTTCTTCACCGATTACCTGGCCTTGCAGGCCGCCGTCAATGCCGGCGCCGGGCGACTCGAGATTGCGTCGGACCAGCCCCAGTGGCCCGTGTTCCTCGGCGCCGCCGTGCCGAGTTCGCTCAGCTTGACGCAGTCCGACTTGAACCAGATTACAGCGGGCGTTTTGCAGATTGATGCGCCGGCTTGCACCAATGGCATTGGCATCAACGCGCCGATTTCCGCCCCACACAATGCGCCGGGCACGTGGACCACGCTCGACTTGGAGAACCTCGGTCAGATCTTCACGCTGAACGGCGGCAAAATTACGGCGCCCAATCTGGCGCTTCGCGCCAGCGGCGGCATTGGCAACGGCAACGCCACGCCAATTGACCTGGCTGTTGGGAATCTGGCTTTCTCCAACCAAGGCCAAGTGACGATGATCCGCAACCAGGGTCCGCTGACCATCGCCGCAGTCGACGGACTGATGACGTCGTTTGCCGCCCTGGATACGACGATTAACGTCACCGGCGGATCGCTGACGTTTGCAACCGACCTCTCCGTGGGAGGCAAGCTGACCGCCACCACGGCCGAGTCGGCAACGGAGTCTTCCCCGAACGGCGCCGACGATAATATCGTCGTGCCGCCGAACGTTAACGTGCAAGCGGCGGGCCTCCCACCGGCCCAGGGCCAGCCGGCCATTGACCGCACGGTGGTCCTGCAATCGGCCGATGGGATTTCCTTATTGCCGAAGAGCGTCGTGAGGTCCGACTCGTCCTCCGTCACGCTGCTTGCCGGGGCGGGGGATAACGATGACGATGCCACGATTTTAATTCAAGGAACCGTCAGTGGCGCCAGCGCCGCTGCGAAAGGCGCCTCGGCGCTGACGATCGATTACGCAAACGGCGCCAGTTTGCCGAACGGTTTGACGTTCAACGGCGCGATAGGCGCATCCTTAACGATTACCGATCACGGCAGCGCCAGCGCACACAATTACTTGATCAACGGTACGAGCGTTAGCCGCGATGCGGCGCCGCTGGTCGCCTTCGATTCGGACGTCACCGCCGTCACCGTAACCGGCGGCGACAGCCCGACAGCCGGAGACACGTTCCACGTGACTCCTAGTGCGGCGGTCACCTTCAACATCAACGGCGGGCTGCCCAATCCGCCAGCGCTGCCAGGCGATACGCTGGTCGTGCCGCCCGGCGGAACTTTGACACAAACGATCGACCGAGCGACGGGCGCCTCGGGCAAGTGGCAATTTGCCGGCGACAAGCCGATCAACTTCTCGGGCATCGAACCGGCCGCTACGGCTGCAGACATTACCAGCGGAAACTCGACGACGTTCACCGCCGGCGTGCCCGGCACATTTACAATCGCTGCGAACGGTTATCCGCCGCCGACCTTCAGCGAGACAGGTGGACTGCCGGCGGGCATCACCCTCAACGGCGCGACAGGCGTCTTGGCCGGCACGCCCGCGATCGGCTCGGCGGGCACGTACCAGATCACCATCACAGCGCATAACGGCCAGGGCCCCGATACGACGCAACTCTTCACGCTGTTGGTCGTAGCGCCGGCGCCGACGGCGAAGCCCGACACGTTCGTCCTTTCCGCCGGCGGAACCAGTGCGGGCAGCGGCGTTACGGGCATCTTATCGAACGATGTCTCCAACGACGGTCAACATCAGGCGCTGACCGCGACGCTGGTTTCTTCGACCACGCATGGAACCTTGACGCTGAATGCGGACGGTTCGTTCAACTACTCTCCGAATGCCAGCTTCCAGGGCATCGATCGCTTCACTTACCAGGTCAACGAAGGCGCGACGGCTGGCAATACCGTGACGGTCACCTTGCTTTCCTATACGGCCAGCATCGTCGACAAGTTGTATCACCAGGTGCTCGGCCGCTCGGCGGAAGACGGCGGGCTCCAGTACTGGTCCGGGTTGATCGCCGCCGGACAGCCGTACAGCGTGGTGGCCCAAGGTATTTTCGAGAGCAACGAACGGCTCGATCCGATCATTACGCAGTACTACCAGCAATACCTGTTGCGGCAGGCCGACGCGTCGGGCTTGGCATATTGGCGAGACCAGGTTTGGAAACGCGACGGCGGACCGGACAACGTGGTCTCGGGCATGATCAGCTCGGCGGAGTTCTTCGCCTCAGCCGGGCGCTCACATCCCACCCAGTCGCCAAACGCCGCCTGGGTGACGACGCTCTACGAACGGTTGCTCAATCGCGAGCCCGACAGCGATGGTCTGAAATTCTGGACGACCGCTCTCGACTCCAATGCTTTAACCCGGCAACAAGTCGTGCTCGGCTTTGTGCGCAGCAGCGAAAACTTCCGCAACCTGACCACCGCCTTTATCAAGCAGTACCTGAACCGCACGCCGACCGATGTCGAGCTGACGCACTATGTCAACGAGTTCTTAGCCGGCGCCTCACAGCGACAAGTTGAGTTGGAGATCATTGACTCAAACGAGTACCGCAGCACGCCGCCCGCTCCCGCGGCGGGGCACGTAACGCTGGCGCTTTATCCGCATTGAGAAAGAGGCTCGCGGATCGACCGAACGTTCGTAACGGAATTCTTCAGAATTCGGCGCCGCTCACTCCGGCCAAAGCGTGACGGTCGTACATGCCGGCGAAGCGGGCTCCAGCGGCATGGGGCCAGTAAACAAAAACGGAATCGTCGAGCCAATTCGCTGCCAGACAAGCGGCGATGCCTGCCCGGCGTCGTCAAAAAAACGCAACGTCGCGCCGCGTTCGCTTGCCTCGAGGCGAGCAACAGTCAGGCCGCGCGTGTTGGCCGGTACAAACGCTTGCCAGACGGCGCGGAAATGTCCGATTGCGGCGATGTCATTCTCGGGCTGTCGCTCGAGCAGATAAGTGCCGACCAGAGCGCCGAATCCTGGGGGCAGTTCCTCCGCCAAGAGCGTAAACTGCAACTGCTGCGGCAGCACGCTGATGTCTGGAACGTCCCAACGGCCGATCGGGCATGACCAGGCGCGGCCGGCGGCCTTCGCCTTGATGTAGCAGCCGCACTCCGTGCAAAGCGCCTCTTGCCGCAACTCGCAACGATCGCATACCGCCAGCCGAGCCTGATACGTTGCTTCGTCGACCACGACAAACCCGTCGCGTGCGAAGTCCGCAGCCGCTACGGCGAAGTTCCACACTCTCCGTGCTAGATCCGGCGGTTGAGGCTCCTCGTCGTTCATGGCAATCAGCGAGGCAAGAGCCGAGGCATCATGACCCGCCGTCGATCGCCCGCAGCGGAAAGACCTCGGACTTGGCGTGCTGCGACTCCATCAAGGCTTTCATCTTCTCTACCACCTCGGGATGCTCAGCCGATACGTTGGTTGTTTCGGCCGGATCTTCGGCGAGGTTATACAGCTCGATCTCGCCGGGCTGCTGATTCTTGGCCTTCGGGCCCGGGTGAAGGTTGAGGCGAATCGCCTTCCAATCGCCGACACGCACGCTCTGCTGGCCGCCGTAACCGGGCGACTCGCGATACAAGAACGGCCGCGGCGGTTGTGCCTGGCCTAACAGCGTGGGCGCAAAGCTGATGCCGTCCGTTCCTGGCGGTACAGCGTTCTTGGCGCCAATTAGCTCGAGCAAGGTCGGCAAAAAATCTTCGAAGCCAACGACCCGATCGCTGACAGTTCCCGGCGCTATCTTGTCTTTCCAACGCACGATGCCCGGCACACGAAAGCCCCCTTCGTAGAACGAACCTTTGCGGCCGCGGAAACCGCCGGCGCTGTTGAAGAACTCGTCGTCCGTGCCGCCGTACTGGTCGTACAGCGGGCCATTGTCGCTGGTGAATACGAAGATCGTCCGCTCGTCGAGACCGAGTTCCGCGGCCAGCTTCATCAACCGACCGACTTCGCGATCCAGCCGCGTGACCATCGCGGCATAAGCTGCGTGCGGCGTGCGCTGCGGCAGATAGCCGCGTCCGCCCGGATAGGGCTGTTCTGGAAAGGCGCCTTCGTACTCCTTGAGCGAGTCTTCCGGCACTTGCAACGCCAGGTGCGGAACGGTCGTCGGATAATAGAGGAAGAAGGGCCGGTCGCGGTTTTCTCGCATGAAGCGCAGGGCCTGTTCGGTAATCAGGTCGGGCGCGAAATCGCGGCCGGAAAAGCGAGCATAAGTCGCTGGATCATTGAGGTCGGCGCCGTCCGGCAGTTTCTGGTGGGCCGAAAAGTCGGGGTTGTTGAGCTCCACCCGGCGGTCGTTGTCCCACAGATGCGTCGGGTAGTAATTGTGAGCGACACCCTGGCAGTTGTAGCCGAAGAAGCGATCGAAGCCCTGCTTGAGCGGATCGCCCGTGCTGCCTACCGGGCCCAGGCCCCACTTGCCGAAGCCGCCTAGCGTGTAGCCCAGTTGCTGGAGCGAGAGCGGCAGTTTCAGTTCGCCAGGCGGCACGGGCTCCTGGCCTTCCGTCCCTTGGCCTGCCTGCCCGACCCCGCCGCGATTGTTGCGAATGTAGGCGTGGCCCGTGTGCTTGCCCGACATCAACACGCAACGCGACGGAGCGCAGACATTGCAACCGGAATACATCGCCGTGAACCGCATTCCCTCGGCCGCCAGGCGATCGATGTTGGGGGTGCGAATCTTCTGTTGTCCATAGCAGCCCAGATCGCCATAGCCCAAATCGTCGGCAAGTATGAGTACTATGTTTGGTCTACACTCGTCTTCTGCAGAATACGCCCTACTTAATGCAGATATTGACCAAACCCCAGTGATCGCAACAATGATGAGTGTAGTTATTCTGTGTAGTAAAGTGCCTAGTAAATTCTGGGGGCACGGCTCAGGTTCTCT
>JAICIG010000188.1 GCA_025924495.1 Pirellulales bacterium | reverse complement strand
TACCAGTTCTTCATCGACGTCGTCGATCTTAAGCGCCTTCAACTTCGCGGCGGTCTCAGGCAGCCACTCGCCCAACTTCTGGTAAATGCCTGCCAGCTTGGGAAACAGCTCGAACAGTTTCTGCCGGTTGGTGGGCAGGGGCGGCTGCCTGAGTTTCTTGATGCGGCTGGCCAAGGTCCGGTTGATGCGCGAGACTTCATCCCAATACTCCAGCGTCCGCTGCCCGGCGCCGGCGGCAAAAGTCTTTTGACGCGGCGCGGGAAGACTGGCCAGAGGTTGAAGGCCGGATTGCGCCGACTGCATCAGCTTTTTGATATGCTCGGCGGAGATGGCAAAGTTCAGGTTCTGTCCGTCGCTGCGGTTCCAGGTGTTCAGCCCGACGACCTCGCCTTGCAGATTCACCAGCGGCCCGCCGCTGTTGCCGCCCGAAATCGGCGCCGTCGTCTGCAGCCACACGGCATCGAGATCGTAGTGCAGATGCTCGACGTATATATCGGCCTTCGTCATCGTTTTGAAAGTATCGCGCAGCTCCGTTCCCTCGCGGACGGCACTGATTATCCCGTCGCTGACCGTGCTGCCGAGGCCGCGCGGAGCGCCGAACGCCAACACCGATTCGCCTTTGCTCGGACGGCTGGCAGCCACCGTCAGCGGCCTGAGCCTGCGGCCGGCGGGATTAAATCGCAAGATCGCCAGGTCCTTGCCGGGCGACACCGCCAGAAAGCCAGTGACCGCCGCAGAACTCTTGTCGGCGAATTTGATCTCGGCCTTCTTGGCGCCTTCGATGACATGGTAATTGGTGATGATCGTTCCCTGGTCGTCGTAAACAAAGCCGCTCCCCAGGCCGTCGCCCGTATCGACGATGACCACGGAAGGCTCGACTTGCTCGACCAACTCCGTTGTGCTCGCTCGCTGGCCTATTGGCGCCGCGAGGGTTTGCACGGGCGGGGTGAAGCCGCCTCGCATGCGCGAGCCATTGGGTGTGTTCGATGCCAAAGCACGCGCGGCATTCCGTGTGGGACTGCCGAGGCTTGGCGTTGGCCGCGAGGAAGATCTGGCAGGCGCGCGTGAGTCGGAGCGGTTGGCGTCGGAATGTGGCGCAGCGCCGGCCGCGACCGGCGTTGTTTGGCTGGCGACCTCCGCCGGCTGGTTTACGACGGGTGCGGCTGCAGCCGAGCTCTCAGCCGTGGCGGGCCGCGCCGGCGCTGCCGGAGCGGCGGCAATGGTCGTCGCCGTGGGAGTTCGATGGAACGCCGCGAAGAGCAAAATGGGCAGACACGCCGATACCAGGACGGCGCCGGCTGCAACGAGCAATTTGCGGTTTCCACCAGAGCGATTTTGTGCGGTGGGCGATGGTTTTTGGGAATCGGCAGCCGTGGAGCGATGCGTCGCCGGCACTGGAATCGGCGAGGGAGCCTGCACGGCGACAACACCAGGAACGAGCGAGCGGCCAGAACAGCGCGAGCATTGAACTTCAAAACCCGCCATCGAAGCCGACGCCGTCAACAATTGTCCGCAATGCGGACAAGAGAATACCTGCTCCATAAAAACCCCTGAGGCGCCTGCGAATCTTCACCCAAAATAGGTAGAAGCATGCTAACGTCCGGTAGAGGCGGAAGCAACTACCTGGTTTCAGGCGCGCGAGTAACTCGCGGCGATCCTTCGACAATAATGAATTCCTGATCGGCCGGCAAATCAGCGAATTCTTGGGATAAGCCGGACGGCCAGCGAATTTGGAGCTTGTCGACGCGCTGATGTGATCCGAGGCCGAAGAGGAGCTGGCGCTGGTTGCTGGCCTGGTAACCGTCGCCGGCGGTGAGCCATTGCGTGCGAGTTGTTGCGCCGGCCTCAATCGTAACTCGGGCCCCAATGGCGTCGCGAGACGATTGCACGCCGCGCAACTGCAGCGCGAAAAAATGGCCCGTCTCTTGAGTGGTGTTGGAGAGCAGCGCTACGGGAGCGTCGAGATGCGAGACAATGAAATCTTCGCGGCCGTCGCGGTTCCAGTCGATTCGCGCCAGGCTGCGGCCCAAGTATTCGCCTTGGAAAAACTCGCCCAACTGCTCGGTGGGGACTTCTTGGAAGCGTCCGCGGCCGAGCCCGCGAAAATATTGCGGCCGCATTTTATAGGGAGTCTGGTTAAAAGAGAGATCTTCGATGTGGCCGTTGGTCACGACCAGGTCAACATGGCCGTCGAGCTCGCCATCGAGAAACTGCGCGCCGAAGCCGAGCATGCGGTAGCTCGGTCCTAGTAGGCCGCTTTGCGCGGTGTCGTCAATGAACATGCCTTCGTCGAGTTGCAGGTAGAGGGTGTTCGGTTCCTCAAAGAAATTAGTCACGAATAAATCAAGCTTGCCGTCTTCGTTGGCGTCTCCGGCGGCGATCCCCATGCAGGCCAGCGCTTTGCCTTCGGCGTCGTAGGCGAGCCCCGAAACAACGCCGCGTTCGACGAACTTTGGCGCCGCACCTGGGCGGCCGGTCTCGTTGAAGAAACAAAAATTCGCGTTCTGGTCATTGGCCACAAAGATGCTGAGCCGGCCCGAGCCGTCGAAGTCGCCCGCGACCGCCCCCAAACCATTGCCGCCTTCGGCATTGAGGCCGGCGGCTTCGGTTTCGTCGGCGAAGCGGCCGTCTCCCTGGTTCAAGAAGAAGCGATCGGGTTGCGGCTGAAACACGGTGGGTGCGCACGATCGTTCCCTGCCCCCATAGGGACAGGTCTTTTCATAGACGTCATTGCCTTGAACGTAATGAACCTCGTAGATATCGGGCTGTCCGTCGCCGTTGAAGTCAGCCAGAATGCAACTGGTGGTCCAGGATTCGCCGCCGACGCCCGCCTGGTCGCTCGCGTCGCGAAATGTGCCGTCTTGCTGGTTCAGGTAAAGCCGGTTGGCGCCGATGTTGGCTACATACAAATCGGGGAAGCCGTCATTGTTCACGTCGCCGACGGCCACGCCCTGGCTGAAGCGGTCTTCTGCCAGCAGGCTGCGCTCCGTCACGTCTTCGAACGTGCCGTCGCCCCGATTACGATAAAGGCGATCCAAAGGATCCGCAGGGCTTCCGGCCAGAGGGCGCCGCCTGGCCTGCGTCAAATAGATGTCTGGCCACCCGTCACAGTCGTAATCGAGAACGGCAACGCCGCCGCCGGTATCACGAAAGATCTGCCGATCTTCCCGATCGCTTTGGCTGCCGTTATCGTACTTGAAATCGATGCCGACTTTTGCGGCGACGTTGTCAAATCGCGTTCGACCGCCCGCCAGTTCCGGCGCCGCGCGGCGAAACTCCGAAGATTCGACGTCTTGCTTCGGTAAAGGGAAGGCGGAGAGGTCGATTTGCTTCGCCGGATTGGCCGAATCCAGAACCATTGGCGAGTCGTTTTCGAGCTTGGAGACCAGACGCTGTAAGGCAGCTCGGCTGGAACCGGCCTTTGGCTCGAGTTCGAGAATGAACTGGCGCCAAGCGCATGCCTCCCAGATGCAGCCAAGCGACTCGGTAAGTTCCGCAGCCGCGCTCATCAGGCGTAGGTTCTCACGATTGACGAACAGCATATCCATCACGCTGGCGAGGTCTTGCAATTGCTGGGCGCGGGCGCTGAGTCGGTCGGCGGATTTTGCGTCGCCCAGGGAATTGAGCGACTGTGCCAACTGATACGTGGCGGCCTGATGTGAGGGATCTCGCCGGATGGCTTCCCAAAAACAGCGGGCGGCGCCGCGCGCGTCGCCGTGCCGCTTCGCCCATAACCCCCGGGTCATCCACACATCCGGATGCGCTTCGGCGGTCGGCGCCATAACGAGCAGCCATTGACGAAATTCGGGATCGTCTTCAGCCAGCAGAACCTGGCCGACTTCGGCCAGCGCTTCGATCTGATGAGGCGATTGGCTCAATACTCGTTTGAGCAAGCGCTTCGCCTCGTCCATCCGCGTGTAGCGGATCGCGAATCGCGCCTCGCCCAAGAGCGGCATGTAATCATCGGGCGTCGCCTGGTAGAACTTTTCTAACTCGTTTCTCTCGTCGATGGCTGCCGCATGGCTGCCTAACAGGATCAAGTGTTCTTTTGAAAATCGGCCGGCGCGCAGCATAGTGAACAGGTGCGGCAAGGACTCGAAGCGGCGCCCCTCAATGCCGAGCAAGGAGGCTAGGCGTTCGTGGGCGACAATCAGCGTAGGATCGATTTCCAAGGCACGACGAAACTGCGCTTCCGCGGCTGAAGCGTGGTGGTTTTTCAGCAGCAGATCGCCTGCTGCGGCACAAGCCAGGGCCGCGTCCCTGCCGGCCTGAGGCGGAATCTGGGCATAGTAGCCGAGCGCATCGGTGGGTCGGCCCTGTTTAGCGGCTGCCTCGCCCGCGATTAACAGTGCTGGCGCCGAAGGTCCATGGTGACCGATGAGGTTGAGGCAGAATTCTTCAGCAGCGGC
The DNA here is from genome assembly GCA_025924495.1 of Pirellulales bacterium. The sequence goes on along the minus strand of JAICIG010000188.1, from coordinate 9,978 downwards.
ATAATTCTTGGCAGCCAATGCCTGTTGCGCTTGGCTGAGCAAATGTCCGGACGAAACCGCTCCCGTCCAAAATCGATAACCACTATACGTTGCGGCCACAAAGGCCGCCGCGGCGCAGGCCCAGAGAATTGAATGTCGATAGCTCTTCGATGAGCGAGTCGAATCGTCCGCGCATTGCGTCGCCTTCGCGGCGTCGGCATGCGCACGTACTGCAACCGAGCGTCGGCTTTTCACGAGAGAACTAAACCGCCTGTGGTATGCGTTTCGTGAACTGAAAAAACGCTGCAACCAGTTCTCTGTCGTCCGAGTCGCATTTTACCGGAACAAAAAGTTCTAACAATATTTTAAATGCCGAATTTAAGTTGCAATACATGCATCATTCTGAAGGGGGGTGTGGTCGGTCGGATCGCGCTGGGCCGGTTTGTGTCCTTTGTGGCCGTGAGCCGGCCTTTGCGCAAACTGAACCCAGCCGCTAGGATATGCCTGCGCGTTCGCGTGGCTGAAAGCTTCCGCTCGGCTCGAATGGCCGGGCTTGGCGCTGATAGGAAAGGTTTCATGGCCAACCGAGTATCGCCCGCTTCTAACGGAGCGTTCGGATCGACCGGATTCGATCTTCCCGGCGCAACTCAAATTGGCGGCTTGGCGCTCTTGGGCAATCTCGTTGGCCTGTTTGCTTGGACGCCGATCGCACTTAGTGCGATCGGTTTTTGTGCGGCGCTCATAGTTCTCGAATCAAGACAGGCGACGGGGCCGCGCGTGATTCCGCTGAGCGCTGCAGGCAGTCCATCTCTTACCGCGGGTTTCATCTCTCTGATGGGCGCCATTCTCTGGGCGCTCGTCGCTGGGGTGCTTGTCGGCGGCTTGGGCTTAATGCCGTTCAAACTTGCTGCCACGATCGCGATCACACTCTTCGTCTTAAGAACCCTCTTTTATCTCAGCGGCCGGTACCTGACCTCTTTCGGGGCGATTGTCGCCGTGCTGTTCTCGGCCGGCCTGGCTTACGCGACGTATGAGTGTCACGCGCCGACTGGAAGCCCCGAAACCGCAGAGAAAGAACACAAGGGGTGTAAGATTGTCGTGACCGTGACCGACGAACAGAATCAGCCCATCCAGTTCGCCACGGTCGACTGCCATTGGCGCGGCGAAAACGAACGCGAGCCGGCGCCCGGCGATGCGGAAGACCGATTCAACGATTTTTCCATTCTTACGAACGAACAAGGGATTGCCGAAAGGTTCATGTTTCTTTTCAATCCCGAAGGCCAGGTCGCCTATCTGGAGATCACGGCCGGAGACGCTTTTCTGCCCGCTCATTATGAATTGCGGGAAATTTCCCCCGGCGAAACCCGTGAATTGCCGGCGACGTTGACGCGGCGTTGATTGCGCGAGCGCCCGAGCCGCGGCGGCGTTTTCAACGCGAAGCATTCAGCCGGCAGACGCTGACGCCTGTTGAGTTTTGCGGTCGCGACGAGCAGCGACTAAGATCGGGAGCGCAGCGGGCGCTCTAGTGGACCGTCAACGAGGGAAAGAGCATGGTCAGCATTAGCCTGGCGGCAATCTTCGCAGTGCTCTCCGCCGATCCTCAACCAAAGGTGCATGCTGAAGCCCCGACTGCGAATTCGCTGCAACAGGCCGTCGAACGGGGCGTCGACTTCCTCGTGCAAGACGCCAAGAAGTGGCGCAGCGACCATGAGTGCGCCACGTGCCATCATGGCACGTTGACCGTCTGGGCTTTGAATGAGGCGCGACGCCGACGCCTTTCCGTCCAAGAGGAAGATTTCAAGGAAATTGGCGCCTGGACCAAGTCGCGATTTTTGGAAGGCATTGAGAAACCGCGCGATCCGCGGCCGGGTTGGAATCTGGTGAAGGTAGCGGCGATTTACCTGGCCTGCATGGCCGAACTGATGCCCGAACGCGATATCCTCACTCCAGAAGAATTGCGACAAATGACCGACCACGTCGTGCGGCATCAGGAAGCCGAGGGCTTCTGGTCGACGCCGCCGCCGGCCAACGGGCCGCCGCCCGTCTTCGAGTCGCCCGAAGTGATTACACTGTGGGCCTGCTTGGCGCTCGAGCGACCAAATGCCGCGCCTGCAGAGCGCGAGAGCCGCGAGAAGGGAATGCGCTGGCTGAATTCCATCGAGCCTGGCAAAGATTTGCAGTCTGCACTGTTACGGTTGCTCGTCGACGTGCGCGCGGGCAAGCCGCAGGAAGCCGTTGATGTGCAGGTCAAGAAACTCCTCGATCGGCAACAACCGGATGGCGGCTGGGGACAAGTTCCGGAGGTAGGGAGCGACGCTTTTGCGACGGGGCAAGCGCTGTTCGCCTTGAACCTCGCCGGGATCAAGCCGGAACGCAAAGAAATTCAGCGGGCCATCGCGTTTTTGATCGACAGTCAAAATCAGGACGGTTCGTGGCCCATGTCGTCCAGAGCGCAGCCGGGCGAAAAGCCGTTTACCAATCCCGTGCCGATCACGTACTTCGGCAGCGCCTGGGCCACGATTGGTTTGCTGCGAAGCCTGCACTGAACTGCCCAGGGAAGACGATGAGCAAGTTCAGATCGCTTAGCGAAGGCAAGGTCGTGCCGGCTCTAACCCGGCAGCGGTTCGACAAGTACGCCGAGGGGGAATTCAACTTTCTTCGCGGCGTATAAGTCCGGCCCGGCGCCTCGAATTTGATCGCGTTTTAGCTCGGCCACTTCTTTGGGTCCCGACCAAACCACTGCCCGGCCCTGGACGTGAATCTGCATCGCCAGTTGAAAGCACTTTTCCCGCGGATAGCCGAAGACTTTCATGAAGGCGTCGATCACATAGTTGAACGTGTGCAAGTCGTCGTTGAGCACAACGACCGCGTGCGGCGGCAGCTTTTTGGGTTTGCGCGGCGAGCGCTTTTCTCGCGGCGTTTCAGCGACGGGCGGCTCGGCGACGGCCGCCGTTGCCGATTGATCTTCTGGAAGAGAGAGCCGGGGATCAATCATCGCTTCCTCCGAATGGCCTGAATGGCCTGGTCAAGAGCCTGCAGGAATCGCGAACGATGTCGCTGGTCGAACGGAGCCGGTCCGCCGGAGATGGCGCCGAGATCGCGAAGCTGCCCTAGCAGCTCGCGGCTCGCCAGCGCCTCGCCAATTCGATCCTCAGTGAACATGCCGCCGCGCGGATCAAGCACCGCCGCCCCTTTCTCCAAGCAGCGGGCAGCCAGCGGAATGTCTGCGGAGACGACAATATCGTTTTCCGCCGCGTGCTCGGCAATCCAATTGTCGGCGGCATCGAGCCGCCCCTCGACAACTATCAGCTTAATCCAACTCTCGGTAGGAACTCGCATGATCGCGTTCGTGACCAGCGTGACAGAATAGCCGTACCGTTTCGCAACGCGATAAATTTCCTGCTTTACAGGACAGGCATCGGCATCGACGTAGATCTCAGGCAACCGGATATCCTTTCTTGTCACTTCGCCCTGACCCAATCATAAGCCAGCAGAGAAGCCGATCGTCATTGCTGCCGCCGAATGATTTCAATGTCGAGCGCCTTCCGACAAGCAACATGTCAATCAGGCAATCGGCGTCGGCTCGGGGCCGCAAGTCGCCGTGCGCAGAGGGGCGAACGGCAACCTGGCAGTATGATGAGCAAGAACTGCAAGTTCATGCAATGAGCAGCGGGCCGCAACAATCAAATAAACGGTCGCGGCCAAATAAAAAACCCGATCGCAGGCGGGGCAGGTACCTGGACCGGGCAGTGTCGGGTTTCCCCGACACGCTTATCTTAGCAATTCTGAGAGAAAGGTCAACAAAAATCCTCGACAGAACCGAAGCTCTGCCGAGGACTCTGTAGGTACCTGCACCGAATCCACTATCTGAAACAAAACCCCGTTGCCGGGGTTTCTTAATTCGCTTACTCGCCGCCCGCGAATCGGACCGCCTCAAACCGCTAGGCGCTCCGAGCGGCGGACTCTTCCGAACCCAACAAAAAAGCCCGCCTACGCGGGCCCTCTTGGCGATTAATTCCCCCGCTTACGGGAATTCTCCTGCTGCTGATTGTCGTTTTATTCGATTGGGCCGGCCGGAGCAATAGAAATATTTACCCAGGCTGCGCCAGCGGCAGCGGCCGCCCAATCATCCATTGCCTCGGGAGTCGACGCCAAAGAAAATGCCCGCCGAACACGCTCCGCGGCGCGATCGGCGGGCGCTAACGGTGCGGCGCTCGCGATGCGATTTTTGAGCGCCTCACCAACCTGAACCCTGATTGCCGATGGCGCTGCCTATGCCCGCGCCGATCGCGCCCCCAACATTTCCGCCGACGCGCTGGCCAAGCGATCCGCCGACCTGCGAACCGAAATTGCCGGCTCCGTAATTGCCATAGCCGCCGCGATAGCCCGCGCCATATCCATAAGCGCTCGAGCCATATCCGTTGCCATAGTAGCCGCTGCCCGGGCCATAGTTGCCGGTGTTTGGCCCGTAGTAACCAGTATTCGGGCTATAGTAGCCATTGTTGTAGCCGTTGCTATTGTAACTGTTGGCATAGCCGTCTTGGTTGTAGTAGCCCTGACTATAAGTGGGCGGAGCGTAAGGGGCCTGGTAGCTGGGCTGCTGCGGCGGGACATAGTTGCTCGGCGCGGCGCCGACGGCGCCTTGCGGTGCTAGCACGACGTCCACTTCGCGCGTTCTGCCATTGCGGCCGACTTCCAGCGTCAGACGATCGTTCGGTTCGTGCTCGGCGACGGTCTGCACAACATCTCGGTAAGAGCGCATCCGGTGGTTGTTGATCGCCAGAATATCATCGCCGGGGCGGAGGCCGGCATGGTCGGCCGGGCTGTTCGGCGTCACACTGTGGATTTGTACGAATCCCTGCGGATCTTCGCCGAGCGTGACGCCCAGCGCAGCCCGCTCATGGCCGGCATACACCGTCATGTTATTGGGCGCGTAACCTTGCCGACGCGCTTGGCGGGCTTCAATCCTCGCTTCTCGACGAGCCGTCTGAGCATTTGCCTCAGCGGCGGCAATTGCCAGGGCGGCCAATGCGAGGCCGGCAGTCATGGTGATGCGGATTCGTGTCAACATGCGAATTTCTCCCTCGTTGGTCACATTGCCCACTTCGCTTCGTTGAGGCCTAAAAAGCATTTGCCGTGCCGACTTCTACTACCCGCACATAGTCCATTTGGCAGGGCTGACGAGGCTGGCTGGTCGTTTCGCGACCAGCGCAAATCGCCGCCAATTTGATTGCGATCCGACCACGCGCTCGGCACTTGTCATGGCGAAACATGCGGTCATGCATGGGGCCGCCTCGCGATGGATTTCGACCGACGAACCGGAGATTCTGTGAAACTTAGGACCGTCTTCAAGCGTCTGACTGTGGGCAGTTCACTTCTCACTCGCGATCTGGAGACAGGCCATGTACTTCACGTCGAGGCCATCTGCGTTTCATTCTCTTACTCTCTGCCGGCTCTGCTTGCTGACGGCCGTCGGCGCCTGGTTTGTTTGGCCCAGCGAGGGCGCGGAAAACGAATCGAGCACTGCCGAATCACAGCAAGCCGAGTTGGAGAAGGACGTCACCCAGGGCGCTTTGAGAGTCGTGAAGCCGGATGGCGCTGTGGTGGAATGTCCGTTGAAGCACACTGACGTGTCGGCCGAGATTTCGGGCTTTGTGGCCCGCGTACGCGTGAAGCAGACGTTTCATAATCCGCTCCAGGAAAAGATCGAAGCGGTGTATGTTTTTCCGCTGCCGCACGAAGCCGCTGTCGACGACATGACGATGTCCGTCGGCGAGCGGAAAATCGTCGGGATCATCAAACGCCGGGCCGAGGCGCGGCAGATCTACGAACAAGCGCTGTTAGCCGGCCAAACCGCGGCGATATTGGAGCAAGAACGTCCCAACATCTTCACGCAATCGGTGGGCAACATTGCGCCAGGGCAGCAAGTCGTGATCGAAATCTCCTATGTTGACGTGCTGGAGTATGACCTCGGCAACTACGAGTTCCGCTTTCCGATGGTCGTTGGGCCGCGCTATAATCCCGGCGCCATGACTAACTCGCCCGGTCCGTTGCCGCCGGAGTTGCGCGGCAAGACTTCTCCGGCATCGCCGAACACCGACCGCGTGCCCGACGCTGCGCGCATCAGCCCGCCGGTGCTGAAGCCAGGTTTCCGCAATGGCCACGATACTTCGCTGACGGTCGATCTCGATGCCGGCGTGCCCATCGAAGAGTTGACCGCAGCCAACCACAAAGCGGAAGTGAAACGCACCGACGAGCGGCGGGCGAAGATCGCGATTTCTCCCAATGATCAATTGCCGAACAAAGACTTTGTGCTGCGTTATAAAGTCTCCGGCAAGAAGCCCGAACTGGCCCTGTTGGCTCACACGGACCGCACGGCGCGTGACGCCGTGCGCGCGGGCGCCGGCTATTTCATGCTCATGATTCAGCCCAAAGAGGATGAACGGCTCGCCAAATCCCCGCCTCGCGAAATGGTGTTTCTGGTCGACGTTTCGGGTTCGATGTCGGGCGAACCGACCGCCAAGGTGATCGACGCGATGCAAAGCATGCTCAAGCTTTGCCGGCCAATCGATACGGTGCAGGTCGTAACCTTCGCGGGCGAGGCCAACCAACTGTTTGAAAAACCGGTTCCGGTCAACCCCGCCAACATCGCCCGGGCGCTCAATTTCACGCAGGGCCTGCAAGGCGGGGGCGGCACCGAAATGCTCAAAGGGGTGAAGCTCGCCATCGACGAACCGCTCGACAAGGAGCGCATGCGGATCGTCGTCATGCTCACCGATGGTTACATCGGCAACGAGGCGGATATCATCGAACATGTCGGCAAAGCATGCGGGGATCGGATCCGCTTCTGGTGTCTGGGCATCGGATCTTCGCCCAACATGTTTCTGGTCGATGGCGTCGCGCGGCAAGGGGGCGGCATGGGCCGCACACTCGGTCTGACGGACGATGCCGCCGTGCTGACGCTGGAGATCATGACGCGCATTCAGCGGGCGCAGCTCGCCAAAGTAAAAATCGACTACGGCGGATTGCAGATCACGCAAACTTTTCCGGCTCGCGTGCCGGAACTTTGGTCCGGCCGCCCGGTGATCGTTTACGGCCGCTACGCAGGTTCCGGCGATGCCTTGTTGACAGTGAAGGGCGAAGTCGAAGGCGAACCGGCAAGCTGGACGCTGAAGGTGCGGTTGCCGGCGGACGAGCCAGCCCACGACGTGCTCGCGAAAGTTTGGGCCCGGCAAAAAATCGAAGATCTGATGCAGCAGACGTTTTACCAGGGCTCGCCAGCCGTAGAAGAAGAGGTGACAGGGCTGGCGCTTGAGTACAAGCTGATGAGCCAATACACGAGCTTTGTGGCCGTCGACCAACAGGGGGAAAAGACGGCCGGGCCCGCCCGGCCGCCGCGACAGATGCTCGTGCCGGTGCCTCTTCCCGCGGGAACTCGTTGGGAAGGCTTTTTTGGACCCGAAGGCGAGGAAGAGTCAGAGCGACTCAGCGAATTGGACAACGCAAGTTTCGGGTTGCCAACGGGGAGCGCTGCTTTACCGATGCCAGCGGCAAGGGTCCCCGAACTCGCCAAGAAATTGAAGTCCGATGCGAGCGACAAGGCGCTCTATTTCCGCCGGCGTGCTTCCTTGGGCCTTGCGGCGGGCGCGACATCGATGGCAGGCATGCGGTCCAATCTGGGCCGCGGCGTACAAGGGCCCATGGCGGGCGGCATGCCGATGAGCGCTTCCGGCGGAGCCGTTCGAGCCGGCATACGGTTGTATGCCGAGCGCGAGTCGGTCAAGCGAGAAAGCCAACTGTTCGATTCGATCTCGGTTGACGAACCTCCTCAGCAGTCGATCAGCCAGACGACATGGTCGTACACGGCGGCCGCGTTGGCCGAGCAGTCCGCGGAGTTGACCAAGCAAGCGCAAGCAGCTCTCGACGAGGGCCGCAAGCAGCAGAAAGATGGCCGACTGTCTGATGCCCACGTTACGCTTGCACACGCCTGGTTCCTGGCGGCTGCGGCCGGCGCCGAGCAAGTCGCGGCTGAGGCGCTCGAAGCGCTGGAAGCAGTTCATGCCGACGAAATCCTCCAGGCCGCCGAAGCGCAGCCGGCGCTCGATAAACGACTTGAACTGGTGATTCGCGATCAGTCGGTGGAAGCGGCTTTGAAAGCGGTGGCGGATGCCGCACGCGTCGAGTTATCGTTGCTGCCTGGGAGCCTGGAAGACGCGGCGGCATTGATGCATGTCGGCGAGGCGCGGGCGCGTTACCTCGATCTCCGCGGCGCCAAAGTGGCCGAGGCGCTCGACTGGCTGCTGCGGCCCGTGCGATTAGAGTGGCGCCTCGACGGCGACAGGATTGTCGTTGGCTCCTCGCGACGGATGCCCGGCTCATCGGCTTGGATTTACGATGTCACCGCAATGGCTTTGCCTCTTGATGACGAATTGAAAGGCACGCCCGAAGAGAATGCTGCCGCCTGCAAACGCTTTGCAGGGGAATTTATCGACGTAGTCCGCAGGCAGTTGGCCGGCGATACGACAGATCTGGTTTGGTTTTCACCGGGACAATTGCTGGTGATTGGCGATTCGAACGGGCACGACATTGCCGCTCGAGTGCTCGCTCAACTTGCCGGCGCCAAGGCGCAGATGACGCCGGAACTCGCCGCGTTGCGGAAGACGACCATGAGGCGCCGAGACGTCCGGCAAGCCGAGAATGATAAGCAAGCGGCCGCGAGGCTACGTACAGAAGCCTCGCAGACGCACGCACATTACGGCTGGCAATTGCTGGCGGCCGCTGCGGCTGGGGAACTCGACCTCGAGGCCTTGACTGAGCTGCAGATCGTATGGAAATCGCCCGAAACCGCCGACTTGCTCAAAGGTCAGGGCAAGAGTGCCGTGCTGCGATCGTATTGGGCGCTGGCGGAGGCGGGTCGCTTGCTAAAGAACGAACCGGACCTGGATCAACTAGCCGCACATGTCAAAAAGTTATGCCAGCCGGCCCTCGCACAGGCCGAGGAGACGTTACGGAAATCTCCCAACGACGCCGAAGCGTTCGTCAACGTGCTCTATGGAGCTCTGGCCGAGCGCGATCAACCGACGCTGGCGGCATCCAGGCTTAAATTGCTTGCCTCATCGACTGAGAGTGCGGAGGCTTTTGTAGCCGCTCGTGAGTTGGCCCAGTCGCTGTTGGTTGAGCCGAGCAAGATTGACCAGCCTGCCCTGGAGAAAATCGTACGCGGCGAGCTGGTTGGCGAAGATCTGGTGGCGCTCGCTGCGTTCGCTTGCCGGCGTGCCGGAGGCGAAGCCTGGCAAGCATTCCGCGAGGAGTCGCAGCGTTTACTCGGCAACCAACCGCTACCGGGCAGCCTGGTTGTGCTCATTGGCCGGTTAGATAGCCTACCGCCGGCAAATTAGTAAGACTCAATACGCATCGCGCCCGGTTTCTCTGCCGGGCGCCGGTGACATTGGCGGCCCGCCTGGGCGCAAGTCTCTTCCATGCCCTCACCGGCCCCCACCGCCAATAAAAACGGCGGCCTGATCTTGTGCAGATCAGGCCGCCGCTGGTGGCGAGACCAGGCCCTCCGCTGACCGTCAGTCGGAGGAGTGGATCAATCAAACTTACTTAGTTGCAGCAGGGCACCGGGCAGCAGACCTGCACCGGCACTTCCTTGCAGACAACCTTCGGCACGCAGCGGGTCACCGTGTAGGCAACCTGCTTCGGCACGCAACGCTTGACCTGAACGGTCCGCGTGTAGTGCACCGGCTTGCAGACGCAATACGGCACTTGCTTCACGCACTTTTCAGCGACCATGCGGCACACCTGGTAAGGCACTTCCTTCGTGTGGCATTCCTTCACGAGGCGGCAGACCTTATAGGTGCAAGTCTTGACGCGTTGCTCGGGCACCATGTGGCAGACCGTGTAGTTGCAGGTCTTGGTGCGCTGTTCAGCCACCATCTTGCAGACCGTGTAGCTGCAGGTCTTCGTGCGTTGCTCGGGCACCATGTGGCAGACCTG
>JAICIG010000187.1 GCA_025924495.1 Pirellulales bacterium | reverse complement strand
CAACAGGAGCCTCGCCGATCTTGCGTTCGAACAGTGGCCGGCAGGAGTTGCTCGTACCGGTCGATTTGAAGAACGGCAAGGCCGAGATCGTGACCGAGATCGTGTGGTAGCCGGTAAACAGTAGATGGTAGGCAGGGAAGAGATTATCTCTGGCAGGTGAAGTCAACATGAACCGATTGGCATTGCCATATATTCGTAGGGTGGGCCTCGCCCGCCATGAAGCTAAGTTGGATCAAGTTACATGGTGGGCAAGGCCCACCCTACGGCTTTGCTTCGCCTTCGTTGCGTTGTCTTATCTGCCGGCAATCGCCGATGAAAAGGCGCCGACGGAGGCGGACTATTACCCGATTACGCGGTTTGAGGTTCCCAGAGGGGTGGAACTGGAGGCGGCCGGTTTTCAGTTGATGCCCGACGGCCGGATGGCAGTCTGCTCGCGACGCGGGGAAATTTGGATGATCGCCAATCCGCTGGCGAAAGAAGTGAAAGCGGACCAATTCAAGCGTTTTGCCCACGGCCTGCACGAGTCGCTCAGCCTGGCGTATCGCGAGGGCTGGTTGTACGTCACGCAGCGATGCGATGTCTCGCGTCTGCGCGACACTGATGGTGACGGAGAGGCCGACGAATATCAGGTGGTCAACGACGGCTGGGAAATCACCGGCGATTACCACGAATACGCCTTCGGCTCGAAGTTCGATAAGGATGGCAATCTCTGGGTTGTGCTTTGCCTGACGGGCTCGTTCGACAGCAACTGCAAATATCGCGGCTGGTGCGTGCGGATTACTCCTGACGGCAAGCTGATTCCCACGTGCAGCGGCATTCGTTCGCCCGGCGGCATCGGCGCCAACGCCGCGGGCGACATGTTCTATACAGACAATCAAGGCCCCTGGAACGGCACGTGCGAATTGAAGCACCTGATCCCCGGCAAGTTTGTCGGCCATCCGGGCGGCAATAAGTGGTACGACATCGCCAAGGAGGCGATGGGCCCTCGACCTGCCGATCCGACGAGCGGCAGTCGCTTTATCGTCGAGGCGCAGAAAATCCCCGAGTATGAGCCGCCGACCATCTTGTTCCCGTACGACAAGATGGGCAAATCGGCCAGCGGCATCGCCTGCGACACCACGGGCGGCAAGCTCGGGCCGTTCGAGAATCAGCTTTTCGTTGGCGACCAGTCGGCCAGCACGATCATGCGATGCTTCCTGGAGAAGGTCCAAGGGCACTACCAAGGCGCTTGCTTTCCGTTCCGCGAAGGAGTCGGCTCGGGCACGCTCGGTCTGGAAGTGACGGCCGACGGCTCGATGTTTATCGGCGGCACGAACCGCGGGTGGGGCTCGCGCGGCGCGTTGCCGTTCAGCGTCGAACGCATGAACTGGACGGGCAAGATCCCCTTCGAGATTCACGAAATGCGCGCCAAGCCTGACGGTTTCGAACTGACCTTCACCGAACCCGTCGATACGGCAACCGCGGGCGACGTGAAGTCGTACGCGATGGAAACCTACACCTATATCTTCCAAGCGTCTTACGGCAGCCCGGAAGTCGACCGCACCACGCCAACGATTAAGAAAGCGATCGTCGCCGACGATCTCAAGAGCGTGCGACTCGAGATCGAGGGCCTGCAGGCCGGGCACGTGCACGAACTGCACTCCAAGGGGGTTCGTTCGGCCGCCGGCTTGCCGCTGCTGCACGAAGCGGCATATTACACGCTGAACTACATCCCCTAGCCGCCGGCATCGCGCGTGTCCCGAGTGCCTGTTGACGGTTGGCGCACCGCCACCCTGACCGCGCTTAAGGCGCCGCAACACTAATTCGCATCGGCAGTTCTGTCTATAACGGCAACTATTGGCCAGCGCTTCTGCCGCTCCGGCTAGCCGGCCGGTATACTGCTTGTTTTTCCCATTGCCGGTGAACGGACTCATGCCGACCAACGCCGAACAAGTCGACCAACTTCGCTGGAAGAAAATGCCCGTGCTCGACGATGGCTTCGTGTGCCTCGTCGACGTGATGGGCGACGATCAGGCCGTCGTGCAGGCGGCCCGCGTGAGCTATGGCGAAGGGACTCGCAAGGTCTCCGACGATCGCGGGCTGATTCGCTACCTGCTGCGGCATCGGCATACGACGCCGTTCGAAATGGTCGAGCTGAAGTTTCTGGTGCGCGTGCCAATGGATACCTGGCGGCAGTGGATCCGCCACCGCACGGCCAACGTGAACGAGTACAGCACGCGCTATTCGCTGGCGATCGACGCCGCCCAACGCACCCCGGCCAACCAGTGGCGGACGCAGGCCGAGACAAATCGACAGGGCAGCGGCGGCTGGCTGCCGGCTGACGCGGGCGAGAATCTTTCGGCAGAAGAGGCGGAACTGCTCGACAAAGCGCGGCAGGTGTACGAACGGCGGATCGAGTTGGGCGTCGCCCGCGAACAAGCCCGCAAGGACCTGCCGCTGTCGACCTATACGGAAGCCTACTGGAAAGTCGATCTGCACAACCTGCTCCATTTTCTTGCCTTGAGGATGGACAGCCACGCGCAATGGGAAATCAGGCAATACGCCGCCACGATGGGCGAGCAGATCGTGGCGCCGTTATTTCCCCTGGTTTGGGAAGCCTTCATCGACTATCGCGTCGAAGGCATGTATCTCACGCGGCTCGATCGCGAGCTGGTCGTGCGGCTGGTTGAGCGAACCTCCGCCGCCGGGCGCGCACGCGCCACTGTGGAAGATTTTTTGGCAGTCCAGCCGCCCGAATGGGCTGCCATGAAGCGCTCGCGAGAGCGCGACGAATGCCGCGACAAGCTGATTCGCTTGGGCATCCTCGCCGCCCCGGCGCCCGAGATCGATACTGAAACGTCCAACTGAAAAGGAACGAAGAACCACGATGAAACCCGCCGCCGAAACCGTCACGCGAGAATTGTTGGCCGTCAATCAGCGGTTGCTGGAAAGTATTCTGGCTGGCGATTGGAAGACCTACGAGGAACTATGCGACCCCTCGCTGTCGGCTTTCGAGCCCGAAGGTCGCGGGCAGTTAATCGAAGGCATGCCGTTCCACCGCTTCTATTTCGATCTCGGCGGCGCTTCGGGGCCGAAGCTCGTCACCATGGCCTCGCCACACGTCCGCATGCTCGGCGATGACGCGGCCGTGATTAGCTACGTACGCCTTGTACAAAAACTCGACGCTAATAGCTCGCCCATCACCGTCACCACCGAAGAAACCCGCATCTGGCAGTGCAAAGACGGCCGCTGGAAGCACGTCCATTTTCATCGCTCCGTGCCGGCCTAGGATCGGAAACTTCCTATCCCAAAGAAGAGGCAGCACGAACCTCTACGCTCGATCAAACGGGAACGGCAACACGTCGGCGATGTGGTCGGCGTTGGCGGCAAGCATGACGAGGCGGTCGAAGCCGAGGGCGACGCCGCTCGATGGCGGCAGCCCGGCTTCCATGGCGGCCAGCAGGCGGCTCTCCTCGGGCAGCGCCTGCTTGCCATCGGCTCTGCGCGCTTGATTGTTCACGCGATTCCGCTCGCGCAGCACGGCTGGATCGAGCAGCTCGTGATAACCGTTGGCCAGCTCAATGCCGCGGATATAGAGTTCGAATCGCTCGGCAACCGCCGGCGGGCCAGGCCGCACCCGAGCGAGCGCTGCCTGGCTGGCAGGATAATCGTACAGAATCTGCGGCCGCGATTTGCCTAGCTCCGGTTCCACCAGTTCCATCAGCACCAGTTCCAGCCACGAGTCGCGGTCGTCGAGGCTCAGGCTCTCCGGCGCCGATCGGTCATGCCGCTTTAAGATCGCCGATAATGCGCCAGCATCGGCAGTATGCGGATCGATGCCGGCATGGCGCTCGAAGGCCTGCTGATAACTGATCGGCTCCGCCGGCCCCAGACCGAGCAATTCATCGGCTAGCTCGCCGAGTAGCTGCATGCCCGCATGCAAATCGTCGCCAACGCGATACCACTCCGCCATAGTGAACTCGGGATTGTGCAACCGCCCTTGTTCGTCCGAGCGAAAGACGTGCGTCACTTGATAGATCGCCTCGCCGCCAGCGGCCAGCAGTCGCTTCATGGCAAACTCTGGCGAGGTCTGTAACCACATCGTGCGCTGTGCGGGGCCTTCGCCGACTGCGACGGCGAACGGATCGAGATGACGGTCGACTACCACGTCGGCCGAAAGGATCGGCGTTTCCACTTCCAGAAACCCACGTTCATCGAAGAAGCGGCGCAACTTGCGCAGCAACTCCGCGCGCAGCCGCAGCATGGGCCAGTTCGCCGTCGGCCGATAGTCATGTAGGTTATGCTTTAGCATAACAATTGGCGCTTAGCGATCGCTACGCTCAAGCATAACCAACGCCCCTCTGTTCCCCGCGCAGCGCGAGAACCAAAGAATCTTACTCTTTCGCTCGCTCGATGTACTCGCCGGTGCGCGTGTCGATCTTGATGATGTCGCCGATGTCGACGAATGCCGGACAGAGCATCTCAGCGCCGGTCTCCAGCTTGACGGGCTTCGTCAGGTTAGTGGCAGTGTTGCCGCGAACGGCAGGCTCGCAATATTCGATCTTCAAAATTACGTGGTTCGGAGGCGTGACCGAGATTGGGTTGTTGTTGAATAGCACCATGTTGCAGATGGTGCCTTCCTTGATGTACTTCCAGGCGTCGTCCACTTGGGCGGCGGTCAGTTCGTACTGCTCATAGCTCGTGTTGTCCATGAACACGAACATGTCGCCTTGGCGGTAGAGATATTGGGCGGCAATTTCGGTGATGTCGGCCGCGTCGAGAGAATCCCCCCCCTTGTAGGTTCGCTCCAGCACGGTATTGCGGAGCAAGTTGCGCAACTTGCATTTGTAGAGGGCGTTGCCTTTGCCCGGCTTGACGAAGTTGCACTCGATCATCAAGTACGGGTCGCCTTCGATCTGAACTTTCAGCCCTTTTTTGAATTCGCTGGTGCTGTAGCTAGCCACAGTGGGTTTCCTATTTGTCTACCGAAAGATAGGGTTATGTTACGCGGCCGCCCGAAAGCCGGTGCGGCGCGAATGGGTCACGTGAATCGGCATGAACGAATCAAATATTCTAGCGAGCGAAAGCAGTTTTGTCCGCCCGGGAGCCGTTTCGCTCGGGAGTGTGCGCTGGCAGCAAGTCTTTCGGGAGGCGATTCGCGACCCCCGAGAGTTGTGCCGGATGCTGGAACTGCCGCCTGGGCTCGAGACGGCGGCCATCCGTGCGTCCGACGCCTTTCCGCTCTTCGCGCCTCGGGGTTATGTCGCCCAGATGCGAGTCGGCGACCCTGGCGATCCGCTCCTGCGCCAGGTATTGCCTTTGGACGAAGAGCTGGCCGAGAGGCCGGACTTTGCCGTCGATCCCGTCGGCGACGCCGCTGCCACCCTCCATGCCGGCTTGCTGCAGAAATACCACGGTCGGGCGTTGATGGTAACAACTGGGGCCTGCGCCGTCCATTGCAGGTACTGCTTCCGCCGCCATTATCCTTACTCTGAGGGGCCGCGTTCGCTCGCTGCCTGGGCGCCCGCTTTGGAGCAGCTCGCAGCCGACCCGACGATTGACGAGGTGTTGCTCAGCGGGGGCGATCCCCTATCGCTGGTCGATCCCTGGCTTGCCGAACTGGCCGAGCAACTTGCCGCCATCCCGCATTTGCGGCGGCTACGCATCCACACCCGACTGCCAATCGTAATTCCGGAAAGGGTTTGCGACGAATTGCTTGGCTGGCTGCGCGGCACGCGGCTGACGCCAATCATGGTCGTTCATGCCAACCATCCCTCTGAATTATGGCCGGACGTCGCTCTGGCGCTAAGCCGGCTCGTCGATGCGGGGATTCCCGTGTTGAACCAGGCCGTGCTCCTGCAGGGAGTCAATGACGACGTCGACGTGTTAACTGCGCTTAGCCGTAGGCTCGTCGACCTGCGCGTAATGCCCTACTACCTGCACCAGCTCGACCGAGTGCAAGGCGCCGCTCACTACGAGGTGCCTGAGGAGACTGGCCAGCGATTAGTCGCCGAGCTCCGCCGGCGGCTGCCCGGCTATGCGGTGCCGCGATACGTCCGCGAGACGGCCGGCGAGTTGGGCAAGAGCGTCCTTGCATAGCGAAGGTCATCATCCGCCACATTCGATGACGCCTGGAGGTCTCCGTCACCTTCCGGCAGCGAGGACCTGGTTCATCGATCATTCGACGATGAATGATCTGATGGGAAGTCTGACTGGCGACTCGTCGACGAGGGTCCTTGGACCCGGCTTGTTTTCTTCGCGTCGAGCACGCCAACCAATCGAGCATTCTGCCATAAATGCTATGTGCGGAGCTCTTTGTGAAATTGCATATGCTATCACACCAGCTTGACCGCTGCTTTTTCTGTGTGCTGGCAGGGAACTAGCCAGTTGTGAGCAGGCAACGTGCGCCGTCCATGTTCCCAGACCTACTGCACCGCCAACGGTGCCCAGCAAACAAGGGAACGCAATAAAGGGCCTCATGCAGGCGCCAGTTGGCTGTCTGATTATATGTCCGAGCCAAAAGTCACTGGATCATGTTGCACGCTTACCGAACCGAAGACGCGGATCCTCGGCGCGCTTGCAATCGATCATTCAACAAGCTTTCCTGTGGTTGTATCAATGGACAAGCAATGCCGATCGTCACGCCGAGGCTCACCCTCGCTTCTTGCCCGTGATCTCTGAAATCGCCACGGCTCGATGCTCAGCGACGGAGCGGTAACAGGCGTCTACCAGGGCCATAGTCTTGAGATTGTCGGCGCCGCTGAGCTCGGGCTCCCGATCTTCTTCCAGCGCGCAAAGCAACTGCGCCATCGGTCCGGCGAAGGCGTCGGGAAACCAGACTTCTTTCCAGCGCGGCTGGAACCAATATCCGGGGCGGTGCGTGGTGGTGAAGTCGAGCGTGCTGGGCGTACGGCGCGGATAGTCGGGCCAGCCGATCGTGCCGCGCGCCAGCCCTTCGGTCCCTTCCACGCGCCAGCGGATGCCGATGTCGCTCTCGGCGCCTTCCAGCGCCGGCCCCGTCCACACATCGTCCCATGAAGAGGCCCGCAGGCCGTTGGCGTATTCGAGAATATAGAGACAGATGCCATCGGCATGCTTGAACCGTTTCGCCGTGCGCGGATCGGGCCGCACGCTGGCAAACACGCGCTGCGGGTCGCCGAACCAGTAGCGGATCGTATCAAGGTGATGGATGCTCATGATCCGCAACGTGACCCAGCCAAGCCGTTCTTGCCACGGCATCCAGTGCGGTATCGCCCGCATGTCGATGCTGGCAAACACCGGTTCGCCCAACTCGCCCCGCTCGAGCAAACACTTTAGCGCCCGCACCGATTGGTCGTAGCGCATGTTCTGGTTGACAGCCAGCGTAATTCCCGCCCGACGGCACAGTTGTACGATCTGCTTTGCCTCATCGTAGTTCATGCCCAACGGCTTTTGCGCGAGAATGCCGCGCAGATGCTTCTTATGCTTAACCGCCTCGCGAATCACCGACAACTGCACATCGGGCGGCACGGCGATGTCGATGACTTCGATTTCCGGATCGGCGAGCAGTTCTTGATACGTCTCATAAACCTTGCCAATCGCATGCCGCTGGGCCACCGCCCGCGTCCGATCGCGCGTTCGCGACGTAATCGCCACCGGACGAAATCCCGCCTGGCGATACGCCACCAGGTGGCAATCCGCCATAATGAACCCCGCCCCAATGCAGCCGATGCCGACTTCTTTCTGCTTCGGCATCTTCGGCAGATATTCGAGATCGAGCATAGAGAGTACATAAATCAAGGATGGCCGGTGCAAAGTCACAGCAGGCGAGCCGGAGGCGTCAGCCTCCGCTTGAAGCCGCCGCCATCTTCGGTAAATCGCCGGCGCCAATCTATCGCCGCAAATCGACAATCGCAATCTGCAACGCGGGAGCGCACATCTAACCGGCGTCGCTTGACGGCACGACTCCACTGCATTCGAAAACAGCGGCGCCCATCCCCACGCGGGCTTAGAGTATAATGATCTAACATTCTTTTCCGTGGGCAGTTTCGTAAGACGAGATCGATGATGGCGACCATCGAAGCTCTGCTCACCGCAGAAGCGTATTTCTTGCTGCCTGACAACGATCACCCGTCCGAGCTCGTGCGGGGAAAAGTAGTCATGATGAACATGCCGGGCTATCGTCATGGCAAGATTTGCAACAAGCTTGGCGCCCTATTAAGGGTGTTTGTCGACGAGCACGGCTTGGGGGAAGTGCTCAATAACGATTCGGGCGTGATCACCGAACGGGGTCCCGACACTGTTCGCGGCCCCGATGTATCCTTCTACAGCTACGCTCGCATTCCCAAAGGCAGCGAGCCCGTCGGCTATCCTTCCGCGCCGCCGGAGCTCGTGTTCGAAGTCCGTTCGCCCGGCGACCGCTGGCCCGACTTGGTGGCAAAGGCTGGCGAGTACCTCAAGGCGGGCGTCGAGATGGTTTGCGTCGTCGATCCCGAGAACAAAACCATCGTGGTCTACGACGCACATCAACCGGGCCGCACTTTCACGGCCAGCGATGAATTGGAGTTTCCCGCCTGGCTGGGCGGTTTTCGTTTGCACGTTGAACAACTCTTTATCTAGCCGCTCGCTTGCATGACCACATCGCAACGCGCGCCGGTTCATAAGGTCTTCACAGGCGGCCACAGGATCCAATCGCCGTCGGTCGAGGTCGCCCATTCAATGGCGATGGTGTCGGCGTCGAGTTTCGCTCGCGGTTCCCAAGAGCTGACAGCGCTGCTGCCTTCCTTCGGCGCTCGGCCGCCGTCGTCATCTCCGTCAGTTCCACAAGAATAGAGCAGCGGCCGCCCGTCAACCAACCGATATCGCAGCGGTTGACCTGTGAAGCGGTCGAGCGGCGCGTCGGGCAGCAAGTCAGGCGTCAATTCATCGAGCGTCGCCGGCCAGGCGCTGTGGCGGCGATGGTAAAGTTCCAAGGCGATTACCCCGAACACGGCGTCGCGCCGCTGCGTATCCAATTCGCCTACGAGAGGCGCCATCCAAGTCTCGGCTCCCAGGAAATCGAGCACGGGCCAATATCGGATACGATTCAAGGGCGAGGCCCGTAGCTCATCCAATTTCTTGTCCGCGGAAGACTCTTGCCATTCCCATAGAGGACAAGCGTAGTCGGCCTGGGCTTCGTCCCACAGTTGTTCGGCCAATGCCGTCAATTCTTTGCGGCTCGCGATTTCTGCCGACGCCAACGGGCCGCCTAAACCCAGTTCAATGCCCCAAGTTCTCCACACGAGCGTCAAACGGTCCGGCGTAAACGCCTGATTGAAATCCCGATTCAGCCGTTTGAACCCCTCGGGAGTCAGTCGGCCGTCGCCATGCCCGTCATCGGTGAAAGTGCGTTGCAAATAGTCGTAGAATGACTGCCGATCGCCTTCGCTAACATGTAACTGCAAACTTCCTCCGCCCGCGTAGCCAGCCAGCGCATGCGCTAGCTGCTTCAACTGCTCGCCGGCGAACAGCTCTGGTTGCTCGGCCAACGCGGCTGCTGTGGCGCGGACGGCCAATTGATAAATCGCTGACGAAACGAGTTTGACGACTAGGAACGGGGTGGAATTCCTGTTTTGCTCCGCCATTCCGACAAGCGCCGATACATCTTCAACGAATCGCGCCGGATCGCCCATTTGAAGCGCGCTTCGGGCATCTGCCGCAAGCAGCTGCGCGAGGAAACGAACCTCCTGATGTTGCGGGAGGAGACATTCGATCAGCACGGGGTCGTAGCGCTCCGGCGATTCGCCGTGCCGATCGGCCCCGCCACCGAACTCTTGCAGAAACTTCCGATTCGCCGGATCGCCAAACACGAAGCCGAACTGCGGCTTGCTCGCCGCGCGACGAATCAGGGTCAGCGTCTTGTGATGCTCGTCCAGATAGGCGACGACCCCGGGCCAATATTCCTCTGCTTCGGAGCCCTGTTCTTCGAAGCCGCGTGCATCGGGCCGTTGCGACTGCGGCAACTGCAAGAGCGCCTGGCGATACAAGGGCCATGCACGATCGTCAGGCGGAATGACCAACTGCTCGCGATTGAAAGCGGCGACGTAGTTATGGGAAATTGTCGGACGGCCGGTCACATACCGCACGCACAAAAAACAATACGCCAATAGCAGCAGGCCCAACAGCGCTGCAAAGCCCTGCGTCGAATGATGCAACATGCGCCAAACCAGCGGGCGATTGCGCAACTTGGCCCGGCGAATCAGCCGAGCCGCTTGCCGGGGGCTGCCGAAGTCGGCCGCGAGCTTCTCCGCCGTACGACCGGCTGCCAGGCCGTCGCTGAAATGATCGGTCAGCTCGCGCGCTACATCCTGCCGCTCGGCGGGCCAGAGTCGTGCTCGGCGCAGCACTTGATTCAGCAACTCGCGCAGCCGCGCCGGCAGCATTACGGCCATTGCCAGGCGCGTCTGCCGCAACAACTGCGCGGCTTGCGCTGGTTCGCCAAATTGCTCGATCAGCGTCTCAATCGATCCGCCTGATGCTAAGCGCGCGGCAAAATGTTCAGCCAACTCGGCGGCCGCCTGGTTTGCCAGAGCGGGTTGCAAGCGAGCGGCGGCCAACACTCGATCGATCCATCGTACCGCCGGAGCCGGCAATTCACGCGCGAAGTGCGCCGGCCGTTTCGACCGCGGCAAAAAGTCGCCGCGCGCTTCACGTGCGCGAAAGTCATCGGCGACCTGCCGCGGCGACTGGCCCGCGGCCAGCGACGCCGAGCATGCCGCAATCAACTCGCGCGCCAAGACGACCCGCTGTCGACGACTGCGGCGCGAACGACGTACGCCCAAATAGATCAGGCCCGGCAGCGGTTCGGGCAGCCGGGCATCATAGATAATCTTGCGAACGTCGAGCGTCCAGTCAGACATTTGCTTGAACCAGTCGCTCAGTCGCATGTAGGCGGCGCGAGCCCACAAGCCCTGTGCCGGCCAAGGCGGCGCTGCCGGATCGGCGGGCAACGGTTCGCGCGAAATGCTGGCTGTCGGACGTAACCAGCGCGAAAGGAAGCTCATGCGGGCGCTCCTTTCAGCGAGATCGGCGATGGTGGCGTCAAAATGCCCAACCCGGCCATTGCCTGGGCCAGCGCCTGCCATTGCCGCGTATCGTCGGCCAGTCGGCGTTTGCCTTTGGCAGTGAGTGCGTAATACTTGCGCTGCCGGCCCGAATCGCTTTCCCGCCATTCGGCGCGAATCAAGCCTTGCGCTTCGAGATTGTAGAGCAGGGGGTAGAGCGTCGATTGGCCCATGGCCAGCACGCCCGCCGATCGTTCATCGAGCGCTTCAATCAACTCGTAGCCATATTTCGCTCCGCTTTCCAGCAGCTTCAGGACCGCCGCCGGTCCAGCGCCGCGCATCAGCTCGCGTTCGACGCGCATTTACCCGCTCCTTTTACGCCCCTGCCATAACCGTGCGTCACATACTATGTCACACATAGCAAATAGGCCAAGGCATGCAAGCAAAATCCTGGTCATCCACGCGTTATCCAGCGCCTTTCTCCGTGTTTCCCTTCCCTGTCTCAATTCGGCCCCGCCCTCTATAATTCCGCCACAGGAGCAAGGCGGGCCTCGGCGCATCAACCGACGTGAATGGGAGTAGCCGCTCGTGACGGATCAGAGCTTGGATTTGAAGCAGTACGGAATTACGGTCGGCGATGTCTGGCGAAACGCTGTGCCGGCTCGACTCTATGAAGCCGCCATCCAACACGACAAGGCGCTGGTCAGCTCGGCGGGCGCGCTCATCTCGCTTTCCGGCTCCAAGACCGGCCGCAGTCCGAAGGACAAGCGCATCGTCAAACAGCCGGCGAGCTCCCGCGATATCTGGTGGGGCGACGTCAACATTCCGCTCGATGAAGAAACGTTCGGAACCAACCGCGAGCGCGCGATCGACTTCCTGAACTTCCGCTCGCGGCTGTACGTGGTCGACGGCTATGCCGGCTGGCATCCGAGTTACCGGCTGAAAATCCGCTTGATCTGCGCGCGGCCCTATCACGCGATCTTCATGCACAACATGCTGATCCGGCCGACGGCGGAGGAACTAGCCAATTTCGGCGAACCCGACTTCGTGATCTACAACGCGGGCGAGTTTCCTGCCAACCTGCACACCCGGCAGATGACATCGAAGACCAGCGTCGACCTGAACTTCGGCACGCGCGAGTTCGTGATCCTCGGCACCGAGTACGCCGGCGAGATGAAAAAGGGCGTGTTCACGATCATGAACTACCTGATGCCGAAGCAAGGCGTCTTCTCGATGCACTGCTCCGCGAACGAAGGGGCCGAGGGGGACGTGACCTTGTTCTTCGGGCTGTCGGGCACCGGCAAGACGACTCTTTCCGCCGACCCGCATCGCCGGCTGATCGGCGACGATGAGCACTGCTGGAGCGATGACGGCGTGTTCAATATCGAAGGCGGTTGCTACGCCAAGTGCATCAATCTCTCCGCCGAGAAGGAGCCGGAGATTTATCAGGCCATCCGTTACGGCACGGTGCTGGAAAACGTGGTCTGCGACCCGATCACGCGCGAGGTCGATTACAACGACGGTTCGATCACCGAGAACACGCGGGCAAGCTATCCGATCGAACATATCGCCGGCGCCAAGATTCCCTGCCTGGGCGATCATCCGCGGAACATCATCTTCCTCTCTTGCGACGCCTTTGGCGTGCTGCCGCCGGTGAGCAAGCTCACGTCCGCTCAGGCCAAGTATCACTTCATCAGCGGTTATACGGCCAAGGTCGCCGGCACCGAGCAGGGGATCACCGAACCACAAGCGACCTTTTCCGCTTGCTTCGGCGCGGCGTTTTTAGCGTGGCATCCGACGAAGTATGCCAAAATGCTGGCCGCGCGCATGAAGGCTCACCACGCCGACGCCTGGCTGATCAACACCGGCTGGAGCGGCGGCTCGTATCATACCGGCTCCCGCATTCCTCTCACCTACACGCGAGCCATCATCGACGCCATCCACTCCGGAGAACTCGCCCGGACGCCAACCGTCGAAGAACCGCACTTTGGCCTGCATGTTCCCAAGCACTGCCCGGGCGTTCCTAAAGAAATGTTGATGCCCAGCCACAGCTGGGCCGACAAGGGGACTTATCGCCAGGCAGCGCACAAATTGGTGCAGTCATTCCGCTCTCATTTCGCTCAATATGCCGACGAAGCCAGCGAAGAGACCATTGCCGCCGGACCGCGCGAGAGCGAGGAGCAAGAAGTCCGCAGCCAGCAGTAGCTAGCCTGGCGAGCCGGAAACGCCAGCCACCGTGTTTTCGACGCGCGAAAAAAACGTTACATCGCAGATTTTTTTCCGCCTTGTCTGCGAACGATGCAACCTTGTCTTCTGAAGGCGAACCAATGTCCTGGTGGGCGACTGGAAATTCGGACAAATTGTGCGTCCGGCGGTTCTCTGTTCTCCCCTGGACCGGCGGAGCGAGTCTCGCGGCCGCGATGCTCGTTCCGGTCGTTTTTGAATGGCAAAGTAAATACACGGATGCGGCCGCAATCAAGACCGGCCTGATGCGCGCAGCCGTGATTTTGTGCGTGACTTCAATCTTGGGTCCCTGGAGCAGCCTGGAGTTTGGTTTTCGATCGCGCGTCGTGCGCTGGCGGCATCGTAGGTTTCTTAGCCTGCACTCCCGGCAATTTCATTACGACAGGATCGTGATGGTCGAGCGCATCCAGCGCCCCAAGCTGCCGTTCGCCCGCCGCAACGTCTTGCGGATCCAAGCCGAAAACGGCTTGATCGAGGCGTCGTTCGGTTGGTCATTTGGCGCCGAATCGCAACAGCGCGTCGATCGACTGGTCGGCGAAATCAGGCGATCATTGCGATTGCCGGAATCTTCCGCAGCGCCCGAGGCGCCAGGACTTCCGTCAATCAACCGGCGACGGCAAATCAGCCTGCGTCGTTTGATGCTCGCCACGTTCGCCGGGGCCATCATCCTCAGCTTGGCCCGCTTAGTCGCGCGCTCGACGCCCGACGTGGCGCTGCCGGGCGGGTTGGCCGCCGCGATCATGGCCGTGGCCAGCGTGCTTTGGTTTCGCTGGGGAGAACCCGCTATCGAGCGGATGCTGATGTTGTTGTTGATCGTCTACGTTCCGCTCGCCTGGACCGTCGAGGTCGCCTGGCCGCTGGGGCGAACCAGCGGCATGTGGGCTGCATTCTTATTCATCCCCAACAGCTTCATTGCGGCCCACCTGCTCCGCCACGTCAACGACTCCATCAACTGTTGGATCGCCGCCGCCTTCACGCTCTGCGAGTTCGGTCTGATGGCCTGGTGCGCCGTCCGCGGCTGGAAGTCGACCTTGGCCGCGGCAATCGTCTTAGGCCTGTTTTCGTGCTTCTCCTCGCTGGTGTTCTACTCCGGCTATCGCATGTAGGCGAATGTTGCTTCATCATCTGTCGGGAACGCCCTCCGTGGCGTTCCGCCGAATTGCGAT
>JAICIG010000186.1 GCA_025924495.1 Pirellulales bacterium | reverse complement strand
TCCTTCGATTATGCGTTTACGGAAGATATTGAGTCGCTGCACGCCGGGGCGGTGCCTCAGTTGTCGTTTGTGCCGATTTCAACCGAGCCGTTCGACGTGCTTGGCGCCAGCGTTCAGCCGTTGCGTCTGCTGCATGGCAGATTCAAGGTGCTTGGCTTTCGTTTCGGGAACGTCGCTTATTGTACCGACACAAATCAGATCCCCGCAGAAAGCTGGCCGCTGTTGGAAGGATTGGATGTTTTGATTCTCGACGCCCTGCGGCCTCGCAGGCACGCCACCCACTTCAGTCTCGATGAGGCGATTGAAGTCGCAGAACGAGTGCAGCCCAAACGGACCTTGTTCACGCACATGTCGCACGAGCTTGAGCATGAGGCCACGCGCTCTATGCTGCCCAACGGCATGGACTTGGCCTATGATGGGTTGAGGGTGCCGTTGACATGAGCCGTCCGCCAGCTTCCCAGGCCACAACCCGCGAAAACCTGCTGGCTAGCTTGGAACCGCATGGCCAGCAGCACCTGCTGGCTTCCTGGGATGCGCTCTCGCCCGACGAACGCGAGCACTTAGCCGAGCAAGTCCGCACCGTCGATCTGGCACGCATCGAGCGCTTGCTGCACGGGCGGCGCGAAGAAGAGGATTGGGGGGCGCTGGCCCGTCGCGCGGTCGGTCCGCCGGCAGTGCGGCTCTCCGGCGAAGGGCAAACTTTCTCGCCAGCCGAAGCGCGCCTCCGCGGCGAAAGTGCGCTGCGCTCAAGCCGGGTGGGCGTGGTGATCGTTGCGGGAGGGCAGGGGACCCGGCTTGGGTTCGAGCATCCGAAGGGACTCTATCCGATCGGGCCGGTTTCCCAGGCCACGTTGTTTCAGATTCTGCTGGAGAAGGTGCTGGCAGTCGGCCGCCGCTACGGCGCGCGCATGCCGCTGTACGTGATGACGAGCCCGGCGACGCACGAAGAAACGATTCAGTTTCTCGAATCGCACGAGCGGTTCGGTCTGCCGGCGGAACAGCTCAAGGTTTTCTGCCAGGGGACGATGCCGGCGGTCGACGCCGAATCGGGGCGAATCTTGTTAGCCGGGCCGTGCGAGTTGGCGCTCAGCCCTGATGGGCACGGCGGCATGCTGGCGGCGCTGCGGGGCAGCGGAGCGCTGGATGACTTGCGACGCCGCGACATCGAGCAGTTGTTTTACATGCAGGTGGACAACCCCCTCGTGTCGGTTTGCGATCCAGAATTCATTGGCGCGCACTTGCTTTCGGGATCGGAATTGTCGACGCAAGTCGTGGCCAAGCGCACGCCGACCGACCGAGTCGGCAATGTGGTGGCGATCGACGGTCGAGTGCGGATCATTGAATATAGCGATCTGCCGGATGACGCGGCCGAACAGCGCTTGCCCGATGGTTCGCTCAAGCTTTGGGCCGGCAACATTGCAGTGCACGTCTTCGACGTCGCTTTGATCGAGCGGCTAAGCGGCGAAGGAAACGAATTGCCGTTCCATCTTGCGCGCAAGAAGGTCCCTTATCTCGATGCCGCCGGTCGGTTGGTCGAGCCCGAAGCGCCGAATGCCATCAAGTTCGAGCAGTTCATCTTCGATCTTCTGCCTTTTGCGAAGCATTCGATCGTGGTCGAAATCGACGAAGCGGCGAATTTCGCGCCCCTGAAGAATGAGCCCGGCGCCAGCCGCGATTCTCCCGAGTTGGTCAAAGCGCAAATGTCTGCGCTCTACGCCCGCTGGTTGCGCGAGGCCGGCGTCGAGGTCGCGCCCGGAATAGACGTTGAGATCAGCCCCTTATTTGCGCTGGACGCCGCGGAACTGGCCGCCAAAATCAAGCGTGGAATGCGGATTGAGAAGCCAACCTATTTTGCAGAGTGATCGGGATCGGCGGTTGGTTGGGATTGGTAGCAGCAGGCTCTCTTTCCGACCCGCCGCCTGCCATCTGCCTGTCTACCGTCTACCGTCTACCGTCTACCGTCTACCGTCTACCGTCTACCGTCTACTGCCTACTGCCTACTGTCTACTGATTTAAAGGACTTTCATGCTACATGCCGTCATCATGGCGGGCGGATCAGGCACGCGATTCTGGCCGGAAAGCCGCGATTTGCGGCCCAAACAGTTGCTGAAGCTGTTTGGCGATCGCTCGATGATTCAGGCCACTGTCGACCGCTTGGGAGACCTGGCGCCGCCGGAGCGCGTGCTGATCGCCACGAATGTCAAGCTCGCTTCGGCGATGGCCGAGCAGTTGCCGGAGTTGCCGCCCGCCGCCATCCTCGGAGAACCGCATAAGCGCGACACGGCGCCGTGTATTGGCCTGGCGGCCATTTGCGTGAGCCGGCACGATCCCGACGCGACCATGGTCGTCATGCCTGCCGACCATGTGATCGGCCCGGATGACGCATTTCAGGATGCAATTCTGTTTGCCGCCTCGCTCGTCGACTCCCATCCCGGCCGCATCGCCACCTTCGGAATTAAGCCGACGTATCCGGCGGAGATTTTCGGTTACATCGAACGCGGCGAACGGCTCGATGTTCCGGAGCCTGGCCGTCCAGCGGCTTATCGAGTGCGACAGTTTCGCGAGAAGCCCAAGGCCGAGGTGGCGCGGCAATACCTCGATGCAGGAAATTTTTACTGGAACTCGGGCATCTTCGTGTGGAAGGCCGCCACTATCATGCAGGCCTTGGCGGAGCATCAGCCGGTGATGTATGCCCATCTCGAACGCATCGCCGCCGCCTATGAGACTCCGCAATTCGAAATGGAGCTCGAGCGAGAGTTCGAGGCAATTCAAGGCGTATCCATCGATTTTGCCGTGATGGAGCACGCCCAAGATATCGTGGTGATCGAAGCGCCGTACGAGTGGGACGACGTCGGCAGTTGGCAAGCGCTAGCCCGCCTGCACGGCGCCGATGCCGACGGCAATACGGTGTTGGCCAAGCATGTCGGCGTCAAGACTCGCGGCACAATTGTCCGCGGTCCTCAGGATCACTTGATCGTAACGTTAGGCCTTGAAGATTGCGTCGTCGTGCACACGCCCGACGCGACATTGGTCGCTAACAAGCACGATGAAGAGTCGATCCGCCAGGTCGTGAAGATCCTTCAGGAGAAGGGCTGGAGAGAATATCTTTAAACCGGCGCTGCGATTCATTCTTGTCAGGATCAAGTAAAGCGTGAGCGAAATTGGCGCACTTCCGCCCGGCCGATTGGCCGGCATCGACTTTGGCACGGTGCGGATCGGCATCGCGCTGACCGATTCGCGACGCTCGCTCGCCAGTCCTTATGAAAACTATCAGCGCGGCGACCAGCGCGCCGACGCAGACCGTTTCAAACGCCTGGTTGCAGAAGAGGCGATCGTGGGCTTTGTCGTCGGATTGCCGGTGCATTTAAGCGGAGAGGAGAGCCAGAAATCCCTTCAGGCCAGACAATTCGGCCAGTGGCTTTCCGAAACAACGGAGCTCCCCGTGGAATATTTTGATGAGCGATTCACTTCCAGCGAGGCCGAGCAGTTTCTCGGCGCGGCAAAGCTGACCAAGAAGCAACGCAAACAGCGGCTCGACATGCTCGCCGCGCAGATCATGTTGACCGCTTACTTGGAATCGGGCGGCCGCGGTCAGCGCTCCCCCGGAGCTTTGGACGGCTGAGGCAGACGCCTATGGCGAAACTCATTTTTGGCTGCGGTTACCTGGGCCTTCGCGTCGCCCGCCGTTGGCGGCAAGCCGGCGACGTTGTGCATGTCGTCACGCGCAGCGCCAACCGGGCTGACCGTTTGGCCGCAGAAGGACTGCAGCCGCTCGTGGCCGACGTAACGCGGCGCGAGACGCTCTGCGGCTTACCCGTCGTTGACACGGTTTTATTCGCGGTCGGTTACGATCGCTCGTCCGGTCAGGCAATCGAAGAGGTCTACGTTGCAGGGCTGCGCAACGTGCTCGATGCACTGCCGCGCGGCGAAAATCGCTTGATCTACATTAGTTCTACGGGCGTCTACGGCGATTTCGCAGGAGAGTGGGTCGATGAGGATTCGCCCTGCCAGCCTTCGCGACCGGGAGGCACGGCGAGTCTCGCGGCGGAAGAGCTACTGTGGGGCCATCCGCTTTCGCGCGAAAGCGTCATTCTGCGATTGGCGGGCATTTATGGTCCTGGTCGCATTCCGAACCGGGCGCCGCTGTTGGCGGGCGAACCGATTGCCGTTCCGACGGCTGGCTTTCTCAATCTCATTCACGTTGACGATGCGGCGAGCGTTGTTCTAACCGCCGCCGGCGCGGCGGTTGATTTGCCTCGTCGCTATCTTGTCTCCGACGGGCGCCCTGTTCGTCGGCAAGAATATTACGCCGAACTGGCGCGCTTGCTTGGCGTGCCCCCGCCTCATTTCTTGCAACCCGGCACGGAAGACTCTCGCGCAGCACGAGCTGCGGCCGACAAGCGGATCTGCAACGCGCGGATGCTCGCGGAATTGCAAGTCTCGCTGGCGTACCCTTCGTATCGAGAAGGCTTGGCCGCCATTGTGGCGGCTGAAAAGGCGGCCGATCATGGCGCCGGCTGACTTGGCGCGATCAGTGGCGACGCCTCCGAATTTGCCGCTTGCGCCCCGCTTCTTGTCGTCGCGAGACGGGCAACCTAAAATCTCAGCGTCTCGGCGACAGGACCCAGCCGCATGCCAGGCGATCGCCGGATGAGCCAGTCAAGGGAAGGATCGGACTATGTTGGAGCGGAAGCCCGTCTTCCCCCATGTCATTGAAGTCAATTACCAGGCCGGAGAACGTCTGGGTTGTAATGTCTACCTGGTTTTCGACGGTCCCGAGTGGTTGTTGATCGACATCGGTTTTGACGAAACCGTCGAAGAAATCGTGGAGATGGTGCGGCAGCTCGATTTTCCATTGTCGAACTGCAAGACCCTGATCGCAACGCACGCCGACGTCGACCATATTCAAGGGCTGGCCAAAGCCAAGCAATTGCTCAAGGCGCCCGTCACCGGCCATCCGCTGGCGGCCGAACCGCTGGCCGCCGGCGACCGGATCAAAACGTTTGCCGAGGTGACCGCGCAAAATATTCATCTCGATATGCCGGCGGTGAAGATCGACGCTTTTGTCGACGACGGCGACACGATTCAAGTTGGCGGCCTGGAACTGGAAGTCTGGCACACGCCTGGACACACGGACAGTCAGTTGTCGTTTCGCCTGGATAATCTGTTGTTCAGCGGCGACAACATTTATCGCGATGGCTGCGTGGGGGCGATCGACGCCCATCATGGCAGCAATATCCCGGCCTTCATTAAGTCGCTGCGCCGCATCCGGGCCAGCAACGTGGAGTGGCTATTGCCCAGTCACGGCCCTATCTTCCGCAAGGACGACTTGCTGCTCGACCGCACGATCGCACGGCTCGAGAGTTACCTGCACATGGCCGATTTTGGCACTTGCGCCATCGATTGGCCGTTGATGGAAGAATGGGACCGGGAACTCGCCGAAGGCAAATTGCCGAAATAGTTTTAAGGCGTATAGCGGCTGTACGGGATATTCCCTCAATGCCCGATGGCCGGCTTGCCGATGCAGTAAATGCCGAGGTTTTCGCGGCAGAAATGCCGCGCCCCCGTCCGGGAGGAGGCGAGTGCCGCTTTCCGCCGGGCCCAACCAGGCATTGAACCGACCCTAGCCTTGCCCGCGTCGCTCCGGTCCGCACCGAGAACGACTTCTGCTTTGCACCCGTACCACGCCTGTTCTGTGAGGGGGGAATTCATGATCCGCCGGATCACTATGGCTTTGCTATGCGCCACAGCGCTCTGGGCCGCGATGCCCGCCGAGCAGGCAAGCGCCCAGCAGGCTTTCAACCGCCAGTGGGGCCACAGCTACAACACCCAGGATTGGGAGCGGTTTTACCATTATCCGTACGTGTTTTATCCGCAGAATTTCTGGAGCGCCGACTATTACCGCTCGTCGGAGAGCCTGTACTACCGCTATCCGCCCGAGATGCGGATTCCGGTCTACAACAGGAAGTGGCAAAACTACTATCCCCAGAATCGCCGTTATCACTACGGCCACCACTTCATTCTCGACACGTTCTGATCGTTTCGGTCTCGCCTCGAGGGCTGGCTCCTGAGGCCTTGCCGAAAAAAAACTGAGCAATGCCCGGGTGACGCCTTGCCACACGAAAGCGTGGGAAGGCGTCGCGCTTTTTTAGTTCAGGCTAACGACTTGCAGTCGCATTGCCCGATGATGCAAAAACGGCCGAGGCCACGTTCGGCGTGCCTTGCCTCCCCATAGGGGGTGCGCAGCCGGGGGGCGCATGGTTGCCATTGTTAGGATGCGTAGTGTATATCGTATGCGTAGTCATTGCCGATTAGGCTGACCGCACGGTTGTCCGCCGATTCGAGATCCGGGCCTTCTGTTAACCATAGCCCTTTGAATTCTGCTGCACCCCGTTCGCGCAAGCCACGGGGGCGGGATCGGTCCAGCCGCTATGAAACGGACTTGCGAGTAACTGCTGATGCGAGCGAAACAACTGGGCAAGACGCTGAATAGCCGCGAACTCAACGCGCTGATTCTGCCGCTGAGATACCTGGATAACTACACGAACCTCTTCTATCTACTGGCGGACTACCTCACGCTGATTGCCGTGTTGGTGGGGGCCGCGGGCTTCTGCCACATGCGCAGCAGCTGGGGATTGTCATGGGCCTGGAACATTCCCGTGGTCGGTTTGGCCGTGTTGCTGGTGGGGGCCGTGCAACATCGCTTCGCGGGGCTGGCGCACGAGGGGGCGCACTATATCCTGCTGAAAAATCGATTCTGGAACGAATTGGTCTCCGATGTCTTATGCATGTTCCCCTTGTTTTGCACGACGGCTCAATACCGGCTGATCCACCTGGGGCACCACGAATATACGAACGATTGGCAGCGCGACCCGGAATTGCTCAATATGGGCAAGACCCGCATGATGGACTCGTTTCCGATGACTCGCGGGGAATTCGTCTCGAATTTTTTCGCCCGCATCTTCTGGCCGCCGACTTTGTTGCGGTACATGTGGGATAACATTTACATCACCACGCTTGGCAACAGCATCAATCCGTATCAGAAATCGCTCAATAAGAACCCACGCGGGCGCGTCGGCCCCTTTCGCCTGACGAGCCTGCTGGGCATGGCCTATGTGGCCATCATGGTCGCCGTCATCGGCTCTCTGAGCTATTTTGGCACCCGTACGCAGTTGCTGGTGGCGCCGGTGCTCTTGATGGCGGCTGCCGTGGCGGCGATCTATCTGCTGCCGGACGACTGGTTCTTTCAGTCCGACATGAAACCGGTGTACTCCAGCAAGTTCACCAGTGCATTTAGGCTCGGTTGGATCACGTTGCTCGAGACTTCGCTCGCCTGGGCTTATTCCCTGACGGGCGTCGAGTGGGGCGTCTACTTCTGGCTGCTCTGGATCTTGCCGCTGTTCACGAGCTTCCCTTACTACATGCTGCTTCGCGATCTGTATCAGCATGCCAATGCTGATGATGGGAAGCTGACCAATAGCCGCGTCATCTTCTGCAATCCAGTCATTCGCTGGGCGATGTTCATTTACGGTCAGGATATTCACCTGACGCACCATCTGTATCCGGCGGTGCCGCACTACAACTTACGCAAGCTCCATCGCGTGCTGGTCGAGAACAATCAGGAATATGCGGAACATGTCGTTGAATGTCACGGCATGTTGTGGAACCAGTCGGGACAGCTCACCGCGCTGGATTGCATGCAGGTGCCGACGTGCGAGCCGCAGCCCTCGGAAGCCGAGTTGCCGTTGCGTTCCACTCGGCCGGCGCCTCATCTGGCCGAGACAGTCCATTCTTGAAACCACCTGGTTTCACCTGCGGGCGGCAGGTGTGGCTGAACGCTCTCGGGTCGCTGACGTCGCGAGCATTGAGCTTTGCCGCAGTCACGGGCGGGTCAGATGTCTCCCGATCTCTCCAGCACCCCGTGCGGGGCCCCGAGATCCCATGGCCTGACCAGGCTAGGCGCCGCGGCGAATGAACTGGAACAGCGCTTCGCTGGCCTTCGTCAACTCGTCGATCGAGAGCCATTCGTCGGCCGTGTGAGCCTGGTCTATCGAGCCGGGGCCAAACACCACCGAGGGAATGCCGGTCGAGGCGATCTTCGAAGCGTTCGTTCCGTAGGGCACTCCCACCTTGTCGCCGCAGCCGAAGAGCTCTTTCACCACCTTCGATAAGCGGTCGGCCAACGCGCCGTTGTGGTCGTCGGAAAGCGCCTCGCCTTTTAAGTACGGCGTTTCGTGCTCAACGTCAAAGTCGATCCCTGGATAGCCTTTCACGAACTCGATCACTTGCTGGTACGCGTCCATCGCCTTTTCGCCGGGCAGCAAGCGGCGATCAATTTCGATGGCGCAAACGTCGGGCACGGTGTTCACGCTGAGACCGCCGCGGATGGTGCCCACGCTCAATGTGGTGGGGCCGCACAAGCGATGCTTGGGTATGTGTTCGCCAACATGCTTAGCATAGGCTTCCAGCGCCGAAAGCACGCGGGCCATTTTGTAGACGGCGTTGTCGCCTAAATGTGGCTGCGAGCTGTGTGCGGCTCGGCCGTGGGTTTTGCATCGCCAACGGACGGCGCCTTTATGGGCGATGACCACTTGCAGGTTCGTCGGTTCGGCGATGATCGCGGCATCAGGTTGTCGCGGGGCGATGGAACGGGCGCCCGGTTGCCACAATTGCGCCAATTCCAGAGCGCCGCTGTAGCCGTGCTCCTCATTTACCGTGCATGCCATCAGCACCGTGGGCATTCCTTTCGGCCGCTCTTCCGCCAATCGCGAGACGGCGACCAGCATGGCCGTCATGCCGCCTTTAATATCGCAAGCGCCGCGGCCGTAGATTCGCCCGTCGCGCACCACGGGCGTCCAGGGCTCGATCGTCATGCCATCGACGGGCACCGTGTCCTGATGCGCTTCCAACAGCAACAGGGCCCCTCCTTCCGTTGCAGGCACGTCGCCATCGAGCCGAGCGATAATGTTCTCTCGCTTGGGTTCAATCACTTGCCGCTCCCAGGGCAAGCCCAAGCGATCGAATAATCGCTCGAGATATTCAGTCATGCGATATTCAAAGAACTCAGGACCCGAAACATCTCGCCCCATCGGATTCACGCTGGGGGTGGCGACAAGGTCGCTGAGAGTCTGTACGAGATCGAGCGCCATGGGGTGCAATTCCTTGCTGAGCGTGGCAGGATGGAGTGGGGCGAGTGCGCGGGGCGGCCGCTGCGCCATGGGCGCACAGCCTTAATCGGAGCGTGCGGACGCAATTGTAACGGCCAAATCGACCTCCGAAACGGCCTCGGGGGAAAACCGGCTCGCAAAAAAACAGCGTCCCCCCGGAGGTGCAGTTGCGGCGATCCGATTCGCTGCGAGAATAAGTCATGTGGGAGGCAACTCCCACAACGCCCTTCGTAGGTACCTGCCCCGCCTGCGAAGGGTTTTTTATGCGCTCGTTGCGGTCCAAACCGGCTCAAAACCGGCCGCTTGACCGACTTTCGACAAGCCGATAGGATGCTACCCGAACTCGACAAGCAGTCGGGTTTTCTTTTGGCACTGCCTTGTGAAACGATTCACAAAGTGGCGGCCAGTTCTCGGTAAGCCACATTTCGGCAAAGATTTATGCAAATCGAGACGTTACCGATTTTGCTTTTTATTGTCTGCGCGACCGGCTTGGCGGCTGGGTTGATTGCCGTCTCTCGGGCGTTCGGTCCCCACCGGACCGGTGCGGTCAAGCAGATGCCGTACGAAAGCGGCATGGATCCGATTCACGATACGCGACGCCGTTTCGACGTGCAGTTTCACCTGGTGGCCATCGCGTTTCTGGTGTTCGACGTCGAAGTGCTGTTCCTCTATCCCTGGGCGGTTGCCAGCCGCAATCCGGCGGGCATCGACGCTGCAGTCCAAGCGGGGATTGTCAGCAGCCGCGGCCTGGTATTCGGCGAGGCGATGTTATTCATTGCGCTCTTGGCGTTAGGTTTCGTCTACGCATGGCGCAAGGGGGTGTTTCGATGGCGATAGATCTGCCCGAAAACGTAGTGGTCAGCAAGCTCGACGAATTGGCAAGTTGGTGCCGCAAGAACAGCTTGTGGCCGATGCCATTCGCGACGGCCTGTTGCGGCATTGAACTGATGGCGACCGGGGCGAGCCGTCACGACTTGGCTCGCTTTGGCGCCGAGGTCTTTCGCTTCAGTCCTCGTCAATGCGACCTGATGATTGTTGCCGGTCGGGTCGTCATGAAGATGATGCCCGTATTGCAGCGCATCTGGCAGCAGATGCTCGAGCCAAAATGGTGCATCTCGATGGGCGCCTGCGCGTCGACAGGCGGCGTGTTCGACACGTATTCGGTGGTGCAAGGGATAGATCGTTTTCTGCCCGTCGATATGTATGTCCCTGGTTGTCCGCCCCGGCCCGAGCAATTGATTCAGGCGATTATCGATTTGCAGGACAAGATTCAGCTCGAAGGCACGGTGACAGGCAAGGAGTTTGAATTGCCCTCGCGGCAAAGGCCTAAGCGAGCGCTTGTCGAGTTGCCTGTGATCGCGGTTCCCGAACTCGGCCGGTCGCATTAAGCCGCGACAAGAGCAAGAAGGAATTGAAGGTCGTCCATGATTCGCCCCGAAACGCTTAGCCAATTGACGGCCGCCGTGCCGGAGGCTCGCTCTAGCGAGTTTCGCGGCGAGACGCGCGTCGTCGTGCCGCGCGAATCGCTGCAGGCGTCGCTTAAGCTCTTGCGCGATCAATTCGGTTTTGACTTGCTGGTCGACATTACCTGCGTCGACTATCTCAACTACCGCGACGCCGTCGATCGCTTCGGGTTGGTCTATCTGCTGGCCTCGACGACGACGAATGAACGGATCACGATCCGCGTGTTCTTGAACGAACCCGACCTGACCGTCCCTTCGGCCGTGCCGTTGTGGGAAGGGGCCAATTGGATGGAACGCGAGGTCTGGGACATGTTCGGAATCATCTTCGACGGCCACCCCGATCATCGCCGTATTCTGTTGCCCGAGGGCTTCGAGGCCCATCCGCTTCGCAAGGATTATCCGGTGCAGGGCCGGGGCGAACGGCACAATCTCCCGGTCCTGACGCGGAGCCGGAGTTAAGCCATGCCGCTCACGCCTTCCACGCTGCAGACGCACGACATTTCGCACGACGAGCCGCAGGATTACCTGTGGACGCTGAACTTCGGACCGCAGCATCCCGCCACGCACACGACGTTGCGGATCGTGCTCAAGCTCGACGGCGAGCGCGTCGTCGAAGCGATGCCCGACATTGGTTATCTGCACTCGGGCTTCGAGAAACTCGGCGAGAGCCTCGATTACAACCAGTACGTCACGATCACCGATCGGATGAACTACATCTCGCCGATGGCCAACAATGTGGCCTGGCACGGCGCAGTCGAGAAGCTGCTGGGCATCGAACTCACTCAGCGCTGCAAGTACATTCGCGTGATTGTGTCGGAGTTGGCGCGAATCAGCGATCACTTGCTTTGCAACGGCGCCGTCGGTCTCGATACCGGCGCCTTCACCTTCTTTTTGTATGCCTTCAACCGGCGCGAAGACATCTACGATATCTTCGAGACGGTCTGCGGCGCCCGCTTCACGAACAGCTATACGCGCGTCGGCGGTTTGATGTACGACGCAACGCCGATCTTCATCGAAAAAGTCCGCGCCTTCTGCCGCACGTTCCCGAAGACGCTCGACGACATGGAACGGCTGCTCAATCGCAATCGCATCTTCGTCGATCGCACGAAAGGGGTCGGCATTCTGACCAAGGAAGAGGCGAATAACCGCAGCGCTACCGGGCCGATTGCCCGAGCCAGCGGCGTCACGCGAGACTTGCGCAAGGACGAACCTTATCTGGCGTATGCCGACTTCGATTTCAAGGTTCCGTGTGCCACGGCGGGCGATTGCTATGCGCGCTATCTGGTGCGGATGGCCGAAATGTGGGAAAGCCTGAAGATCGTCCAGCAGGCGATCGAGAATCTCCCCCCGGGTCCGGTGGACGTCGGCATCGAACAGCGCACCACGCTGCCGACCAAGCGGCAGGTGTATTCGACAATCGAAGGCACGATCTCGCACTTCGAATTGGCGATGAGCAACCGCGGCTTCGAGACGCCGCACGAAGAAGCGTATGCGGCGATCGAAAGCCCGAATGGCGAGCTGGGCTTCTATGTCGTTGGCGACGGCAGCGATGTGGCGTACCGCGCTCGATGCCGTCCCCCTTCGTACATTCATTTCGCGTTGTTCCCTTACTTGATCAAGGGGCATACGCTCTCCGATGTCGTTGCCGTGTTGGGAAGTTTGAACATCATTGCAGCCGAGCTGGACCGATAGACGATGGCCGCCGCCGAGCGCATTCTGACCGACGAAATGATCGAGGCCATCAAGGCGTACTTTCCGCGCTACCCGACGCGCCAAGCCGTGACGCTGCCGGCTTTGCATATCGTTAATGAGCGTTTGCGTTACGTGCCGCTGCAGGCGGTCGTTGAAGTGGCCGAGCTGTTGGGGCTCGCTCCGGCCGAGGTGCAAGACACGCTGAGCTTCTATGGTTTTTTTAAGCAGGACGAGCCGCACGGCGAGCGCCGCGCCTGGGTTTGCCGCTCGATCGCCTGCGCGTTGCGCGGCGGCGAGGAAGTGCTGGACCACATGTGCAGCAAATTAGGCATTCATCCCGGCGACACCACGGCCGACGGCAAGCTTACGCTCGAGTTCGGCGAATGCCTCGGCGCCTGCGACTTCGCGCCTTGCATGTTGGTCGATAAGACGTTGCACAAAGACTTGACGCCGGCCAAGGCCGACAAGTTCCTGGAATCGTTAGGGTAGCGCTTTGGCAGACTTCGAACCGGTTCTTCTGGCGAATATCAACAAAGCCGACAGCCATACGCTGCGCGTCTACGAATCGACCGGCGGTTACCAGGCGCTGCGCAAAGTGCTCAAAGAAATGACTCCGGTGCAGTTGATCGACGTAGTCAAGTCGAGCAACTTGCGCGGCCGCGGCGGGGCGGGCTTTCCGACCGGGTTGAAATGGACCTTCTTGCCGAAGGACCATCCGGGCCCCATCTATATGTGCATCAACGCCGACGAGAGCGAGCCCGGCACCTTCAACAACCGGATCCTGATGGAACAAGATCCGCACCAGGTGATCGAAGGCATCATTCTCAGTTGCTACGCCACCCGGGCCACGACCGCCTACGTCTATTTGCGCTATGAGTATCCGCTGTCGCTGGAGCGAATGCAGGGGGCGATCGACGAGTGCTATGCTTCGGGGCTCTTGGGTAAGAACATTCAAGGCAGCGAGTTCTCGCTCGATATTTACATGCACCGCGGCGCCGCGGCCTATATCTGCGGCGAAGAGACCGGCCTGATCGAAAGCCTGGAAGGCAAACGCGCCTGGCCGCGAATCAAGCCGCCGTTTCCCGCCGTCGAGGGCGTGTTCCGCAAGCCGACCGTCGTTAACAACATTGAGACGGTGGCCTGCGTGACGCACATTGCCAATCGCGGCGCCGATTGGTTCAAGTC
Organism: Pirellulales bacterium; assembly: GCA_025924495.1. The sequence goes on along the minus strand of JAICIG010000186.1, from coordinate 910 downwards.
GATTGGCGTGCCGTCCGATCCGAACAATCCTCGCGATCCCGGCAGCTACGGCCCCAAGCTCTACTGCCTCAGCGGCCACGTCAACAAGCCGGGCTGCTACGAAGCGCCCTTGGGCATCACGTGCCGAGAGCTGGTCGATCATTATGGCGGCGGCGTTTGGAAAGGCCGCAAAGCCAAGGCGGCCATTCCCGGCGGCATTAGCATGGGTTTGCTCACCGAGTCCGAGTTCGACACCAAGCTCGATTTCAACGGCCCCGGCAAGGTCGGCTGCTTGGGGCTAGGAACGGCAGCCGTGGTCGTGCTCGACGAGACGGTTAGCATTGTCGACTTCCTGCACAATAGTTGCCGCTTCTTCGCTCACGAAAGCTGCGGGCAATGCACGCCGTGCCGCGAAGGAACTCGCTGGTCGGTCGAAATGCTCGAGCGGATCAAGGCGGGCAAAGGTCGCCTGAAAGACTTGGATTTACTGCTCGAGATTGGCGATTCAATCGGCATCATGCCGGGCACGACGATCTGCGGCCTGGCGGATGGCGCCGCCTGGCCGATCAAGAATGCAATTCGCAAGTTTCGCGGCGAGTTCGAGGACTACATCAAGCGCACGAATCCGTCGGGCTATAGCGCCGTCGAGGCGGTCGAGTCGCTCGACTATCGCAAGAGCGTGACGCAACTCAGTCCCGTGCAGCCGCCGTGGTGGCCTTCGGCGCATTCGCACCATTAGGCCCTGGGAGATGGCATGGCCAAGGTTATTGTAGACGGACAAGAAGTCGAGATCGGCGATTCCGAACGCCTCAACGGCATTCAGGCGGCCAAGCGCGCGGGCGTCGAAATCCCGCATTACTGTTGGCACGCCGGTTTGGCCGTGGTCGCCAGTTGTCGCATGTGCCTGGTCGAAACCGGCACGAAGAACGCC